>NZ_KQ971084.1:0-916 GCF_001580195.1 Akkermansia sp. KLE1798
GCCAGGGGGAAATCCTCTTCTCCGGCAGGGATTATGCAGACTCGGACAATGCCGCCAATTACACCTCCACCCTCACCGGGGACGCCTTCCAGTACAACGGCACTGTCCGCCTGGACCAGAGGGCCGCTCTGCAACTGGTCAACTACGTCCAGGAAGGCGGAACGCTGACCATGGGACGCCAAACCTCCCTCTCCGCTTCCGGCAATGTTTCCCTGAAAACCCTGACGCTTGATCTCACCCTGAGCGGAGAGCCCGCCTCCATCACCGCCGCAGGCTCCGCCTCCGCCAACCAGGTAAATGTCTATGCACCTTCTTCCGCTGTGACCCCGGGAGAAACCGTCCTGACCATCACGGCGGACTCTTTCGGAGGCATTCTTCAAGAAACCGGAGACCACAGGGTCTCCATGTGGAATGACCAGGGCATGAACCTCGTTCTGGAAATGAACTGGGAGCTCAACGACGAAGGCGCCCTTGTCTTTACCACCGGCAATATCGTTGAAGAAGGCGTCATTGCGGAGCTCCAGGGCAGCAACATCGCCAACTCCATGCTTTCCTCCGCAGCCTCCCTGCGTTCCTTCACCGGTACGGGACTGGAACACCTGGATACGGCGCGCTTCCTCTCACCCCTCAAGAGCAATGTCTGGACCAGCGGACTGGGAGATTTCCAGATGCAGAGAACCAAGGGCGGCATTGAAGGGTTCGACTACCAGGGCGGGGGCTTTGCCGTGGGGGGAGACTACAGGCTCGGCCAACATTGGCTGGGAGGTGTTGCCTACGGCTACACCTCCGGCAAAAACATCAGCAGGGAATACCAGGCCACCAACCGGCAGAATACCAATATGGGGCTCATCTACACCGGCTGGAGGCTCCCCATGGACAAGGGGCAGGCTCTCACTGTCACTGCCGCGGCCGGCTT
>NZ_KQ971085.1:0-4729 GCF_001580195.1 Akkermansia sp. KLE1798
GGTCTTCGTTGATGTAGGCGGGGTTGACGCCCATCTGGTTGGTGCGGTTGCGCAGCCAGCTCATCTGGTCGCGCAGCGCGTCCCTCTGGGCCATGGAGAGGCTGGTGACCGTGGAACCGGCCGCCGCGGCCATTTTGCGCGATACCGCCCCGGGGTTGTTGATCAAATCGTCGTTGATGGCCGAGAGGAAGCCGGTGAGGTATTGGTCCACCTGGCCGGAACGCGCCGCTCCCCACACCAGGTTGGCCCCGGCCAGCGAGTTGGCCGTGTCCGCCAGGGCCGCGTAGGGGTTGTCGGTTTGTTCCTCGGCCTTGAGCAGGATTTTGTTGCCTTCATGCACCAGGTGGGCGTTTTTGTAGTAGGTGAGGAAGAGGCCCCCTACCGTGAGCGTGTTGTCCCCCAGCGTGATGTCTCCCGTTCCAGTGAGTTCCATCAGCGAGAGTTCCATCGGGTTGCCCGGGTTCCAGGTGATGTTGATTCCCGGCAGTGTGGTGACGTGGAAGGAGGCTCCGTTTTCCACCACGATGCTGCCGGAGGACTGGATGAAGCTTTCCGTCAGGTTCCCGTCGGAGTTGAGCGTGAAGGTGGTGGTGGAGTTGCTGCCAAAGGTGGCCCCGTCCACCTTCAGGGTGGTGTTGAGGGCGCTAATGGCGTTGTCGCTGGCCTGGATGGTCAGATGGCCCCGGTTTTCCAGCGCGGCGTAACTGAGCGCCGCCCCGTCGGTGTCCGCCTTGCCCTGCAGGACGAGGTTGCCTCCGTCGATGTTGAGGTCCGTGTCCGCCCCGGAGGCGCGCAGCGTCTGGGAGCCGCTGCCGGTGACGGTCAGCGTTCCTTCTCCCAGCGAGCCTTCATAGACGTGGGCGGCTCCCTGGGCCGCGTTGACCGTGAAGTTGTGCCCGTTGAGCGTGAGGGCTCCCGCTCCCGTGAGGCCGCTGACGTTTCCGTCGCTGTTGGCGGTGAGCTGGCCGTCCAGCTCCAGCAGCACTCCGTCCACAGAGCTGCTGGCTGCCAGTTCCAGCGAGGAGCCTTGGGCCAGCTTCAGCGTGCCGCTGCCGGTGATGGCGGTGTTGCCCAGGGCCGCCGTGGCCCCCGTGAGGGTGAGCGTGCCGGAAGTGCCGATGTCCAGCGTGCCGCCGTAGGTGCCGGCTGCCAGCGTTTGGGCCGTGGTGTTTCCACCAATACCGATGGACGCCGGGGCTCCTTCATTCGCCGAGTCAAGCCGCAGGGTTTCCACATCGGCCGTGCCGTCGAGCTGGAGGACGCCCTGCTGGGCGATGATGTCCCCGGCCAGGCTGACCGTTCCCGTCAGCGTGAGCTTGTTGGCTCCCGTCTTGACCAGGTCCGTGTTGGCCGCCGCCCCGTTGAGGCCGGTGATGTCCCCCGCAAAGCTGGTGTCCACTCCCGTGGGTCCGTCGAAGAGGTTGTTTTGCAGCTCGATGCTTCCCTTGTTGTCCGCCGTGTTGGTGACGATGAGGTTGCCCGTGCCCTGCTGCCCGGTTCCGCTTCCCGGGGCCGTGAGGTTTTTGATGACCATGGTCCCGTCGGATTCCACGTAGAGGTCTTCGTTGACGATGACCGCCTGGTAGAAGTTGAGTTCCTGGTTTTTGACGGGCGCATCCGCGCTGCCCGTGCCGTCCACGGAGGCTACGTAGATGAGGTCCGTGTCTCCGGAGATGACGATGTTGCCCCCGTCCGCGTCCACGATGCCAAAGCCCAACGCGCTGAAGAGCGGATTGGAGGTAATGTGGGTTTTGAGGGCGGCCAGCTCCGCCGTGATGGTTCCGTTGGTCAGCAGGATTTCCAGCGTGCCCCCGGCCGTTTTCATGGCGTCGGCCACGGAGGTGAGGTCCAGCGTGAGCGTGGAGCCCTCCGCAAAGGCGATGGAGCCGGAGGCCCCGTCAAACTGGATGAGGCTGCCCGTGCCCGTGAAGGGGGTGCCGGAGAGGTTGTCCGCACTGACCGCCAGCGTATTGTCGGCGCCGCTGACTGTCCACGTGCTGCCCGCCTTGAGTCCGGTGAGCTGGGTTCCCGCGGTGGTCGTGGCCACCGTGCCCAGTTGGGAGGCGTCCAGGCCGCCCAGGGCGATGTTGCCCGAGTTGGCCACGGCTCCCACATGGACGCGGTTGGCGGCATTTCCCGCGTAGGCGCCCGCCTGGCTCAGCGCCCCGGATTGGATGAGGATGTTGGTGGCGGCCGCGGCATTGTCCAGGTCCAGCGTTCCCCTGGCCAGCGTGAGCGTGCCGGTCAGGTTGTTGGCCCTGTCGCCCACCAGGAAGGTACCCGTGGTGTTGACCACCAGGTTGCCCGCTCCGCTGATGGTTCCGGCCCAGGCGGCGTTGGCCCCGCTGCCGTCTCCCAGCTGGACGGTCGAGTTCTGGGCGATGCTCATGCCGCCCGTGCTGGTGTTGGCTCCCGTCAGCACCAGCTTGTCGCTGCCCTGGACGTCGAGTTTGGCCGTGTCGATGATGTCGCCCGCATAGAGCAGGTCCTTGCCCGTGCCGCTGTAGTTGACCCGGAAGGTGCCCGCCCCGCCCAGCGAGGCGGCCTGGATGAATTCCCCGCTTGCCAGCGTGGTGGCCGCACCGCCCGCGCCCAGGGCCAGAGTCCCAAGTCCCTGGCCGGAGTGCAGCGTGCCTTCATAACCGGTCAGATCACCCGTGAAGACCACAGTGAGTGTAGGATTAGCTCCCGCTCCGGCGGGCAGGCCCAGGTTGGCTCCCGTTTCACCTGTCAGGGCTCCGGAGAGAGTGAGGGTCTGGTTGGAGTTGCCGTTGATCCAGCCTCCGGCCGCGGTGACGTGGATGTCGGCCCCTACCGGGTCGCCCCCGCCCACAAAGAAGCCCCGCCCGTCAAGTTCCAGGCTGGCTCCTCCCACGGCTTGGGCGTTGGAGAAGCCCACTTCGTTCCAGTCCGTGTTGGTGCCGTTGCCCACCAGCTTGAAGGTGCCCGTGAAGCCGGTGTTGCTGCCGCTGACCTGGTAGCGCCCACCGCCGGGGTTGGTGGGGGCTTCCTTGTCTCCCAGGATGAGGTCCCCGGCTCCGCTGATGGCTCCCGAGAGGGTGAGCACCGTGGTTCTGTTGACGGCGCGCGCTTCGTTGAATTGCAGGGCGGCCCCCTGCGCGATGGAGAGGGCACCGCTCCACACCCGCGTGGCCTGGGAGCCCGCGGGCAGGGTGATGTTGTAGGTGAGCTGGCCTTCCGTGACGCTGATGGCTCCCGTGTAGGTGGTGGTGTCCTGGGATGCCGCGGTGACGGAGATGTCCAGGCTGCCGCCGCCCAGCTTGACGAGGGCCGCGTTGCCCAGTTCCTGGCTGTAGGAGGCCCAGGAGATGTCGTTGCCGTTGGTGTCGATGCGCACGGCTTCCGTGCTGTTGGCCGCGTCAATGAGGCCGGAGATGTCCTGGGAGGCTCCCGTGCCGTACACGAAGGCGCCCCCGCCAAAGACCAGCGCGTTGGTGGCAACCAGGCCCGGAGTGTCGGCGTCGGTGACGTTGAGCACCAGCCGGCCTCCGTTGAGGGTGACCGTACCCGTGCCCAGCCCCTGGGCGGTGTTGAGGTTGAGGGTCCCATCGATGATGGTGGTACCTCCGGAGAAGGTGTTGGTGCCGGTGTTTTCAATGGTCAGCTCGCCCGTGCCGCGCTTGACCAGTTCTGTGGCGCCCGTGCCGTCCACAATGGCTCCGTCTCCCGAGAAGAGGTAGGCGGTTCCTTCCGTCCCTTGCGTGTTGTTGACCGTGATGCGCGGCGAGCTGACATCCCCGCTGATGGTGACCGTGGAGGTGGTGACGCCGGTCAGGTTTTCAAAGCTGGCCGCCTTCGTGCCGTCGTAGGCCACGGCCGTGCTGTCCTTGTCCAGCCAGATGTCCCCGCCTCCCGCGGCCATCCAGGTGCCCGCCGCTCCGCCGTTCCAGTTGAGGGCTTCTCCCAGCGCCTTGACGCGCAGGTAGAGCGTGTTGCCCGTGAGTTCCAGCGCGTAGGTGTAGTCGCCCGAGAGGCCCGAAGGGTCGAAGTGGAAGCTGTTGGCCGTCAGCGTGCCGAAGTTGTCCGCGGTGATGAGCTTGTAGTCGTTTTCCATCGTCTGGTCCACGCCGCTGATGGTCAGCGTGAGCGTGCCGGCCGCATTGAAGGAGAGCGTGCCGCCCGACTGGACGAGCGCGGCGCTCGAGGAACCCATGCCCGTGAGGTCCAGCGTCAGGCCCGAGGCCGCAGAGAGGGTCATGCTCCCGGCCGAAGTGAGACGCGCCCCGGCGCCCAGGGTGATGGAGCTGCCAAAGGCAACGCCATCGGCCAGACCGAAGTGAAGCTCCCCGGCGGAGACCGTCAGTGCGTTGGTGTAGCCCGTGGCCGTGGAGAGCGTGAGCTTGCCCGTGCCGCTCTTGGTAAAGGCGGCGCGTCCGTCCAGCACCGTCGCGTTGGCAATCACCGCGTCCGTCCCGTCCCCCGCGGAGATTTCGTCAAAGCCCGTAATGGCCGCGTTGGTAAACATGTCAGCCCTGGTCACCCCGTTGAGGTTCAACACGCTCCTGGTCACCACGTCCCCCTGGCCCTGGCCGGAAATAGACGTCGTACCCTCAAATGTGGCCGTGTCGCCCTCAATCGTCACATGGGCCAGGGCCGTGGTCAGGGAAGTGCCGTTGACCTTTCGACCGCCCGCATAAATGGAGGCATTATTGAACGTTCCACCGCTGATGGAAAGGTTGGCTTCCCCTATCGTCAATGCGGAACTGGT
>NZ_KQ971086.1:0-42112 GCF_001580195.1 Akkermansia sp. KLE1798
TTTCCCCTCTTTCCCCTCTTTCCCCTCTTTCCCCACCGAGTCCCCGGCATCAGCAACCGGCATTCCGCGCCCCTCCATCACCACGATGAGGGGCGCGGAAGACATCAGAAGACCACGGCTACGCCCAGCGCCGCCCGGTGTTCCGTGTAGGATTCCCGGAAACAGGCCTGATAGGAGGCATAAATGGAGAGGTTTTCACTGCGCACGAAGCGCGACAGGAATTTGGCCTTGAAGGCCTGGCGGGCCGGAGCGTATCCGCTGCCCCTGTACCGGGACTCGTACACGGTGTCGCCGTCCCACCAGGTATCGTTGAAGGTGTGGTGGGGATTGTTGCGCCATATGTCCGGGCAGTAGCTGCCGGAAACGGCGTTGGTCCACATCATGCCGTTGGAGAAACGGATGGCGTGTTCCAGCGTCACTCCCACTTCAAGAGCCAGATTGTCGAACGATCCGCGGTTTTCCCACCTGGAGTCCCTTCTCCAGTATTCATCATCGTCGTCCCACCACCAGGAAGAGTCATAGCCTCCGTCGTCATAGTCATCCTTTTTCACCTTGTTGGAGGCATGCACATAGCTCATCCTGGCGAAAGGCGTGATGCTGAATGATCTGGAGAATTCGTAGCGCCATGCGGCCGACAACGCCACATTCCAGGTTTCCGTATCCCACGTGGAGTCTTCGTAGTTCATGCCGTGGTGGGCGCATTTGTTGTCCGTGTTGCCGAATCCCATGTTCATGGACAGAAGAAGATGGGATTTTCTTCCGGTCTGCCTGTACAGGGCTCCGTAAACGTTGACCATCATCGTATCCTGGTCGAATTTGTCGCCTTCCAGAAATCCGGAGGGATGGTCCGCCATTTCCTTGATGTTCTGGGTGCCGGACATAAAGCCCAGGGCCAGGCCGAGCAGCCCGCCCCGTCCGTTTCCGGATGTACAGTAGTCGTAGCCCAGGGCTCCGCCGCCGGCCGAATAGTCGAAGGCGGGATGCCCGTTCCTGACGCTGGCATCTCCGAAGCTTCCCATGCCGCTGAACCAGAAGCGCGATTGATTGCCGTCCTGAAAACGGTACACGCCCATCTGGGAGTCGATGGCGTCGGAGAAAGCCTGCATATGGCCCGTCGCCGCCCAGAGGGAATCCAGGCTGGTTTCAGGGCCGCTGTCCGGGAATTGGTTCACGGACTGGGCATGCAGCAGGGAGGCGCACCCGGCGGCGCTCAAACACCATGCATATAGGGAGGATAGTTTCATGGCAGGTATGAATGTTTTTGTTCAACAGGTTTGACGAATCAGCAAGGTTGCTACCCGGAAAGCGGAGCGAAGAGGCGGTTTTGTTTACCCCGGCTTTTTTTCAGAAAAAATCCTCCGCTTTTTCTTCCGAAGGGGACTTCCCGGAAGGCACCTCGGCAACGGCTTTCCGCCTGGCCCGGAACCATCAGTTCCATGCCTTTTATGTTCTCGTGGAAAGACCGTTGAACCAGAAATACGGCGCCATCCGCCAGGCGCGCCGCCGTTTGCCCGGACATTTCGGCGAACCGCTTCTTTAAGCTTTTCCTTCCGGGCCTTTTGTGGTATGGGTGCGGGAGCAATGGCGCAGTCTCCTGCCCCTTTATTTGCTGACTGTTTCAATTCATCCATTATTTGACATGTATACCCCCGAGTTCAAGAATATCCTGACGACCACGCTGAACGGCCTGCGCGAAGAAGGCCTGTACAAGGAAGAACGCTTTATCGCCTCCCAGCAGTATTCCCAGGTAACGCTGAAAGACGGCCGTTCCGTCATCAACATGTGCGCCAACAATTACCTGGGCCTGGCCAATAATCCGGAAGTGATGGAAGCGGCCAAGAAGGCGATTGACCAGTGGGGGTTCGGCATGGCGTCCGTCCGGTTCATCTGCGGCACCCAGACCCTGCACCGCCAGCTGGAGGAACGCCTTTCCGAATTCCTGGGCACGGAAGACACGATTCTGTTCCCCTCCTGCTTTGACGCCAACGGCGGCCTGTTCGAAGGGCTGCTGACCGCGGACGACGCCATCATTTCCGATTCCCTGAACCATGCCTCCATCATCGACGGGGTGCGCCTCTGCAAGGCCAAGCGCTTCCGCTACGCCAACAACGACATGGCGGACCTGGAAGCCAAGCTGCAGGAGGCGGACGCCGCCGGCGCCCGCATCAAGCTGATTTCCACGGACGGCGTCTTTTCCATGGACGGCATCATTGCCCAGCTTGACAAGATTCACAAACTGGCGGCCAAGTACAACGCCATCGTCCATTTCGACGACTGCCACGCCACGGGCTTCCTGGGCAGGAGGGGACGCGGCACGCATGAATACCGCGGCCTGTTCGGCAAGATAGACATCACGACGGGGACACTCGGCAAAGCCCTGGGCGGCGCGTCCGGCGGCTACGTTTCCGGCCCGAAGGAAGTGGTGGACGTCCTGCGCCAGAAGGCGCGCCCCTATCTGTTTTCCAACAGCGTGGCCCCGGCGATCGTGGCCGCGTCCATCAAGGTGCTGGACCTTCTGGAAGGTTCCACGGAAGCGCGCGACCGCGTGGAAGCCAATACCAAATATTTCCGCGACGCGATGACCGGCGCCGGCTTCACCATCGGCGGCAAGGACCACCCGATTTCCCCGGTGATGCTGGGGGATGCCGTCCTGTCCCAGCAGTTTTCCGCACAGCTCCTGGACGAAGGCGTGTATGCCGTAGGCTTCTTCTACCCCGTCGTGCCCAAGGGGCAGGCACGCATCCGCACCCAGATTTCCGCCGCCCACACCCGCGAACAGCTGGACAAGGCGATTGAAGCCTTCTGCAAGGTGGGCAAGAACCTGGGCGTCATTTCCTGATTTCCCGGCCCGCTCATGACTTCGGACGCATCACCCGTGCCCGGCGGCAACCTGCCGACACTGCCCGTGAAACGGGTGGTGCGTCCCACCCCTTCCATCCCGGACCATGAAGTGGTTCGCCAGATCGGCAGCGGAGCGTATGGAGAGGTCTGGCTGGCAAAAGCCCTGACGGGCGCATGGAGGGCCGTCAAAATCGTCTGGAGGGAGGATTTTGAGGACGAACGGACCTTCAACCGGGAGTTTGAAGGCATTCTTCAATACGAGCCCATCGCCCGCAACCATCCGGGCCTGGTGCACATCCTGCATGTGGGCCGCCACGACGAAGGCTCCCCCTTCTATTATTACGTGATGGAGCTGGGCGACGACGCCCGCACGGGAGTCCATATCAACCCGGACGAGTATATTCCCCGCACCCTCCAGACGGACAAGAAGTTTTCCGGCAACAAGCCCCTTCCCCTGGATTACTGCCTGGAGGTGGGCAGCCAGCTTGCCCACGCGCTGCTGTACCTGCACAGCAAGAACCTGACGCACCGGGACATCAAGCCCGCCAACGTCATTTTCGTGAACGGGCGTCCCAAACTGGCGGACATCGGCCTGGTGGCCCATCTGGACCAGCGCAGTTTTGTCGGCACGGAGGGGTTCATTCCTCCGGACGGTCCCGGAACCCGCAGGGCGGATGTGTATGCCCTGGCCAAAGTCCTGTATGAGATCAGCACCGGGAAGGACCGCATGGATTTTCCCGAACTGCCGGATGAATTGCCGGCAGGCACCGTGCAGAAAAAGTGGCAGGCGTTCAATACCATCATCTGCCAGGCCGCGGAACCGCGCGTGGAGGAATGCACGATCGATTCCGCGGAGGAGCTGGCGGAAAAGATAGACGCACTGAGAGGGTATGAAGTTCCGTCCCGCTTCCGGCTTCAAAAGAAAAACCGCCGCAAGTTCAAACGTACCTTCCAGCTTCTGGGGGCCGCCATTGCCGGCGGCCTGACGGCGTACTGGGGAGTCCTCTGGCTCAACGAACAACAGCACGCACAGGAACCGGACACCCCTGCGGAAGCGCATTCCCAACAGTCCGCTCCGGAGGAAGAGTCCAGGAACGGGTACGTGCTGGTCACCAGTTCTCCGGCGGGGGCGTCCGTCTATGACGCCGACGGGAATTATCTGGATGAAACGCCTTACGGCCCCATCGAATTGCCTGCCGGCACCACCGTCGTGTACACCATCAAGAAGTCGGGATTTGCGGACAAGGAGGAGACGGGGACTGTTGCAGGAGGCTCCACGCTGGCATTGGGAGGAGTCCTGAAAGAGTACCATCCGCCCACGGACGGCCAGCCCTGGAAGGATACGGAAGGCGTTACCTATCTTCCGGCGGAGACGCGCCACGTGGCGGAGACGCCCCTGACGGCCGCCCTGTTCAACAAGTTCCTGAAGGAAGACAGGCAGCAGGGCAATTTTCAAATGCAGCGGCAGCAGGTGCAGCCGGGCCACCCGGAAAAGGATCTGGCCCTGCTGACCCAGGACGGCATTACGGCGTACCTGGCGTGGCTGAACAAGAAGTGCGAACGGGAGGGGCTGCTGGGCAAGGAGTTCTCCATCAGCGCGGACCCGGGGCCTCAGGGTTCCGGACGGACGGACGGGCGGAACACGTACGTCCTGAACGTC
The DNA here is from genome assembly GCF_001580195.1 of Akkermansia sp. KLE1798. Taxonomy (NCBI): domain Bacteria; kingdom Pseudomonadati; phylum Verrucomicrobiota; class Verrucomicrobiia; order Verrucomicrobiales; family Akkermansiaceae; genus Akkermansia; species Akkermansia sp. KLE1798. The sequence continues at coordinate 4,502 of NZ_KQ971086.1, forward strand.
ACCCGCGTTTTCCAGGTTCCCATCACCGTCACGACCAACCCGCCGGGAGCCAGCGTGTTTTTCAACAACAGGCTCATCGGCAGGACCCCCATTGAGGAGTATGTCAACCAGGTGCCTTACGTGATTGAGATCAAGCTGCCGGGGCACGCCACGATGCGGCGCAGGGGGCTTGATCCCCAGGACCTGTACCTTTCCCTCCAGCTTGAACCGGACAAGTCCGTGGTGTTCGGCTCCCCCTGGACCAACAGCCTGGGAATGGACCTGGTGCCTGCGGGGAACAATACTCTGGCAATGGCCCATGAAGTGCGCGTCAAGGACTTCCAGCAGTTCCTGAAAGCCACGGGCCGCAAAGCCCCGGCCAAGCCGGGATTCCCCCAGGAAGACGACCATCCGGTGGTGAACGTGAGCAGGCAGGACGCGCGGGCCTTTGCCAGATGGCTCACCAACAGGGAGCGCGCCCAGGGGCTGATTGACCAGCATGATTCCTACCGCCTGCCCAAAGACGCGGAATGGAGCGCCTGGATGCAGCTCGGGGAGGAAAAGGGAGCCTCCCCGTATGAAAAAACGCTGCCGCATGACCATTCCAGGGAGGTGTTCCCGTGGGGGACTTCCTGGCCCCCGCCGAACGGAGCGGGCAATTTCGCTGACCAGTCCGCCCTGATTTATCTTCCCTCGTCCCGCGTGATCGTGGATTACGAGGACGGGCAGCCCTATACCGCCCCGGTCAGGTCGTTCCCCCCCAACCGCTTGGGCCTGTACGACCTGGAAGGCAACGTGATGGAGTGGGTGGACGACAATTACGGAGGTCCGGAAAGCCTTCCCATACGCAGCCACGGCGTGGCCCGCGGCGGCAGCTACCTGTCCTTCCGTCCCAAGCAGCTCACCACCGGCATCCGCACTCCGCTGCCGGAAAACACGCGGGACGATGCCCTGGGGTTCCGCCTCGTTCTTTCCTCGGAACGTCCGCCCGCTCCTCCGGCTCCCTGACGAAGAAGGCCTTTTCTCCCGGCGGGGCCGCACCATCGCAGCACGGCTCTCACCCGGACCGCGGCTTTCCGGGTTCTCCCGCTCAGGAAAATGTTTGAAAGGGGGGCGCATTGTGCTACCGTGTCGCTGCACCGTTTTCCTCATGAAAATCATCGCCATCGCCAACCAGAAAGGGGGAGTGGGAAAGACCACCACGGCTATCAACCTGGCCGCCGCCCTGGCCCAGCTGAAAAAGAAAATTCTCGTCATTGACCTGGACCCGCAGGCCAACGCCACCAGCGGCCTGGGCATCGACACCCGGAAGACGGCCAGCCTGTACCCCGCCCTGCTCCACCAGATTCCTGCGGAACAGTGCATCCGGCCTTCCGGCAGAAAACGGCTGGACATTATTCCCTCCACCATGGACCTGGCCGGCGTGGAGATAGAGCTGGCGCGGGCCGGCGACCATCTGACCAGGCTCCGGGAGACGCTCGCCCCGCTGCGCAAATCCGGTTCCTACGATTACTGCATCATGGACACGCCCCCCTCCCTGGGCGTGCTGATGACTTCCGCCCTGGCCGCCTGCGACGAAGTGCTCACCCCCCTCCAGTGCGAATGGTTCGGGCTGGAAGGCCTTGCCAAGATTCTGCACGTGACCGCGCAGATTTGCGCCAGCGGAGCCAATCCCCACATCAGGCATGAAGGCGTCCTGATGACCATGTACGACGGCCGCACCAACCTTTCCCGGCAGGTGATCGAACAGGTGGGGCAGCACCTCCCCAAAATGCTGTACAAGACGGTCATCCCCCGTTCCATCAGGCTTGGCGAAGCGCCCAGCTTCGGCCACACCATTTTCGAGCACGACCCCTCCGGCCCGGCGGCGGAGGCCTACCTGAAGGCGGCGCGGGAATTCGTCAAGCGCCACAAGTCCTGAATACCGTTCCGGCCTTCCGGGGGCGGAACAGGCATTCACCTTGACTTGCCGGGAGCGGCATAGGAAAATGCCCGCAGTTTCCGTTTCCCGAATTTTTCCCATGCCAGCAAAAGAAGGCCAGACAGACGCCGCGCCCGGGACGACAGGGCAAGCCCCGCCTCCCCCTCCGGCGACAGGCCTGGAAGAGATTCTGCCCGGCAGGCCTCCGCTTCCCCATGCGGAGGAGAAGGGCGCGTTTTTCGTCTATCAGCGGGAGCTGGCTCCCGGCACGCGGCTGGAGCAGTATGAAGTTCTCAGCGTCCTGGGCAGCGGCGGCTTCGGCATTACCTATCTGGCCAAAGACCTGTTCCTGAACAGGAACGTGGTGATCAAGGAGAATTTCCCGGCAAGCTGCTCCTACCGCGACCCGCTGACCGGCCATATCAGGCCCAACAACGAACACGACCTGGAGAATTACACCTGGGCCCTGAAAAGCTTTTTGAGCGAAGCCCAAACCCTCGCGGAACTGAACCACCCGGGCATCGTCAGAATCCTGTCCGTGTTCGAGGCCAACGGCACGGCCTACTTCGCCATGGAGCACATCACGGGCCTGTCCCTGGATTATTTGGGGGAAAAGCTCCACACCACCGGCCACCGTTACACGGAAGACGAACTGAAGGGCCTGCTCACCCGCCTGCTCCGCATTCTGGAATACCTGCACGCCAGCCACATTTACCACCGGGACATCAAGCCCGGCAATATCCTGCTGACGGAGGAGGGAACGCCCGTTCTCATCGACTTCGGCGCGGCGCGGCATGCCCTGAAGCTGCACACCGCCACTGTTTTGACCACCCAGGGGTACTCCTCCCCGGAACAGGCCCTGGGCAAGACGAACATAGGCCCCTGGAGCGACCTTTATTCCGTGGGGGCCACCTTTTACGCCCTGCTCACCGGACATCCTCCGGAACGGGCGGAAGTGCGGCTGGCGGAAGACGCGATGCCGCCCCTGCACAGCAATCCGCATCTGATGCGCCTGTATTCCCGCCAGTTCCTGCTTTCCCTGGACAAGGCGCTGGCCCCGCAGATCAACTGCCGCTACCAGGACGCACGGGAGTGGATCAACGACATCTGCTCCATTTCCGGGGAGGAATCCTCCGCCACCATCCAGCTGACCCGCGCGGAGATCAGCAGCGCCCGGCCGGCGCACCACCTGGGCGCTGCAAAAAGTTCAGATAAAAACACTCCTTCCGGAAGGGCCACGGGCACTCCCTCCGCCGCCCGCAGGCTTTCCGCCCGCACCATCAGGCGCAACCGCCAGCTGATGTACCTGTTGGTGGGCAGCGCATGCACGCTGCTGGCGGGCGCCGCGGCGTTCTACCTGCTGGATTACCTGAAACAGGCCCCCATGGGCACGACGATCAACACGATCAAGGACGCTATCCAGCAGCCCGCCGCCAACGGACTGGAAAAACTCCCGGCCATTCCTCCGCGGGACCTGGCCTCCATCCGCATTCCGGAACTGAGAATCGCGGAAGACGCCTCCCTGGAAGAGCGGAAAACGCCCCGGTTCCAGCTCCGGCTGGACGACAGCATGCTCAGCAGCTCCAGCCTCCCTTCCCCCCTGCCGGAAGAGCTGCGCATTTCCTGCATTTACCTTCAGATGTCCTCTTCCCCGGACGGCAGGGAGGACCTCTACCTGACCATCCGCGATTCCAACGGCGCCCTGGTGGACCGCTCCCTCAACCCCATTCCCTCATTCACGGTTCCCGGCCAGTCCACCACCACGTTTTTCTTCCCGGCCCTCCCCCTGCTGTACACGGACCGGACGTACACGTATGCCTTTGAAACGGCCGCCCAGCAGCCAGTTCCCGTGCAGATGGCCTGTTTGAAGGGAGACCCGGCCCGGACGGAAGAGGCTTTCCCGAAAATCCGCATTATCGCGGCCCCGGCCATTCAGGACGAATCCCTGCGAGAAGACCCAGCCTACCGGGAGCTGATGCGCCAGGTTTCCTCCCCGGCATCCGGCCGCAGCAGAACCGCGGAACGCCTGAAAGTGACGGCGGACAACATGGCGGCGGTGGAACAACTGTCCAGGGAAGGCTATCCCGTCGCCCAATATGCACTGGCCAAGGCGCTGATGGCGCCGGATTTTCCCGGAGGCCCCAGACCGGAAAACGGCGTGGAATGGCTTTACCGGGCCGCCACGGGAGGCTGTTATGAGGCCATGAAGGATCTGGGCGTCATGCTCATGGACATTCCCTCCTACTTCCCCGGACTGCCCCAGCAGCCACCCCTGGCCAGAAGGGATTACGCCCAGGCCGCCCGCTTTTTGAGAATGGCGCTCCAGTACAGGGACCCGGAAGCCGCGTACCTGCTTTCCCTGATGTATTCCCAGGGCTGGGGAATGCCCGTTTCCACGGAACTCTCCCGCCTGATGATGGAACGCCTCAACGGCTCCGGCTACCTGACGTCCAGCCTGAACCTCCAGTCGGCCATTGCCGCCTGCTGGCTTCCCCTTCCCGTGGAAGCGGGGAGTTCCACCACCCTGAGATTCACGGTTCCCGGCCCCTTTGCCCCCGCAGCTCTCCAAGGCGTGACCCTGCACAATACGTGCAAGGAGCAGTCCTTTTCTTTCAGCAAGCTCAACGTGCTTCAGAACGGGCGTGTCGTGCTGGACATTTTCGCCCCGCAGAAAGTCGCCCCCGGGCAAAGTTCCAAGCCCATCGGCATTTCCATTCCGGAGGGATTCCTGGCGGACACCACACTGCCCCTGGAAGTGGAAATTCTGCTGGTTCCCGGTTCCAGCTGCGGCGTGGTGGAATTGCCGCTCCCGGTAGAGAAAGAGCGACCGTGAAAGGAATCCGCTGTTCGTCAGTTCCTTCCGCAATTGTTCCGGCCCGTTCATTTTCACGAAAGCTTCTTGCTTCCGTTTGAGGAAATGCTAAAAGAGAATCATGACTCCCCTGACCTGCATGCGCCGCCTAGTTCCCCTGCTGGCGACATTCCTGATGATTTCCTGCGGCGATCCCTCCGTCTCCTACTGTAAAAAGGTGGCCGATATCAATGCGGAATATTCCGAAAAAAGCGACGCACTGGCGGAACGGCTCCTCAAGCTGAAGAAGAATCCGACTCTTCCGGGCCTGGAGGAAAGCAGCCGACAGGCGGCCAAAATACTGAAGGACCGGGACGAAAACCTTGCAGACCTGAGCACCAGGGACGTGGACCCGGACCTGGTCGCCTTTGTGGAGGAAGACAGGAAACTGTTTGCCCGCGGAAGAGAACTGGCGGAACACTACCAGCAGTATTTTGAAAAATACCTCAAGGGAGGCCCCGAACTGACGCCCGACCCTGTACGCGCCGCTTCCAAAATAGGCCGCGGACGCCAGGAAGTGCGCAAGATTCTCAACGCCGCACGTACTCTGGAAGAAAGAGCGGAAAACCTGCGGAAAGAAAAGTCGGCCGCCTACGGCACGGAACTTCCTCCCCTTCATTTCCGCCTGCCGGACATGAAGGAATTGCTCTCCAACCGTTAACTCCCGGCATGAAAAGCAGATGGCACTTTTGCCGCGCGGCTCTCCTGTCCCTGGCATTCCTGCCCGCGGCGCAGGCGCAGCCGGAGACAGGACCATGGGAAGCCCTTTTCATGGGAATGTCCCTTTCCCAGGGAAAAAACCGCCCGGGCATTTCCTTTTCCTTCCGGCTCACGCCTCAAGCGGGGTATGTTCCGCTCATTCCCCTGGCCTCCGATGCATTCACGGCTACCGACAGCACCGGAAAGGCTCTTCCCTGCCTGCGCATTAATTTCTCACATTACCCGGACCCCGCCGGCACGGAAGATTATACGGTGGACATGTATTTATCATCCGATTCCCTGCCGGATGCACGGGCCACGTCCGTTTCCCTGAAAGGAGCCATTCCCGTTCTGGCGGCGGACAAAAAGCAGGCGCTTCCCTGGCAGGCGGTAACCCTGGGCGGAGACGCCGTTTCCATCCCTCTGCCTGAACGGGACAGGGAAGGAAAGAAAAAAAGCATCACGGTCAAGGCCCAAGTCCATGAAGGGATGGTTCCCGTGAAAGGATTCACCTATTGGCGGCTGACCATTACCGGGGATGAGGACATTCTTTTCCATTCCCTTTCCCTGAAAGACCACGAAGGAAAGGAGCTCCCTCCGGACGCCCGCCATCACAGCCATTTTGGCAGTAAATCCGGCCATCAATGGGAAATGGACTGGCTTCATGCCATCCCCGAACAGGAAAAGACCCTGCTCGTCCGGATTTTCTACCTGTCCGGGGAAAAAACCATGAACATTCCCATGAACCAGACAATCGGGCTCGGGGGTCCGATATCACCACCTTCCAACACTCCCACTCCATGAAAACCCTGCTGCTGTTCCTTTCTCTCTCCTGCCTGGGCGCCGCTGCGGACAAGGCGCCTCCGCCACCGCTCTGCCATCTGGAATTCGACTCCTTCTCCCTGGGCGTCAACAGTACGACCAAGGAGCCTTATTGCATATTGTCCCTGAACGGAAGGCCTCTGGAACACCTCAGTGTGGTCTCCATATCCAAGGAAAGGCCTTCCGATCTTTCCGTCACGGACTCCACAGGAAAAACCTATGCATTGAATCAGGTTCTGATTGAGCCGACGGGGGAAAAAGAATGGAACCGGGAAAAAGAGTTCCATCTGCGCTTTTTTCTTTCCGAATGGCCGTCGGAACATGCGGAATGGCTCCGCATCCGGGGAAATGTCTCCGTGGTGTGCATCAAAGCCTCATCCCTGGATCCGATGGAGGTCGATTTGCTTCATCCGGGAGAAGCGGAAATTCCCGTGGTGGGGAACGACATCCCGCAGGACGACGTTGTGGATCCGGCCCAAACGGAGTTCCTGACATTATCTGTAGACAAGAGTAAAATCAGGAAAGAGGGCGACTACCAATGGAAATTCAGCCTGGGCCACCGGGACAGTTTCCCCTACTGCGGCATGGAACTGGAAGACATGCAGGGGCGGCCCATTCCCTTCAAACATTTTACCGGAGGAATGTGCAGCGGCGGCGGCGGAACGACATGCTCCGAATTTTTCATCCTTACCCGCCCCTATGAACGACTGAAGGTGCGCATTTTATATGCCGATCCCCGCAACATTGAAATCAGGCAAGTGCCTGTTGACATCAGCGTGGGGATGGGAGGCCTCCTCAACAAGGGAAAAGTCTTTCCAGCGGAATAAAAACATTCTTCCCGTCCCCGGCCAGCCATCACGCCGCCCTCACCCAACCACCCCGGAGAACATGCCATGATCCAGATTTTTCCCTAGGCAGGACTGCCAGATTCCTTTGTTTGCAACTCTCTCATCCAACTCCCATTCCCTATGAAATTCCTGCTGCTGCTTCTGCCGCTTTCCTGCATGGCCGCTCCTGCGGACAACGCCCCCCTGCTACAAGACTCCCGGACGGGGTTCGCATCCTTCCGGACAGGTACGGACCACACGGAAAAGAAGAAATACTGCATGATAACCCTGGACGGGACATACCGGGGGAAAGCCAGCATCGTCCCTGCAGCCGGGAAACAATTCCCCGGCCTTTCCATTACGGATTCCACGGGAAAGACCTATACGCCGGACAATGTTCTGATTGCCATGAAGGCAGAAAAGGGACCGAATCAGGAAAAAGAGTTCATTATCCAATTCTCGTTTTCCGAATGGCCCCCGAAAGATGCGGAGTGGCTGCGCATCCGGGGGGAAGTACCCGCCACCTGTACGGAATATTCATCCACGGACCCGGCAGAGGTCGATTTGCTTCACCCGGAAGAGATAAAAATACCGCTTCCGCCAAACAGCGGCCGGCAGGATGATGACATTGCCGACCCCGCCCGGATGCAGTTCCTGACATTATCCATGAAGAAGCTGAAAGACGGGGACGGCGGACGGAATGGCACCGATGTCTGGGAATTCCTGCTGGCCTACCCGACCGATTTCCGGTACCGGGATCTGCAACTGGAAGACATGCAGGGACGGGCCGTCCCTGCCGGTATGCCGCCCTCTCTTTACGGGTTCAGCGCCAGCGGGGGAGGAGGAACGTCCACCTATGAATATCTCGTTCTCCCGCGCTCCCGTGAAAAAATGAAGGTACGGATTCTGTATCTTGATCCACGCAAGTTCGAGACAAGACATATACCCGTCGACGTAAGTTTGGGAATGGGGGGCCCGCTCAACGAGGGAAAAAGAGAACCCTGACATAACCGCACCCTTCCAACTGAATATTTATGAAGCCCATCATTCTGCTGTTCATGATTCTTGCGGGTGTTTTCCCCTGCCATGCCTCCGGTACTCCAGAAAAAACGGAGGACGGGAAGCCTGTGAAGTTTTGCGGCTTCCTGCTGGAGCAAGCAGGCCGCCGCCAAAAGATTACTTTCAATTTCCTGGCATTCTTTTCCGGGAAAAGGATACCTTTCTCGCCATCCGCTACGGAAGGATTGAAGATCACGGACTCCCAGGGAAAGAGACTGCGGGTGTCACGCATTTTTGTAGATCCCGTCCTGGACTCGGAGGAGGAAAGAAAAGACAACATGGGCTGGAACGGGGCAGCCGCCATTTCCATTGAAACGGATACCCCGCCATCCGCCCAGGCCGCCTGGGTGGAGATATCCGGACACGTTCCTTTGCTGATGGCCTCGGAAGTGTGCCAGGCTCCGGTTTCCGGTCTCACCGTAAACGGAGAGGAGATTCATTTCTCCCTTCCGGAAAAAAAGGAGATCGTCGGGGATAACTCCGTCCATATCCGGGCGCGCCATTACTTGGCATCATGGGGCGGTCCTCATTTGGCATGGAAGCTTTTCATTCGCGCCCCGGATTTTTTTACCATTCATTCCCTTTCCCTGACTGCACCCCAAAGAGGGAATACACCGCCTGCCTCCTATAAAAAATTCAACAGCCTCCGTCTTTTCGAAAAAATACTTCCGGAATGTTTCGTCTTCAACATTCCGGAGGAGGAAACCACCATGCAGCTCCATCTCTCCTATTTTGGAAACCTCCAGCCGGAAAAACTCCCCATCCATTGCCGCGTCAGCCTGGGAGGGGAAATTTTCCAGAACCATTGACAAACCGGCCGCCTCCATGAAAACGTTACTGTACCTGGCGATTGCTTTCCTTTTTCCCTGCTCCTTCGGCGATCCGCCTCCCGCCCTTGAGGGAGCGCACATGGAATTTGAATCTCTTGAAATTATTACCGACAATGATGTTCCCTGCATGAAAATTACATGCAGCGTCACCCACACGGCAAAAGAATCCTTCATGGAATTCCCTCCAAAAGCCTTTCTTCCGCTGAATATCGTTGATTCGACAGGAAAAAGGCTTCTGCCCGAACGTTTGACGGTTAGAAAAAATTTCCTCGAAAGAGAAAAAGATCGTCAAGGCAACCAGTTCCATGTGATTCTTTTTTTCAAGGAACTCCCTGCCAAAACCGCCACATGGATCCATATCCGCGGAAATGTTCCACTTCGCTGCTGTTCCCTCTCCTCTTCCATTCCCAGAGAACTTTTCTGGCGGGACGGCATGGAGGAAGAGTTTTCCGTCATAGACAGTGAAATGGTTCCGGAAGGCCCGGTAGCGGACCTGGCCGCATGCAAGAGCGAACCTGTCAGCCTGGGAGCCAGGCTTCTGCAAACCTACAGGAACAATTCCCAATTATGGAAAGTCCGTTTGAGTGCCATAGCCACCTTCCGTTTTTATGACTTGGAGCTTCTTGATGAACAGGAACGCCATGTCTTCTTTACTTCAAACCTCCCCAGCGTTTTTGCCGGAGGGGGAGGGGCCGGTTATTCCATGGAATACGTGTTCCCGCGAGCCTATTCCCGCCTGCAGGCCAGAATTCTTTACATAGATCCCGACAAGTTTAAAAATAAAAGCCTCCCATTCAACCTGACCGTCGGCCTGGCGGGAACTCTCAGCAAGAGACAGGCGCCATTGGCCAGGTAACTGCCCCTTCCCTACGAAAATATCTTATGAAAACAACCGCATTCCTCCTGTTTTTTCTCTGCGGCTCCCTTTCGTCCCCCGCCGGGGACGGGGAAAAAGATTTGCCGCGGGACAGTCTCGTCTTCTCGGAAATGAGGATTGTCCATCAGAAAAACGACAAATCCCTGACGCTGTCCTTCAAGCTGTCCTGCTCCGGTGGAGGGGTTCCCCTGACGCCCCCGGATGCACGCGGTCTGGCAGTAGTTGATTCCACGGGAAAAAAGCTCGGCATTCGGAACGTGCAGGTCACTCCCGAATTGTCCTATGAAAATGATTCCTTCCATTCGCCGGAGGGAAAAGCGGAGCTGAGCATCCAGACGGACTCCCTCCCCGCCGTTCAAGCCGAGTGGGTGCGGATTTCAGGGAGCATTGCCATTCCCATGGGCCGGAAAGTGCTGAAATTTCCGGCACAGGAAATTGAAGTTGAAAAAGATCCGACCATCATCCGGCATCCAAAGACCGGAAATCCCATCCACCTCAGGATTTCATCAGCCGGACAGGAAACGAACGGCCCCTTTCTTTGCGTCGATATCGGAAACAGTACTCCGGCTATTCTGCATTCCATTACTTTTCAAAATCCGGACGGAACGTTTCTTCATCCTACAATGATGGGGATGCCTGCCAGATACAATCCGGAAAACAGAAAGCCTCTCCAACTTCCCTATTTGTTCCCGCCAAATACCAGGACCCTCCTGGTGACGCTTTCGTACTTTGACGAAAGCGGAACAACGGACATCCCCGTCAATTTCAACATCGGATTTGACGGGAGCGCCTCACCCTTAAAGAAAATGAATCCATGAAGCTCCTGTTTTCACTGATTGTTTTTTCCGTTTTCTCCCTTTCATGGGGAAAACCGCTCCCCATTCTGAAAGGAACCGGGGTGGAACTGGCGCCGTTGGACACCTCCCGAGAGTCCGTTTTTTTCAATTTAAACATCAGTTATAAAAATGCCCCGGCCGTTCTGGACGCCAAAAAAAGCCTGGACCTTACGGATATCAACACGCAGGGAGGCAATCTGGACATCCGGAATTCCTCGGGAACGCCGCTGAACCCCAGATCCATTTATATCACTCTGGATTCCTACAACCGGAAGGAAGAATCCGGAACGTTCAACCTGGGGGTTTCCCTGGAAACGCCCCTCCCTCCCAAAACCCGCTGGATACACATTAAAGGAGAGGTGCCGCTCATGTGTTCGCACCTGTTTTCCCTTCCGGCGGAAGACCTGGCTCTGAAAGAAGGGGAATCCTGCGACATCCTCCTGTCATTTCCTCCCTTCCTTAGGGACGACGGCGACATAGCGAAAATGGAATCCATGCAACGCGTAACCCTTACCGCGACCCACAAAAAGGAGAAAGGGAAGTGGACCATCATCCTGTCCCATCCTGAGGATTTTCCCTATACCTGCATGGAATTTTTCGACGAAAAAAACCGTCCCATTCCCGTACAAACAGATAAATCCTTTTATTTTTTCAGCGCCGGCACCGTCTCCCGTCCCATCACCTGCACTTTTCCGGAAGATTACGGCCATGTACGCGTCAAGGTCCTGTACGAACAGAAACGGGAAGTCCGGCTAATGCCCATCGACCTCACCGCAGGGCTGGGCGGCATCCATGAATCAAAAATGCCGCCCATGAAAAAATGAATGGTTTTTTTCAGAAGCTTTCCGCTAAAAAACAAGGCATCTTTTCCAAAAACAAGATTGACACCGGAAGGCCTTTCTCCTAGTATCCGCGCACAGCATCAGCGGCGGGGTAGCCAAGTGGTAAGGCAACGGTCTGCAAAATCGTCATTCGCGGGTTCGATTCCCGCTCCCGCCTCCAAGATGCTGCAAAAACCGGTTCAAGTCGCGTTCGTCTAGCGGTCTAGGACTCCCGCCTTTCACGCGGGCAACACGGGTTCGAGTCCCGTACGCGATGCCAGTTTTCTTTTTATCTTATTCCTTGAACAGGAACTTTTTACGCCATTCGCAAGGTATGTTTCTGGCTTTTCCGGCCCGCTGTGCTATAGTGTGAACGCAATGACCGCCCAAGACAGCATTATCCTGAACGGCGCCCCCTATTTTCTGGCGGAACCCTGTTCCGTCATACGGCTTCTGGAACTCCTGAACCTGAAAGGAAATCCGGTGGTGGTGGAACACAACGGTTCCGCACTCCTGCCCCGGGATTTTTCCCGTGTTACGGTTGTTCCGGGGGATACGGTAGAAGTGGTCTCCATCGTTGCCGGCGGCTGAGTTTTTCATCATCAATATTTTATACTTTACTTCACCCATGCCGACCATCCATGTCATGTCTCCCACTCTTGCCAGCCAGGTGGCGGCGGGCGAAGTCGTGGAACGGCCGGCCTCTGTCGTCAAGGAGCTGGTGGAGAACAGCCTGGATGCCGGGGCCAAGTCCGTGCGGGTGGAAATCCGCCGCGGAGGCGTGGGCCTGATCAGGGTGACGGACGACGGATGCGGCATGAGCCGTGAAGACGCCAGCCTCTGTGCCAAGCGCCACGCCACGAGCAAGCTTTCCTCCCTGGAGGAACTGTTTGAAATCACCCATCTGGGTTTCCGCGGAGAGGCCATCCCCAGTATCGCCAGCGTTTCCCGCTTCAAGCTCTGCACCAGGCAGCAGCAGGCCCTGGAAGGCTGGGAAGTGCGCATTGACGGCGGGCTGGAGCACGAACCCCGGAGCTCCGGGGTGTCTCCCGGCACCGCCATCGAGGTGGCCGACCTGTTTTACAATACTCCGGCGCGCCGCAAGTTCCTGAAGTCCGCGGAAACGGAAGCTTCCCATGTTGAACACCAGATACGCCTCCATGCCTTGGCATTTCCCCAGGTGCGCTTTACCTACAGGAGGGACGACCAGCTGGTGTTCGATCTTCCGGCCACCACGGACCTGCGGGTGCGCATTTCCGCCTTGACGGACCCCGCCACGGCGGCGGCCCTGATTCCGATAGATGCCACTACCGGCCCCGGCATTTCCGTCAGCGGCTACCTGCTTCCTCTTTCCGAGGCCAGGCGCACCAGAAAAGGGCAGTATGTGTTCATGAACACCCGCCCGGTGGAAGACCAGCTGATCAACCGGGCCATCCGGGACGGTTACGGGGGCTTCCCCACGGGACTGCATCCGGCCCTGTTCCTGTACATGGAGGTGGAGCCTGCCCTGGTGGACGTGAACGTCCACCCCGCCAAGAAGGAGGTGCGGTTCCGGCGCGCCGCCGATGTGGTGAATACCATTGTGGAGGCGATTGCCAACACCCTTCAGCGCCATGCCCGGCAGGAAACCCGGCCGGCCGCTCCGGCGCCGGACGAACAGCCTTCCGACCCATCCCCTGCGCCCGCTGCCGCCGGAAGCGGAACCGCGGCAACGACCTCTCCCTCTTCTCCCGCACCTGGTTCCACGTCTAAAATTCCGGTGTTTCCCTCTCCTTCGGAACGCCCCCAGGGTACTTCGGGAATATCTGCGGTCCTTCCCGTCCGGCCCATTTCCCTGAAACAGGTGCCGGCCACCCAGGGGCGGCTGGATTTTCAGGACAAGGCGTGTTCCCGTCCGGATGCCGCGCCAGGCACGGAAGGGAGGGCGGAAAAGGACCTTTCCGCCGATTTCAAGTATCTGGGGACTCTGCATCAGCAGTTCACCCTGTTCGAGACGCCGGAAGGCCTGGTGCTGATGCATCCCAAGGCCGCGCGGGAGCGCATCATTTTTGAACGGCTGCGGGCGCACAGACAGGCCCCCATGCCTTCCCAGCACCTGCTTGATCCGGTGATGCTGGACCTGGACCCCCGGGATTTCGCCGTCATCCAGCAGTTTGCGCCCCATTTTGACCAAGCCGGGCTGACGGTCACGCCCTTCGGCCAGAATACCATCAGGATAGAGTCTATTCCGGCCCTGCTGGAACTGGACAACGCCAAGGCGTTCCTGCTGGAGCTGGTGGACCGCCTCACCCAGTCCGAGTTCAGCCGCAACGCCAAACGCATGGCGTATGAAACGTTCATTGCGGAGATTGCCAGGAGGTCCGCCTGGAAGGAACGCATTTCCCCCCACCGCGCTCCGGCCATCCTGAAGGATTTGCTGGCCTGCGAAGTTCCGTACTGCACCCCGGCGGGCAAGCCGACTCTGGTCAATTATTCCATTCCGGAGATCAAACGGAAATTCGGCATGCAGGCATGACGGAGTAAAAGGGATTATTCATCCGGCCCGGAGAGGCGTCCGCGGGCGCCACGGTACACCCCGCGGCATACGGCCCGGAATTTGGACGGGCTCCAGGCGTCATATACTGCGATGAGCACTCCGCACAAGGCGGCGTATCCGGCGCATGCCGCCCATCTGAAGATGGGGGAATCCGGATGCTTGAGCCTCTGGAGCCACGCCCAGTTGCGCACCTTGTAGTACAGGCGGCGCGCATCCAGCCCCGGTTCATAGTAAAAGGCCTTGCCCGCCAGTTCCACGCGCACCAGCCCGGTGGCGGGACGCGGATGGTGGAGAATGGAGCCGCTGACCAGATAAGTGCGGAATCCCGCGCGGGAAATGATCCACGGGTATTCCTCGTCTTCCCCGCGGATAAAGAGCCCGGCGGTCGGCCCCCGGACCTTGTCATGGATTTGACGGGGAACAAGGGCTCCCAGAAAGGCGCCCCCGGTCGGGAAAAAAGGCGCTTCCGGTAGGGCGTCGCGGCTTGTTACATGAATGCGCCGTCCGTCCTTTTCGTCCAGGAGCACCATGGGCCAGGAGAGTTCTCCGCCCTGTTTCAGGTCCACTACCTTGCAAACCCTGACACACGGCCATTCCATGCCGTCCGTTCCGAGTCCATGGGACAAAAGGCAGGCCAGGGCGTCCGGCTCCGGCCAGGAGTCGTCATCCAAAATCCAGACGGCATCCACATCCGGGAAGGAAAAAGCGCGTTCCAGCCCCCGGGCTATGCCGCCGGCATTTCCCGTATTTCCGGGCATGTCGATTATTTCCAGCATGAACGGATAGGCTCCGGCCTCCGCCTGTTCCTTCACGCCGTCCAGGGAACCGTCTCCGGCCCCGTTGTCCGCCACCACGACGCGGTGAGGCGGAACAGTCTGCTGCGCCAGTTTCTGCAAGCACATTTCCGTGAGGGAGATTCTACGGTAATGTGAAAAAATGGCGCAGATTCGTTCCATGAGATAACGAGAAAAGGATAAGGGCAAAAACGGAGAAAGCAATCTCTTTATCCCCCGCAAGGCCTGTCCCGGGGGCGCGTCATGCGGACGCAGGAAGCTTGCTCTTGGCAAGTACCCCCACGGCGGTTATAGTGCTTGGGCCTTTTTCCTGTCCGCCCATGCCAGAACCAACGTCCAGCAAACCTTCCGCTCCGCGCATTGCAGAAACCGCCGCCGGCAGGATACTGACGGCATTGCTGGCCCTGTTTTATACCGCCCTGGCCACCACCGCGGCAGGCGGGGAATGGCACACCCTGTTCATTCCGTCGTGTTTTCTGACGGCCGCGCTGCTAGTGTTCTGCTTTTGCCTCATACGGGGATATAAAGTGCCCAGCCCCGGCCTTGCCGGATGGCTGGCTGTGGGACTGGGGGGAGGCTATTTTTTCCTGAGGGCCTGGTTTTCCCCCTGGTTTTACGAGAGCGTGGCGGACCTGACCCTGATCGTGACCGCGCTGGTGATGTTCATGGCAGGCGCCTGTGCCGGAGCCGGCAACGGGAGCAAAAGCACCCTCCCGACGCTGGCGGCAGTCCTGGGCCTGCTGAATGCCGCACTCTGGGCCTACCAGAACATGGCGGGGACGGGAGCTTCCTGGTTCAGGCCGGATTATTCCCTGTTCGGGACGGAAACGGATGGAACCGGGTTGTTCGGATACAAGAATTTTTCCGCGCATTTCCTGTCCATTACCGGTTTTTTCCTGTGCGCCTGGAGCATGGCCAGCCTCAAAAAATGGGGAGTCCATCTGTTCGCGGGATTTCTGCTTGTGGCTGCCTCCTTCACCTGCGATTCCCGCGCCGCTTTTCCGAATGCCCTGATTGGGGTGACGCTCTGCTTTTTTATCTATACTTCCAGCGTTTTCCGCAATAACAGGAAGTTTTATACGGCTGCCATCCTGTTTTTCCTGCTGCTTTTTTTCAGCACGGCCTACGTCGTTCTGGACCTGACGAGCGGAGCGGGCAGCCTGACGTCCATTCTGGATGTTTTCACTTTCGGCAACCGGATTACCCTTTCCAAACTGGCGTGGTCCCTGGCGGAGCAGGCCCCGCTTTTCGGCCACGGCAGCCGGATGTTCACCAATCTGGCCGTGGAGTTTTTCCCGTTTCCCAATGTTCCCAATTTCACCCATCATGAGTATGCACAGGCCGCCTGCGATTACGGATACACCGGACTCGCCGTGATGCTTGCCCTGCTGCTCCTGTTTATTTCCCTGGGCTTCCGGAGCGTACTCCGGCTGGCGGCCGAACATCCGCAGGTCAATCCCCTAGGGCCGGCGGCCTTCTGCGCGCTGTGCATTGCCGCCGCCCACGCCTACGGAGAGTTCATCTGGCACAATCCGGCACTTGCGGGCGCCGCCTCCCTGTGCTGCGGCCTTTCCTGCACCGCGTCCTTCTCCAGGATCAAGGCTTCACGAACCGGAGGACGCCTGGTTCTGGGAGCAGGAGCCTTTCTACTGGCGGCGCTGTCCGTGTGGTATGCCTGCCTAGCCTTCCCGACCTGGAAAGTATCCTGGCAGGCGGTTCCCGCATCTTCTCCCGATGGCATGCCCATGCTGGAACAGGCGGCCGCCGCCAGCCACGACCCGGACCTTGTGCGGCGCAATATCCTGCATGCCGCAGGGAGCTCCCCGCCTCCCGGTCCCGGACGGCTCCGCCAACTGGAGCGGCAGATGGAACGGGCGGAATTGCTCAGTCCGGGCAATCATGCCCTAGTGGCGACCAAGGGGCTGCTTTACATGCACCAGGGGCGCTACGGGGAAGCGGAAAGGCTGCTGCGCCCCTATGTGTCCTTTTCACGGTTTGACGACCGCTTGTATGCCTGGACTACGACTTACGCCAATGTTCTGTATGCCTGGTGCATTTCCACCGCCCCCCATTCCCCGGGCAAGGCCCTGTCCATGGCGCTTGCAGTAAAAGGCCTGATGGAGAAGCAGGTGAGATTCTGGAACTATTACCGGATAGAGGATGCCGCCATGCGGCGGGAACACGCCCAGCGCAGAAATGAAGTGGACATGGTGATCCAGACGCTTCAGGCCCGCGGCGCGGTTCCCGACGATTCATGGAAGGAGTAGCAGTTTTCCCCGCTTCTCCCTTTTCTTTTTCCCCGACGGCGGCTGTTTCACGGGAAAATCCCATGGCCCGGAAAAGGGCCATGGCCGTCTGCCGTCCGGCGCAGGAAGATAAGGAAAACTTGGTACGGATTGCGTGACGGAGTCTCCATGAAAACGGTATTTTCCCAGAAAAAACTTCACTGGCAGCTGGAATACTGTCATGGATGATACCCTTGTAACCGGCAACAAATCTCCGGTCCGGAGCGGCAAAACCGGAGCGATGATGGATTTTTGATTTAACAGGTTCAGGCACCCGTTGTTTTCCATTCTTCCTCCCCTTCCCGGACGGCCTCCTTTCCCGGCCGGAAACCCGGAGCGGCAGGCCTGCCGATTCCCGGCACCACCCCGGTGCACGCAGCGCGGCATGTCCCGCACGGACTCAACAAAAAGATATTCCGCATGCTCTATTGCCGTTAACAGACATCATTTTCCCCAACATGAACATTTCAATCAAACGCATTTACGACCCGCAGGAGGCGGAAGACGGAGACCGCGTTCTGGTGGACCGGATCTGGCCCCGAGGCATTTCCAAGGAGAAGGCTTCCTGGAACGAATGGGTGAAAGAAGCCGCCCCTTCCACGGAATTGCGCCGATGGTTCGCCCATGATCCGGCCAAATGGGACAGTTTCCGGAAAAAGTATTTTGAAGAACTGGACCGGAACAAGGAGGCTGTTTCACATCTCCGCCAACTGGCCCGCAAAGGGAAGGTGACGCTCCTGTACGCAGCAAGGGATACGGAGCATAACGAAGCCGGAGCCCTGAAGGATTACCTTTTACAGCATGCTTCCTCATGAAGGCACGCTTATTGTTATGGCAGGCATGAATCGCAGGCCTGTACGCTGTATGCACCAGCCTATGGAAGGACGGCTTTCTTCTCTCGTTTATCAACAGGTGAAGAAAATGGAAAGGAGGTGAATATCAATGGCAACAAGTTCCCATATGGGAGACGATCACAGGAGCAGCTCTAAAAAGCGTTCCGGGTCCACTACCCACAAGACCGGGCAGCACGTCAAGCGTGATGCTTCAACAGGGCAGTTTATGAGCGACAAGCGAAGCTCCAGCTCCAAGGAAAGTCACAAGGAAAAACATTAATCCTGGTGTACTTACTGCCTGATTCAGGTTCCGGATGAACTCCGGAACCTTTTTTCCGTCCCGCCGTATCCCGGATGAAGCGGAAAAGCTTCCGCCGTCAGTTCAGGCCCAGTTTTTCAAAGGCCAGAATTCCCAGGGCTTCAGGAGCGTTCCGGTCCCCGCGGACAACGACGGCGAAGGGTTCTTCCCTTCCCGGCACGTAGTACGCCGCGCGCAGAACCAGTGCATCCCCTTCCAGGCAGGCGTGCACGCCCACGGGGGTGGAGCAGCTGGCGCCCAGGCGCACCAGGAAGGTGCGTTCCGCCACGCCGCAGACGCAGGTTTCCGCATCGTTGATCCCGGCCAGCAGTTCCTTCGTTTTCCGGTCGGAAACACGGCATTCCATGCCGACGATTCCCTGCCCCACGGCGGGAATGAAGGCTTCTACGGGCAGAGGGCGCATGTAGAGTTTTCTGCCCTGCACCACCGTTTCCGGCGCGTAGAGGCCGAGGCGTTCCAGCCCGGCTTTTGCCAGGATCACGGCATCCCATTCCGGATGCTCCACAAGCTTTTCAAGACGGGTGGGGACATTGCCCCGCAGGTCTTCAAACCGGAGCTGCCTTCCCCAGTACGTGCGCGCCATGAGGCGGCGGCGGACGCTTCCGGTGGCAAGAGTTCCGCGGCCGTTCCAGTCCGGCTCCTTCGTGATGAGCACGTCTTCCGCCGCAGCGCGGGGAAGAACCGCAGGCAGGCGGAATTCCGGGGCAAGCTCGCTCGGCACGTCCTTGAGGCTGTGGACAGCCACGTCTATGCGGCCTTCCAGCAGGGCCGTTTCCAGTTCCTTGATGAAGATTCCCTTGTCCACGATGCCGGAGACCCTGGCCACATCCGCCAGCGGCACGTCCGTACGGCGGTCTCCGGTGGTGCGGATGATTTCCCGGCGTATGTCCAGCCCCGGATGGAGCGCGGACAGGGCGGCGCGGACCATGTCCGCCTGGGCCAGGGCCAGGGCGCTTCCGCGGGTGCCGATGATGAGGGTGTTTTTACTGGTCATAGAGAGCGGTGTCCGGAAAGTATTTGGAGATGCCGTCCCGGATGATGGTTTCACACCGGGAGATTTCCAGCTCCCGGCTGAGCTTGGCTTCATCCGCAAGCTGGGTCAGGGTGTCGATGTCGTAAAGGTACACTTCGTCAATGTCCGCCACGTCCGGGGAGATGTTGCGCGGTACGGAGATGTCGATGAGGAACAGGGAGCGGTATTTGCGGGACGCCCGCAGGGGCAGGAGCGTCTCCCGCGTGATGATGCAGTGGGGGGCGGCCGTGGCGGCCACCACCACGTCAATGTCCCTGAGGTATTCCCCCCAGACATCATACCGGATGGCCTGGCCGCCGATCATTCCGGCGAGTTCCACGGCGCGGTCAAAGGAGCGGTTAGCTACGTAAATTCCCTCCGCGCCGCGGGCACGCAGGGCGCGGCCGGTGACGCGGCTCATATCGCCCGCCCCCAGGATCAGAACGCGGGTGCCTCCCAGGTCTCCGAAGATTTGTTCCGCCAGTTCCACGGCTACGGAGCCCACGGATGTGGCTCCCGCATGAATCTGGCTGTCCGTCCTGACCCGCTTGCCTATGGTGAATGCTTTCTGAAAGGTTTTATTGGCGCAGGCGGCGGTCACGCCGGCATCCAGCGCCGTTTGGTAGGCGGTTTTCACCTGGCCGAAGATTTCCGTTTCCCCCAGCACCATGGAGTCCAGCCCACTGAGCACGCGGCACAGGTGCTCCAGGGCGGACGCCCCCTGGTGGCAGTAGAAATGGGAGGCCATGTCCACCTTGCCGCGGCCGTCCCCCAGGAAGTGGGACAGGATGTGCTCCCTGGCGTTTTCCGGGTTGTCCGACCAGTAGTAGATTTCCATGCGGTTGCAGGTGGAGAGCACCACGCACTGTTCCACGCCCGGCAGTTCCCGGATGCTTTTTCCCGCATTCTGGAGCCTGTGGGACGGCACGGAGAACCGCTCCCTTATTTCCACGGGGGCGGTCCGGTGATTCAAGCCTAGACAAACCATTCTCATCTGCTCACCAGAAAAATACTCATGGACGCCAGGAAGAGGACCACGCAGCAATAGGCCAGCGCCCTGCCCGGCATGCCGCGACGATAGATGAGCCACAACAGAACGGAGTAACCCAGCGTCAGTAAAATGACAATAACGGTTTTTGCCGTATGGATGGGCAAATTCCCCTGCCAGCCGAGCCATTCCCCTGCCAGAAGCAGGACGAAGGCTACCAGCAGGAGGCGTTTCATGCTGGTTTCCAGCGTGCGGATGGGCGGCAGAAGACGGCAGGTGCCGGGGATCTGCCTTCTTTTCAAGCAGGCGTCCTGCATGCAGAAGGCCACACCCGCGGCGGCGGCCAGTCCTCCCGCTCCGTAAGACATCATGGCCACCCCTACATGGGCGGTCACCCAGAAGTCATGCACGCCCTGCACATCCGGACCGAACAGGCCGATCAGCAGGGAGAGGGCCGTCAGCACGGCAATGGCGGGCGCCGTGAAGATGCCCAGGACGGACATGCGGTACGCGCGGCCCAGAAGGAGGTAGAACAGGTTGATGGTCCAGGAAAGAAAGAAGATGACTTCCGACGCTCCCCGGATGGGGCACATTCCCGTCTGGTACGCCTTGACGCAGAGTGCCCCCGTTTGCAGGGCCAGCAGGCACGCCATCCACAGGTGGGCGTACATGAATCTGCGCCCGGAGGCAAGCAGGCGCCAGCCCAGTCCCGTGAATGCAAGGGAGAGGACGAGGGATGCCAGAGCCCACCAGTTGTCGTTCATATCCGTTAAGAAGAGAGCTCAGGAACGCAGATCCCGTTCAATCACGGCATAAGCCTGGTGGTTGTGGATGGATTCAAAGTTTTCCGCTTCCACCCGGTACCAGCTGAATGCGGAGAGGCTCTGCGTTTTCAGCGCCACGTTGCGTACCAAGTCTTCCACAAAGACGGGGTTTTCGTATGCCTTTTCCGTCACCCACTTTTCATCCGGCCTCTTGAGCACGCTGAACAGGGAGCAACTGGCGCATGATTCCACCAGGTCAATCAGGTCTTCAATCCAGACGGGGCGGGAGGCAAAGCGCACGGAGTAGGTCACGATGCCGCGCTGGTTGTGGGCGCCGTAGCTACTCATGGCCTTGGAACAGGGGCAGAGGGTCGTTACGGGCACCACGACGGTGAGCTTGAAGTCCGCCAGCCTGTCGCCCGCCTCCGCTTCCATTTCAAAACGGACGACATAGTCCATCAGGCCTTCCCTCCCGGTGACGGGAGCCGCCTTGGCCCGGAAGAAGGGGAATTCCATTTCCACATGGGAACGGCTGGCGGAAAGCCGCCCGAGCAGTTCACGGGGGATAGAGAGCGCGGTATGCACGTCCAGGAGGGGGCCGTGCTGGTGCAGGGCTTCCACAAAACGGCTCATGTGCGTTCCCTTGAATTCTTCCGGCAGATCCACGGCCAGGGAGACCGTCGCCACGGTGGATTGAATCCGGTTGAGCTTGTCCTGTATCTGGATGGGGAAGCGCAAGCCCTTGACGCCTACGCGGTCAATGGAGATGTTGCGGGTGTCCGCCTCCGACTGGGTATCTTTCAGTTCCTGCATACGGAAAGGGATGGTGGCTGGAAATGAAACGGGAGTTTGCCCGGTACTGGACAAACTCCCGCCTGTAAAGACAATTTCTTACCGAAAGAGGTTTCCCCTGGGCTTGTTACGGCAGAAGGTTGATCGCGCGGGCCCGCTTGATTTCACGGGTGATCTTGCGGTGCATCTTGGCGGACAGCCCGGTCACGCGGCGGGGAAGGATTTTGCCGGTTTCAGAGGTGAACTTGGACAGGAAATCAGGGTTGAGCAGATTGACCTGGTCCATCGGGATGTCGAGACGGCGGCGCGGCATCTGGCGATTGCACGTGCGGAAACGAATACGACGTTCTACAGTCTTGGGTTCAGTGGACATAATAATAAGAGATAGATAACTAAGCCGGCAGGTTAGCGCATTTCACGATGAAGCGTGCGGCGCTTCAGGAAAGGGTTGTACTTGACCTTTTCCAGACGGCCGGGAGTACGCAGGCTCTTCTTGTTACGCGTGGTGACGTAGCGGGACGTGGGCTTTCCTTCGGCTTTGGCCTCTGTGCATTCGAGGATGATGATGTCTCTAGGCATGATGAAAATGTGTTACGGGGGAGGATTTATACACTATTCTTCATCATCGTCAAGAGAAACAGATAAATCTACATCATTTTGTCCTCCCGCAAAGCCGAGGGCCACCCTGGGGCGGAACCGGGCGTTCTGCCCTTTTTCCTTTTCCCACTGCGCCTGGCATTCCACGGTAAGCCGGGCGAACGGAATGGCTTCCAGCCGGGGGATGGGGATGACCTTGTATGACATTTCACAAATGCCGTACGTACCGTTGTCGATGCGGGCCAGGGCCTGCTCGATTTCATACAGGCCGTCCTGCTCCTTGGAAAGGAGGCTGAGGGCGAAGTCGCGGTCATAGGCGTCGCTTCCGGCGTCGGCCTGATGCTCTCCGGAACCGGAGGCTTCACTGCCTTCCGGATGGTTGCGGAGGGTGTCCCGCGCCACGCCGTTCATGCTGTCCAGTGATTTGTCGCGCAGGTCCAGCAGGTGCTGGCGCTGCATCTTGACAAAATGTTCCCATTCGGGGTTGGCCGCCAGTTCCGCCTTGGCGGCGGCAATGGCTTCCGTCTGTTCATCCGTAAATTCATTCCGGGCAGGGGCGGGAGCGGGGGCTGCCTTTTTGGCGGGAGCCTTTTTCACAGCCTTTTTAGGGGGGGATGCCGCAACGGCGGCGGGAGCGGCGGTCTTGGCGCTCTTTTCCAGGTCGGCATCCTTTTTCTTCCTGCAGCACTTTTTCTTGGGAGCCGCAGCTTCCTTGGAGGCAGTCTTGCTATCGGTTTTCTTGGGAGTAGGCATATGAAGTGTATCTATGGGCTGAGGTTGATGATGTTTGACGAATAGAGGGCTGCACCGCCCAACTGACTAGACTATGAGACACTACATGCCCGCAAATGTTCATTCAAGAAAATTCAGCTATGAAGCAAGTCATTCTTTTCCCCTGCCGGGAAGGCTGGATTCTTCCATTTTTTAACGGGCGAGTACTTGTTTTAACCTTTTCATCGCGCCGCTCAATTTCTATATTGCTATTATATGACAGCTTCAACCATTCCCTCCATCGGCATCGACTTCGGGGGCACCTCCATCAAGCTGGGCGTCGTCCGGGGAACGGAAGTGATCGCCCACGCGCCTTCCATCGCCACCCAGGAGTACGGCAACCCCGACCAGCTGATTGAAGCCATAGCCCAGTTTGTGAACATGCTGCGCCTGAACCACCCGGAAGTGCAAGCCATCGGCATGGGGATGCCCGGATTCGTCAATTTTTATCAAGGCACCGTTTATACGCTCACCAACGTTCCCGGCTGGAACAACGTTCCGGTCAGGGAGATGCTCCAGGCCGCCTGCGGACTGCCGGTTTACGTGGAGAACGACGCCAATTGCATGGCGTATGCGGAATGGAAACTGGGCGCGGGAAAAGGGATGAGGCACCTTGTCTGCCTGACGCTGGGGACCGGGGTTGGAAGCGGGCTGATCGTGAACGGGGACCTGCTGCGCGGAGCCACCTGTTCAGCCGGGGAGCTGGGCCAGACCAGCATCGACTACCGCGGCAGGCTGGGCCATTACGGCAACCGCGGCTCCCTGGAAGATTACGTAGGCAACCGGGAGATTGCGGCGGACGCCAGAACCCTGTATGCCAGCCACGGCATTGACAAGGCCATTGTGGACTGCAACCCCATCGCCCTGGAGCGTGCGGCGCTGGCCGGGGACGAAGTGGCCGCCCAGGTATGGAGGGATTTGGCCGTGAAACTTTCCTGCGCCCTGATGAATTGCTGTTATCTCCTGAATCCGGAGGCGATCATCATCGGCGGAGGGGTAGCCAAAGCCAAAACACTGCTGTTCGAGCCGCTCCAGGAGATCATGAGAACGCAGCTTGCCGCCCCGCTAGCGGAGAGCCTGACGATCCTTCCCGCCCAGTTCGGCACGGAAGCCGGCATTCTGGGGTCCGCCCATCTGGCTCTCAATACCCACTTCGGCGAAACATTCCGGGTCTGATCACGTGTCCTCCCAGATACTCAAACTTGCCGGCAAGCTGGGACTTTCCCCGGACCAGGAAAAGGATTTTCTGGAGGCCATGCAGGCGGGGAACCGCTCCCGCAGCGCCCTGGTCATCACCCCGAAGGCTCCGGAAGATTACGTTCCGCCCGTTCCGGCCGATGCCGTTCCCCGGTCCTGGAGCCATCCCCGCGTTATTGTTCTGCCGGAGGGGGAGGCGGAGGCCAAACCCGGTTCCCTGCCGGATTACGGGCAGGGATTTTATTACCCTCTGGACCTTTCCTCCGTCTGGGAAACCGCTCCCCTGGCGCATTTGCCTTTCCGTCCGGAGCGCTGCCTGGACATGTGCGCCTCACCGGGTGGGAAAAGCATTCTGGCACAGGCACGGGTTGCTCCGCGGGAACACATCGCCAACGAGGTGCACCCCCGCCGGCTGGGCATCCTGCGGCACAACCTACTGCGCTGCGGATTCCTGAACCTGTACACGCAGCGGCTGCGCCCGGACCAGTGGGCGGAACAGGCTCCGGGCTGTTTTGACCTCATCCTTGCGGACGCCCCGTGCAGCGGACAGTCCCTGCTCGCCAAGGGCATTCCCAATCCCGGATGTTTCCACGCAGCCGCCACCGGAGGGAATGCCAAGCGCCAGAGGGGCATCCTGCTGGCCGCCCTGCAATGCCTGGCTCCCGGCGGGTTCCTGCTGTACACCACCTGTACCTACGCCCCGGAGGAGAATGAACGCAACGTGCTGTACCTGCTGAAGAGGCATCCGGAACTGGAGACCGTTCCCGTGCCGGAATTGGAGCCTTTCCATTCCGGCCTGACGGAGGAAGCCTGCTATCGCCTCATGCCTTTCCACGGCGCCGGGGCCGGAGGCTTCACCTGCCTGCTGCACAAGAAAGGGGAAAAGCCCCCCCTGCCCCCCCTGGCGGACGAGTTGCTCGCGTGGCCCATCCATGCCATGAATTCCCAAATATCATGAAGATAGGAATATTCTCCGACATACACGACCGTACGAACCATCTGGAGCAGGCCATGAGCCGGATGCACCGGCTGGGTTGCGGCCATTTCATTTTCCTGGGGGACTGCACCACTCCGGAGAGCTTCCGACGCCTGCTTGAGCTGACGCAGGGGCTTCCTCTGGACGCCGTACCGGGCAACAACGATTACGACCTTCTGGCCATGCACCAGATGGCAGCCGCATCCCCGGCGGCGCGGTTGCATCCCGAACATGCCGTCATCACCCGGTACGGCATGAAGCTTTCCCTTTCCCACTATCCCAGGTACGCCTGGCAGGAAGTGCGCAAGGGGCATGTGGACGCCGCCCTTTACGGACACACCCACCAGGCCCTGCAGGAAATGGCCGGAAATTGCCTGATCGCCAATCCAGGAGAATTGCAGGGCAGAACCGGCCGCCTGGGATTCGGCATCCTGGATACGGATTCCCGCACCATGAATCTTCATACGCTGGATTTCAAGACGCCATGACCTGCCTGAACGTTTGCTGCGCCCTGATCACGCTGCCCTCCGCGCACGGCCCCCTGCTCCTGGCCGCTAAAAAGGCATGCGGACAATCAAACGGGCTGCTGTACGAATTCCCCGGCGGAAAACTGGAAGCCGGAGAAGACGCCCGCGATGCCATTGTGAGGGAAATACGGGAAGAACTCGGCTGCGCCATCCGCCCGCTGCATCCGCTGGCTCCCGTCCTGCACCGGGAGAAAGACCGGACCATACGCCTTATCCCGTTTCTGTGCGAACTGGAGGAAAGCCGCCTGCCCATTCCCCTGGAACACGAAAGCCTGGGATTCTTTTCCAGCCGTTCCCTCCCTTCCCTGCCCTGGGCGCCGGCGGACCTCTCCATTTTGAAGGAATGGCTAGACCGGAACGCCCGGTGACGCTCCGGCATCGGACACCGTTTCCGTGCCGTTTTCTCCGCAGGCCCGGCCTTTCCGCTACCCTGTTCAGGTTCAATTCCTCCTCCGCATGTACGGGTTCATTCATCCGGCCCATGTCTGAAAAAGGAACCAAAAACATCTTGGATAATCAACCCGCATGGGGTATACAGGGAATTGGCTACTGCACTCGTCATCACCCGGCAAAGTGGCCCGAACCGATATTACAGCATAATGGGGGCAGCCCCGGCGCAGGGCTGACTATGTCCTATACGGAAAAGTCAAAACAGCGACGGAAGTCCCCGCTCTATTGAGACACGGGAACGTGGCTCATTGCCGGAGACGGTGCAGTGGTGTCTTTTTTAAAAATGGCGCAAAACCGCCGGACAGGAGGCGTTTAAAAGAATTCCGCCCCATACCGGCCCATCACGGAAAGCATGTTGGAAATGCTTTTCAAGTGCGCACTCATTCCCCTTCACGCCCTCAACTGCCTGAATCCCGTTTCTCACGAAGAAAAGGATTAAAGAGAAGGGTATTTCCATTCTCCAAACATGGGGGCAGCCGTTTCTCGTCCAATGCCAAGCTCACTGAACGGCTGGGGACGCTTCTTCCCTTCTTCGGGAATGTCTAACAAATTTTCCGCCGGGGCCGGCTTTTCCAGAGAAATGGTCGCCCGCTTTCCGGTGGCACATTGTTCCTTCACGGGTATTTCATTGTTCCCGTTTTAAAAGAGGCTATTTCTAGGCCGTTGATTACCTCAAAGATAAAACGTCTGGAACTCTCTCCATTGAATTGAAATGGCCCACAGTCATCCGGTTCCCTCCCCACAGAATTTCATGCAAGCACGGCGCTTCTACTCCCCGGCATGGGGAGCCAAAGGCGGCCGGCAGCGCATCACTTATGTATCATGGCAGGGATGGAAAAAGATGAAGGAGCTCATTCACAGAGAGTTAACCGGAAATTCAACAATGGACTCTCGCCCGGAATGCCGTCTCTGACCACATCAAAGACTCCCTGAATAACCAATGATATTTTCTCAATCATGAATTCCACCTGTTCTCAAAAACCAGAAGTCGCCGGTCTCTGGATCGGGGAAACCCTGCCACCCCTGGCGGAATTATGCATCCGTTCCTACCTGAACCACGGTATTCCGTTCCGGTTGTTCACTTACCGGAATTATGAAAACATTCCCGAAGGGACCATGGTGCAGAATGCCTCGGAGGTCATTCCCGAAGAACTGGTTTTCCGGCACGACAACGGCAGTCTTGCCCCGTTTGCAGACTGGTTCCGCAATACGTGGCTTGAGAGAAAGGGAGGGTTTTGGTCAGACCTGGACGTCGCCTGTCTTTCCCCGAACCTGCCGGAACAGCTTCCATGGTTTGCGGAGCAGGAACCCGGGCTGATTGCGGTGGGAGTGATCGGTTTTCCTCCCCACCACCCCGTCATGGAATGCCTGAGGGAGGTCTCGGAAGATCCAGCCGCTCCCATGCCCTGGGATACTCCCGGCGAGCTGGAAGCCAAGCGTCAATTCAAAATTGATTTCCCGGATCCGGCCCTCCGCCGTAAACACGCCGTGTGGGGGAATGCGGGACCGGAAGGTTTTACGCAGACCCTAGCCTACTTCCAATTGCTCAGCATGGCCGATTCAAGTTTAAGCATTTATCCTCTGCATTACACGGTCTGGAGGAATTGCTACAACGGAGCCGTCAAGCTCGATAGCCCCGCTCTGCGGAATTCCTGGGCCATCCATTTGTGGGGCGAGCTACTCCGGCGCGAACCTGACACGCTGGAAAACGTCCACAAGGAAAGCATTGTGGGGCAATTGCTGGATTTGCACATGCCACGGCCCTCCGTTCCACCCTCATCCGGAAACAAAAACAAGGTATCCATTCTCGTGGGCATCTGTACTTGCGCTAACGCGGAGAAAAAGAGGGAGATCATCCGGAAGACATGGATGGCACAGAGTGTTCCCGGAATCGAATGCCGGTTCTTTCTCGGGAGAAGGGAGGCGGTGGACAGGGAAGAGGACGCCATCCCTCTCTGGGTGAATGACGATGACGACCATCGGCCGGAAAAAGTCCTGGCTTTTTTCCGGCATGCCCTTGAATATTATGATTTCGACTGGT
Source organism: Akkermansia sp. KLE1798 (assembly GCF_001580195.1). NCBI lineage: Bacteria > Pseudomonadati > Verrucomicrobiota > Verrucomicrobiia > Verrucomicrobiales > Akkermansiaceae > Akkermansia > Akkermansia sp. KLE1798. Next base: position 32,906 of record NZ_KQ971086.1, read on the forward strand.
TGTTCAAGTGCGATGACGATACCTATGTCGCTCTGGACCGTCTGGCGGACCTGGCCGATGACCAATATGATCTGATTGGCGATTCGTCGTTGAAGGCAAAAGGGGCCCCCAGTGGAAGAGCGGGATATTTTCTTTCCAGAAGCATGGTGGAAAAAATCGTCGCCTATTCCGATATTCCACCTACCGGAGCGGAAAATCTTATTTTTGGCGAACTGGCCCAGCGGCTGGGAGCAAGGACGCTTGCCAGCGACCGCCTGAACATGAATACCACTCCGTATCCGATGAAGGACAACGATGTGGTCACCGCACACTGGTGCTCTCCCGAACATTTCCAAGGAACGGAAAATTTCCAGGATTTCTTCCCCGTCACGGTGTATGAAGGCAGGCATGCCTACTGGACGGATTCCCTGCTTTTTTACCGGGACGGCACTTTCCGGAGGGAAAAAACGGGTTGTTCAGGGCAATACATTGTCTATGGTTCAAAAAAATTGACCCTTAAATGGTCCCACTGGCCGGAAGAAAGCCTTGTTCGTGAGGGGGAAAGTTATTCGGGGTTATCTCTCACGTTGTCAAGAAAGCCGGGCCAGCCTGATTTGGCTGCCGGTTTATATCAGGGCCAGGAGTCCGGAAATCTGGATGAATCTTCTTCCGGGCTGTTTCTCATCCAGATGGGCTGCGGCGCCAACATACTTCCCGGCTGGATCAACCTGGATCTTCCCAAATACGACATTACGCGTCCCCTGCCCTGGGAGGACGAGTGCGTGGACGCCTATTTCCTGGAACACGTGATCGAACATGTTCTGCCGGCGGAAGCATATGGCTTTTTCATGGAGGCATGGCGCACCCTTAAACCGGGAGGAGTACTGCGGCTGGCTTTCCCGGATTTGCTCCGCATCGCCAAGCAGTCCACTCCCGAATATATCAGCTTCCTGCAGAAAAAGGAGTGGGGAGACGGTTCGCCGGGAAGCGCCGTCCGCAATATTATTGTGAACCACGGTCACAAGGCTGTCTGGACAATAGACACCATGGCCGCCGTTCTGGAATCCCTGGGGTATGAGATTTCCATCTGTTCCCCGGGCGAATCTTCGCATCCCCATTTGCAGGGCATAGAAACGCATGCCTCCCAGCTGGGGCATGCATTCAACGAGCTGGAAACATCCTGCGTGGAAGCGATGAAGCCTTTTCATTCCTAATAGACTGCCATCCTGTTATGAAATGCGTACTGCTCCAGGCTCCGGGAGAAATTCTCGAAGGAAGTGCCGAATTGAAAGAATTGGGATACCAGGCCGCCAGTTATCCTGTTTCCCAAAGAGTGGAAGAATTGCTGGATACGCGCTGCGATGAGTTTACGGATTTTCTCGGGATGCACGCGGAAGCTTGCGACAAACCCTACGTACGCTCGCTGCGTATCTCGTTTGCCTCCATGATTATGGATACTCAGTTCAACGAGGACGATCTCATCATCTTTGGAGAAAGTGACGCCGCCCCCGTCATCCCGGCGGAAAGGCTGCGGCCCGTTCTTGAGGAAATGGTCAAAAGCCATCCGGAAGTGGATGTTTTCCGTCTTTTCCACGAGCTCAGCAAGAGTCCGTCCAAGCCTCTTTCTCCGGAGGAAAGAATTGAGTTCGAACCTTACGCCACCTCCGGTCATACTGCCGGTACCGCCTACGTCTGGGGAACGCATGCCCTGATCATTCCCGTTTCAAAGAGGGAAAAGGTCGCCCGGATTTTTTATACCTGCCGCCTTCCCATTGATACGGCCCTGGAGGCTGCCAATGGAAACGGAGAGCTGTGCATCATGGTGGCAAGGCACAATTGCTTTTACCAAAAACCCAGAACCTGCCTTTTTGACAAATCAACCCTGTACAGCTGCAGGGACAGGAAAATGGCGCTCTGCCTGGCTTCCTACAAGCGGTTTGAAGATTTGCAGAGGCAGATTTACTGCATGATGCATCAGTCGTACCGGAATTTTCATCTGTTCGTCGCCGTTAAAGGGATGTCCAGCTTTATCTTCCAGTCCATTCTCATTCCCCAATTCCAGGAGTTCATTGACGAGGGGCGCCTTACTCTGAGATGGTTTCCCAACAAGAACCAGCTTTCCAATTTGGCGGACACCATACGCGGGCTGGACACAACGGATTATGAATTGTTCCTGAAAATAGATGACGACGATTTTTACGGACGGGATTATCTTCTTACCATTAACGAGTTTCATTCGGAAATCCCCCAGCACCATTGCAGTTACTTCAATGACTGGAACTGGGTGCATTACAAGTACGGCGGAATTTCCTCACTGCAAAAGGAATTTTACTATGTTTTCGGAGCATCCATGGTACTCACCCGTTCCGTGATGGAACGCCTCATGGCCTGTGAGGAACATCCCGAAATGATTCATCCCATCGTGCAACGGTGGTACCATATCCCCGGTCATGGAAATATCGGCTTCAGTGAGGATAATTTCATCCATAAGCTGATGCTTGAAAACGGGTACAGCAATATTGCGCCCTTTATCGCCAGGAAGAAGATCACCCATCATATCATCGTGCAGAAGGCCAATGCTTCCGTCACACGGGGATACTTGCTGGACGGAGAATTCAGGAAAGCCAACACGAACGTTTCCCATGATGCCGATGCTTTTGAGTATGTTCTCGATCTCCGGCATCCGCAGTGGAACGGCGCCTTCCGGGTGTTCGGAGCACGCGGCAACAGGGTGGACAATGACGATTCGGCGGAGGTTCTTTCCTTTTCTACGAAAAAAATCGTGGTGAAGTGGGACAAGTGGGGAGAAGAGAGCTTTGTCCGCCAGGATGACGGTTCCTACGAATTTCAGCAGACGGAGAAATAACGGGAATCGTAGCCATTCGGCAGGAAACATTTCATGGAATCCCAAATATATTCATGCCCTGGGGAACATGCCTCCAGTTGAATTTTCAAGCCGGTATTTTATTTTCCACAGTTCGCGGCAATCAAATCAATGCCGCTGCGGCCCATCGGAAGAATCCCATCACCCGTATATGCCTGCAACAGGGAAGCATCTCCATGAAACGGAAACGATCGAATGCGGCAGATTCATCCTTCCCCTGAACCGATTATATTTACAGGGGGAACGGAATATTCCCTTATTGCAATAGATGCGGCAGGAAGGCCCTTGACTTAACTGATGCCTCCGGCACGGGGAAGCTCAAGCGGCCTTTGGCTCGGAGCAGCTTCCCCGTTGTTCCTCACGGCTCCTGACAAGTGAAATGGTGAATTCCCTCCCCCTGCAGACTGTGGGCGGAAGCGGCCTTCCGTTCACTTCAGAATGAGCGCATGCGGGCATGGAGAATCATGGATTTCAGATGTTCCGCCGCACGGCGTTCCTGTTCCTCCGCCGTACGGATACGGCCAGGACGATGGAAAAAATGAAGCAGTGCGGACAACAAATCAATTAAATCATTCTTGTACATACGGATGGATTGTTATTTCCGGATCAAGCGATCCCTCATCATTGATTTAGCAAAAAACGTGCCAAATTTCAGAAAATGCCATAACATTTTTATTATGAATAATCGGTAGTATTCCAATCCAGAAATTCAACCTTTCCATTGATTTTCATTTTTGTAAGAAAGACTCCTTGCATTACAATAATGTAATATTATTAGTTAAAACACAATAACTGTTCATATTCGGAAGAGTATCCTTGACCCGCCCTGAAATCATGAGAGGATACCCTCCGTTACGAAAAAGTTTTAACATGCGTGCAACTTTTTCATTATTGCGAAGTATATTATAGTCGTGAAGGGATTCATCAAAATCATCATCGTCATTGCCGTCCTTGGAGGCGCCTGGTTCGCCTGGGAGCAATGGAAAGGGAACGAACCGCTCCAGGTGGATTATCAGACAGAGCCCCTCACGAGGGGAGATATGATGATTACCATTGATGCCACGGGCGTCACGGAACCGGACGAACTTGTGGACGTGGGCGCCCAGGTGAGCGGCATCATCATGGAATTCGGCAAGGATTTGAACGGCAAGGTGGTGGATTATTCCAGCCCGGTCAAGGCGGGCCAGATGCTGGCGGAAATTGACAAGCTGCCCGTACAGCTGGACGTGCAGAGGGCGGAAGCCTCCAAGGCCCAGGCCCAGGCCGGAATCGCCCGTGCCAGGGCGGACATCCAGCAGGCCAAAGCCAAGCACCACCAGGCCAAGCTGGACCGGGAACGTGCGGAAAAGCTGGGACCGGGGGACGCCTTGTCCAAGTCCAGCTACGACCAGTATATTGCAGATGAAGAGACCGCCCGCGCCAATGTGGCCGTGGCGGAAGCCTCCCTGCTGGAAGCGGAAGCCTCCCTCAAGCAGGCGGAAGCCACCCTGAAAAAGGAAATGCGGAACATGGAATACACCACTATTTCATCTCCCGTGGACGGGGTGGTGATCAAACGCCTAGTCAACATCGGCCAGACGGTGGTTTCCAGCATGAGCGCCTCCAGCCTGTTCTACATCGCCACGGACCTTTCCAAATTGAAAATATGGGCCGCCGTGAATGAAGCGGACATCGGAAGCATCAAGAAAGGCCAGGACGTGATATTCACCGTGGACGCCCATTCCGGCAGGAAGTTCAAGGGGACGGTGGACAAGATCCGGCTGGACGCCACGATGACGTCCAACGTGGTTACCTACATCGTGGATATTGACGTTCCCAACCCGGACAAGCTTCTCATTCCCTACCTGACGGCCAATGTGCAATTCATTGTCCAGGACATCAAGAATTCCCTGCTGGCTTCCAATGCGGCCCTCCGCTTCCGTCCGGATCCGGAACTGCTCACCGCCGAACAGAAAGCCGCTTTTGAAGAGATGCTGCCGGAACTGGCCGCTCCCGTCCAGAAGGGAGAGGAGAAAAAAGCCGTCATCTGGGAACTGAGGGACAATGTCCTTTACCCGCACCTCGTCACCAAGGGGGAAAGCAACGGCATGCTCACCCCAGTCCAGGGCAAGACGCTCCGGGAGGGCATGGAAATCGTATCCACGGCCCAGGTCTTGAACCGCTCCGGCAATTCCGGCGACGGAACATCCGCCTCTGCGGGCGGGGAAAACCCCTTCGCGCCCAAGATGCCGCCGCGCCGCAAGCCGAGCACGGGCAACACCAGCCAGGCTGGCGGACCGCCTCCGCGTCCCTGAGCCGAAGCCGCGCCATTGCCGCCTAACCATTCCTTTTACCGCTTCAAGCATTCAATAACGTGATCCGCTTACGTGACATAACCAAGGTGTACCACCTTGGAGAAATAGACCTCCCGGTGCTCAAGGGCATCACTCTGGACATCAAGGAAGGGGAGTTCGTCTCCCTGACCGGGGCATCCGGCTCCGGCAAGTCCACGCTGATGAATATTCTGGGCTGTCTGGACCGTCCCACTTCCGGCCATTATTACATAGCCGGGGAAGACGTAGCCAAATTCAACCCGGCGGAACGGGCCATTCTCCGGAACAAGCGCATCGGCTTCGTTTTCCAGAACTTCAACCTGCTTTCCCGCACCACGGCCCTGGAAAACGTCATGATGCCCGCCGTTTACGCCCACCCCGCGCTGAGCATGAAAGACATGCGGGAACGCGCCACGGAACTGCTGAACCTGGTGGGCCTGTCCGACCGCATGGACCACACCCCGGCCCAGCTTTCCGGCGGCCAGCAGCAGCGCGTGGCGATCGCCCGCTCCCTCATCAACAACCCCGGCATTCTGCTGGCGGACGAACCGACGGGCAACCTGGATTCCACCACCTCCAAGGAAGTGCTGCACATGTTCAAGGATCTCAACCGCCAGAAGGGCATCACGGTCATCCTGGTCACGCACGACCCGAAAATAGCCGCCTTTACGGACCGGGCCATCAATATGGAAGACGGCCTGATCTGCGAGGGGATTTCCGACAAGCTGAGTAAAGAAGACGTATGAAATTCCTTCCCCTCCTTAAGACCTGCATCAAGGCCCTGGTGCGCAATCCCATGCGCGCCGCGCTCACCATTCTGGGCATCATCATCGGCATTGCCGCGGTAATCGCCATGGTGGAAATCGGCCAGGGGTCCACGCTCCAGATCAAGAGCACCATCGCCTCCATGGGGGCGGACACGCTGAACATCCGCCCCGGAGCCATCTCCAAGAGCGGGGTCAACACCGGAGCCGGCGGCAGGGCCTCCCTGACCAACGCGGACTGCGAGGCCATCATGAAGGACTGCCCCATGGTGCTCCGCGCCACTCCCGTGGTGCGCGCCAGCGGCCAGGTGATTTACGGCAACAAGAACTGGAGCCCGGAAACCGTGGAAGGCGGTTCCGTGGAATACCTGAAAATCAAAAGCTGGTACGACATGGAGCGCGGCCAGCCCTTTTCCGACGAAGATGTGGAGCAGGCCAGGCGCGTCTGCGTCATCGGCCAGACGGTTGCCAAGGAACTGTTCGGGGATGAAGACCCACTGGGCAAGGACATCCGCATCAAGAACGTCATGTTCAAGGTGATCGGCATCCTGAAGAAAAAAGGGGCCAACATGATGGGCCGCGACCAGGACGACTCCATTATCCTGCCCTGGACGAGCATCCGCTACCGCCTGCAGGGTCTGGGGGGCGGCTCCGCATCCGCCTCTTCCGGCAAGTCCACGGCTACCTTCAACAGGGCGGACAAGTACACTTCCTCTTCCGTGGCTTACTATACGGAGACGACGGACCAGCCGTACACCGACTCCCCGCATCCGCGCCGCTTCAACAACATCGACTTCATCATGGCCCAGATTGCGGACCCGGAACGCTCTTCCGAAGCCATCGACCAGATCACGGAGGTCATCCGTGCCAAGCACAGCCTGAAAGACGGCCAGCTGGACGACTTCCGCGTGTGGGACATGGCTGAAATGTCCCGCGCCATGAGCAGCACCACGGAAGTAATGACCAACCTGCTGATGATCGTGGCCATGATCTCTCTGGTGGTGGGCGGCGTGGGCATCATGAACATCATGCTGGTCTCCGTCACGGAACGCACCAAGGAAATCGGCCTGCGCATGGCCGTGGGCGCCCGTCCGCAGGACATCATGCGCCAGTTCCTGCTGGAAGCCGTCCTGCTCTGCGTGATCGGGGGCGCCCTGGGCATCCTGCTCGGCAAGGCCATCTCCACCGTCGTCAGCCGGACCATGAACTGGGCTACGGCCTCCTCCCCGGAAGCCATGGTCCTGGCGGTAGGCGTTTCCGTACTTATCGGGCTGGTCTTCGGCTGGTATCCGTCCTGGAAAGCCTCCAAGATGGACCCCATCGACGCCCTTCGCCACGAATAACCATTCACCCCTTCCCTTTTTCATGTCACCCATGTTCAAATACATCCCACTCCTGACCGCATGCTGCCTGGCTTCCTGCATGGTGGGGCCGGACTTCCAGCGCCCGGCCAACGACCTGCCGGCCTCCTGGGCAGCGGCCAAGCCTCCCCACAGCACGGACCAAGACCTGCGTTCCTGGTGGCGCATTTTTGGCGATCCCCAGCTCAACCGCCTCGTCTCCACCTCCCTGAGCAACAATCCGGACATGAGGGTGGCCCTGCTCCGCATCCGGGAATCCAGGGAAAGGCTGCGCATCTCCCAGGCCTCCCTGCTTCCGTCCGCCGACATGAACGCCGGATGGGGCCTGTCCCCGGACCGGGGATTCAGGAGTTCCACTTCCCAAGACTTCTCCCTGGGGGCCTCCACCTCCTGGGAACTGGACCTTTTTGGCGGCAACCGCCGTTCCATTGAGGCGTCCCGCGCCTCCCTGATGTCCACGGAAGCTTCCGCCTGCGCCGTCCGCACCTCCCTGCTGGCGGACGTGGCTACGGCCTATTTCAACTGGATCACCGCCTGCGAACAGCTCCGCATCGCCCGGGAACAATTGGAAATCCAGCGCCGCACCCTCACCATTGCGGAAAAGCGCCACACAGCCGGATTTGCTCCGCAACTGGACGTGGAACAGGCTACCTCCAGCGTCGCCGCCACGGAAAGCCACATCCCCGCCCTGATTGCCCAGGTGGCCTCTGCAAAAAACCAGCTCTCCGTCCTGCTCGGCACTTACAACTCACGCATGGAACTGACCATGCCGAAAGCGGCCGTGTTTGAGAAAACGCCCGTGGTTCCGGTGGGCCTGCCTTCGGAACTGCTGCGCCGCAGGCCCGACGTCATCGCGGCGGAAGCGGACCTGCACACAGCCGTGGCCAACGTGGGCGTGGCCGTATCGGACCTGTACCCGCGCTTCAGCCTGACGGGGTCCGTATCCGGCCGCGGCACCGACTTCGCCCAGCTCTTCCGGGAAAACAACAACGCGTGGTCTTTGGGCGGCAACCTGGTGCAACCCCTGTTCCAGGGGGGAGCCCTGCGCGCCAACGTACGCGCCCAGCAGGCAGCGGCGGAACAGACGGCGGAAGCCTACCGCAAGACGTTGATCACTGCCGTCTCCGAGGTGGAAGAAGCGCTCATCGACTATGGCAACTACACCTCCCAGATGCCGTACTTGCAAAAGGAAAACGAAGCCAACAAGGAAGCGTTCAGGATTTCCATGGAATCCTACCAGGGCGGTGAAACAGAATTCCTTAACGTGATTACCGCGCAAAACTCCTGGCTCAGTTCGGAGGAATCCCTGGTCACCATGCGCCAGAACATCCGCAAATCCATTGTCCAGCTTGCCCGCGCCCTGGGCGGCGGATGGTAGGGAGAAACGCCTCAACGGCCAGCTTCCATCCAAAGAGTATGTTCTGGCATAAAGAAATCCGGCTGCAACAGAAAAAACGCAAATTCGTTATTAATAATTAATTATTAATATATTAGTTAAATACTATTTATCAAATCAAAGATTCAGGTAGGAGATTCCAAGAGATTCTTCTACCTGATTTTTTTAGAGATATGTGGTATCACACTGTGTAAAAATAAAGTTCTTTTTTCTGGAATCACGTGTTAGGCGTCTTTCATTGGAATGGCTGGTAGTTCTACATTGTCCGCAAATCACTTAACAATCCTGATTTACAAGACAATGAACAATACCGACAACACTCCGGAACCCCGCTATCCCTTCGTTCCCATGTTCGCCAATGGCCTCCCACAAGGCGACTTCTACGTCAACGGAATCACCGCTCCCGTTCTCATTCCTAAAAGCTCCGCCTCCAACGACACTCGCCATGAGTGGACCGGCTATCTCAAGATCATCAAGGAAGGAACCTATTTCCTTTCCCTGGCCGCCGATT
>NZ_KQ971086.1:42212-42469 GCF_001580195.1 Akkermansia sp. KLE1798
CAAGAATGTAGAACTCACCAAAGAAGCAAAAGACTCCCTCCTAAAGCCGGAAAGCGTCGTGCTGGAACAGGGGTATTACTGGTGTCAAATCATCCATGAGCACTACACCGCCCTGGGCTCCGGACAGGAGTTCTGCATTGCCATTCTCTCCGACAAGGCGGATGTACCCGATATCAATTCCTACCTCGACCCCAATGCAACTCCTCCCAAGAAGGAAGGAGAAGAAGTCATCACCCTGGTCAATCTCTATCGGGACG
>NZ_KQ971087.1:0-63263 GCF_001580195.1 Akkermansia sp. KLE1798
CGTCCCGATAGAGATTGACCAGGGTGATGACTTCCTCCCCTTCCTTGTCCGGAGGAGTCACATTGGGGTCGAGGTAGGAATTGATATCGGGCACATCCGCCTTGTCGGAGAGAATGGCAAGGCAGAATTCCTGTGCGGAGCCCAGGGCGGGATGATATTCATGGATGATTTGACACCAGTAATACCCCTGTTCCAGTACGACGCTCTCCGGCTTCACGGGAGTGTCTTTTGCTTCCTTCGTGAACTCCATATTCTTGAAGGGAATGGACAGGGAGATGAAAGAATCGGCGGCCAGGGAAAGGAAATAGGTTCCACCTTTCATAATTTTGAGGTACCCGGTCCATTCATGGCGAGTGTCATCGGAAGCGGAGCGTGGAGTGATGAGAACGGGAGCGGTGATGCCGTTGACGTAGAAGTCGCCTTGTGGGAGGCCATTGGCGAACATGGGAACGAAGGGATAGCGGGGATCCAGGGTGTTGTCGGTATTGTTCATTGTCTTGCAAATCAGGATTGTTGAATGATTTGCGGACAATGTAGAACTACCGGTCGCCCAAATGAAAGACGCCTAAAATGTTAAGGACTCATTTCATCTTTGAAATGGGAGGTAATATACAGAAAAACGGGCTTATCCTTTCCGATGAATTCCTAAAAATGCCGGGACAAAAATGAAAATTACACTGGAATCAACATTCTAATCACAGTCGATTACCAGAACAGGAATTTATTCCGTTCAACAAATCCGATTCCTGAAAAACAGAAATCAAAGCACTACCTGCCTCCGCTACTCTTCCTCCACGGGCTTTGCCGAAGAGTTCAGGGCGCACTGGCGCACATAGTCGTAAATCTTCGGATCGCTGTCCCCGGCGGCCCAGACTACGCGCAGAAAATCGGCAGGATGAATGTGGCCGTGGTCCCGGAAAAAACGGCGGTCGTTTTCACAGCAGTAAATGATATCGTCTCCCATGGACCCGGCCAGCTTGGCTCTCGCCTTGGCAATCAGGCGCGGCAGGTAGGGAAGGCCGCTGAGCTCATCTCCGAATCCGGGCAAATCATACCCGATCACGGGTTTTCCCTGGTAAAACTGGCCATGCTGGATAATCAGGAAAAAATCCCGGCGCGCCGCGGCTATCAGCAGTACCGTCGTAGGAGACGGAGCTCCCGTGCGGGCATAGGATTCCACAAAGTCAAACAATTCCCTCGTGCGACAGCCGATGGAAGACAGAAACATGATTTCCTGGTCCGTGAAGAAGCCGTCCACATTCCGGTGGCCTTCATGGTAGCGCCCCACCGCTTCGCGGAAAAGGTCGTAAAACGTATCGTTCCAATCTTCCTCCATCACCGTCCGGGGGTTCTGTGCTTGCGTTTGAAATTCAGCATCATGATCTGCTTGGTCAGGCTGGCCTCAAACCGCGCCTGTTCCTCGCGGGACATTTCAGAACGGGCCTTCAGCACTTCCTGCGCTTCCTCAATGGCGCGCTCCACGCTGCTTTCATCAATCTGGGAGGAGTCCAAAGCCAGGTCCGTCACCATGAGTACATGGTCATCGTTGATCTGCACAAATCCGGTTCCCACCACCATGCTTTCCTCCGGTCCGTCCACAGGCTTGTAGCGGAGCTCCCCCGGTTCCAGGGAAGTGATCATGGCCGTGTGGTGGTCCAGCACCCCCATTTCACCAAGGCTGCCGGGCAGGTACACATATTCCACCTTGGCGGAGACCACCACTTCATCCGGGGTAATGACTTTGAACTCCATGCTCATGGTACGGAACGATCGGGAAAAGGGTTATTTGGCCTCCTTGAGAACGTCTTCTATGCTGCCGCGCATGAAAAAGGCGTCTTCCGAGACCATGTCCAGCTTGCCTTCCAGAATCTCCTTGAACCCGCGGACCGTTTCGGACACGGGTACATAGGCGCCGGGAATACTGGAGAAGACTTCCGCCACATGGAAGGGCTGCGTCAGGAAGCGCTGGATTTTGCGGGCCCGGCTCACGATGAGCTTGTCTTCTTCGGAAAGCTCATCCATGCCCAGAATGGCGATCATGTCCTGAAGGTCCTTGTAGCGCTGCAGGACCATCTGCACGCCGCGCGCCACCTGGTAGTGTTCCTCTCCCACGGTTTCCGGGGCAAGAGCCTTGGAGGTGGAGGCCAGCGGGTCCACCGCGGGGAACAGGCCCTGGGCGGCCAGCGCACGTTCCAGCACCACCGTGGAATCCAGGTGGGCGAAGGTGGTGGCGGGAGCGGGGTCCGTCAAGTCGTCCGCAGGGACATAAACAGCCTGCATGGACGTGATGGAACCGTTCCGGGTGGATGTGATGCGCTCCTGAAGGTCCGCCATTTCCTCCGCCAGATTCGGCTGGTAGCCCACGGCGGACGGGGTGCGGCCCAGCAGGGCGGACACTTCCGACCCCGCCTGGGAGAAACGGAAAATGTTGTCGATGAACAGGAGCACGTCCTTGTGCTCTTCATCGCGGAAATATTCCGCCATGGTCAGGGCGGAAAGGGCCACGCGCAGACGCGCTCCCGGCGGCTCGTTCATCTGGCCGTACACCAGGGCCACCTTGGACTCCTCCGGCTTTTCCAGATTAATGACGCCGGATTCAATCATTTCATTGTACAGGTCGTTCCCTTCGCGGGTACGTTCCCCCACCCCGGCAAAAACGGAAAGGCCGCTGCGCGCCTTGGCGATGTTGTTGATCAGCTCCATGATGAGCACGGTCTTGCCCACGCCGGCGCCGCCGAACGCGCCGACCTTGCCGCCTTTCAGGAAGGGGCAGATCAGGTCGATCACCTTGATGCCCGTTTCCAGCACCTCCGTACTGGTGGACTGTTCGTCCAGGGGAGGAGCGCTGCGGTGGATGCTTCTCACCCCGGCGCAGTCAGGCTTGCCCCGCTCATCCACGGCCTCACCCAGAACATTGAAAATGCGGCCCAGAACGCACGGTCCCACCGGCACTTCAATGGGGTGTCCCAGATCGCGCACGGGCATGCCGCGGCGCAGGCCGTCCGTGGAGCTCATGGCCACGGCGCGCACCCAGCCGTCGCCGATGTGCTGCTGGACTTCCAGCACCAGGGTCTTGCGCTGCCCGTTGATCTCATAATCCACTTCCAGGGCATTGAGCAGGGCGGGAAGCGTTTCGGACCGGGAAAAATCGGCATCGACCACGGCGCCGATGATTTGAACGAGAGTGCCTGTGTTATTCATAATGAGAAAATGTTAATATTGAAATATGATGAAGGGAAAAGTTGCTTGCGGGATGGGTGAAAGCCGTCGGTGTCCTTATTCCATGGCGCGCATGGCGGTGGTGATTTCCAGCAATTCGTTGGTGATCTGCGTCTGGCGCGCCTTGTTGTAATCCAGCGTAAGTCCGTTGATGATGTTTTTGGCGTTTTCCGTGGCGCCCTTCATGGCGACCATGCGGGCGGAATGCTCGGAAGCGCGGGCCTCCAGCACGATCTGCACCAGCCCGTGGAAAACGTACAGCGGCAGAATCGTATTCAGCAAATCCGTGGGGCTCGGCTCCAGCAGGAACTGCTTGTGGGCCTCCGCCCCGTCCAGGGAGGCGCCCCCGGCCTTGGCCATCTTCATCAGGGGATCCTGTTCAATGGGCAAAAGCTGGCGGAAAAGGGGCTTCTGCACCATCGTGTTCACAAAGCCGGAGAAGGCCACAAATACGCGGCTGTATTCCCCCTCCTTGAATTTCTTCAGCAGGAAATCGAAAATGGGCTTCAGTTCCAACAGGGAAAGAGGGTCCGTCAGGCTCCAGGTGGCGTCCAATTGATCCCCCAGCCTGGCCAGCGTGGCATTCAACTTGCGGCCGATGGTAACGTAATGGGCGCCTTCCGGCGCGGCCTCCCGCGTCATCTTGATGAGGTTGGCGTTCAGGCCGCCGCACAAGCCGCGGTCCGTGTTCACCAGAAGCACCAGGTCCACGCCGCCGTGGCTCTGCATCAGGGGGCTGGAATTGGTATCTATTTCATCCTGGAGATGGTAGAGCACTTCCGCCAGGGCGCGGATGTAGGCGCGGCCCTTCACGGCCTGCTCCTGGGCGCGGCGCATCTTGGCGGAAGCCACCATCTGCATCGCCCTGGTGATCTGGGACGTGTTTTTGACGGACTTGATCCGGCGTCTGATGTCTCTCAGGTTGCCCATGTTTCAGTGCTCCGGTAATCGTTAGTTCCAGCTGAGCTTGAAGGATTCGATGGCGGCCTTGAGCCCGGCGTCTATCTCAGGGGTCAGGTCCTTCACCTGCAGAATGCTTTCCAGCAAATCCGGATGCTGGTCCTGGAGGTAGGCCTCCCAGGCGTTCTGGCATTGCTTGATGCGGTCCACCGGCACGTCGTCAAAATATCCTTTCTGCATCGCGTACAGGTCGGCGGCCTCCAGCCCCAGGGACTTGGGTTCGTACTGGTTCTGCTTGAACAGTTCCACGATGCGCTGGCCGCGCGCCAGCTTGGCCTTGGTGTTCGCGTCCAGATCGGAACCGAACTGGGCGAAGGCCTGCAATTCCGTAAACTGGGCCAGGTCCAGCTTCACGGAGCCGGCCAGCTTCTTGATGATCTTCGTCTGGGCGGAGGAACCCACGCGGGATACGGAAATACCCACGTTGATGGCAGGCCGCACCCCCTGGTAGAACAAGTCCGTCTCCAGGAATATCTGGCCGTCCGTGATGGAAATGACGTTCGTGGGAATATAAGCGGAAACGTCGCCCGCCTGGGTCTCGATGATGGGGAGCGCCGTCAGGGAACCGCCGCCGTGCTCCTTGTTGATGCGGGCGGCGCGCTCCAGAAGGCGGCTGTGCAGGTAAAACACGTCGCCGGGATACGCTTCCCGCCCGGATGGACGGCGCAGAATCAGGGAAATCTGGCGGTAGGCCACGGCGTGCTTGGAAAGGTCGTCGTACACGATCAGGGCGTCTTCCCCCTTGTCCATGAAATATTCACCCATCGCGCACCCGGCGTACGGCGCCAGATACAGCATGGCGGCGGGATCGGAGGCGGAAGCGGCCACCACGATGGAATATTTCATGGTCCCGGTTTCCTCCAGCTTGGCCACCAGGCGGCTGATGTTGGAACGCTTTTGGCCGATGGCCACGTAAATGTTGTACAGGGGCTGGTGATCGGGCAGCTTGCCTTCCTCCGCCAGGCGATTCTGTTCCGCCTGGGCGATCATCGTGTCCACCGCAATGGCCGTCTTGCCCGTGGCGCGGTCGCCGATGATCAGTTCGCGCTGGCCGCGGCCAATGGGAATCATCGCGTCAATGGGGAGAATGCCCGTCTGCACCGGAACGGAAACGGACTGGCGGGAAATAATGCCGGAGGCGATCTTCTCCACGGGATAATAGGCTTCCGCCTCAATCGGCCCCTTGCCGTCAATCGGTTCGCCCAGCGTATTCACTACGCGGCCAAGCAGGGCGCGGCCCACGGGAACGGAAAGAAGACGGCCCGTGCATTTGACGATGTCCCCTTCCTTCAGGTCGGAATCGTCACCCAGGATGACGGCGCCCACTTCGTGCTCTTCCAGGTTCATCGCCAGGCCCATTACGCCGCCGGGGAATTCAAGCATTTCATTGAGCATCACGCCGCTCAGCCCTTCGATCTTGGCGACGCCGTCCCCCACGGAACGAATGACGCCCACGTTTTCCTGGCTGACGGCAGCCGTGGCTTTCTTAATTTCTGCTTCGAGTTCTTGAAGTATGTTGCTCATGGGAAAAATGGTTCATTGGTTAATTGGAAAGGGAGCGGGCCAGATCGGCCAGCCGGTCTATTTTGGAGCGAACGGAACCGTCGCGCACATCGTCGCCCACCTGGATGCGGATGCCGCCCAGCAATTCCGGGGCAACCTCCCAGTGGTAATAAAGGCCTGCGCCGTATTTCGCGGCCAGCTTCTGCTGGATTTGGGAGCGTTCCTCGTCCGTCAGGGGCACGGCGCTCCGGATGGTGGCGGTCCGGCTCTTCACGGCGTATTCCACCATGCGGGAAAAAGCGGTCAGCAGGGCCTCATAATTGCGGGGCTTGCGTTCCA
The DNA here is from genome assembly GCF_001580195.1 of Akkermansia sp. KLE1798. NCBI lineage: Bacteria > Pseudomonadati > Verrucomicrobiota > Verrucomicrobiia > Verrucomicrobiales > Akkermansiaceae > Akkermansia > Akkermansia sp. KLE1798. The sequence goes on from NZ_KQ971087.1 coordinate 6,022, forward strand.
CGATTTTCCGGGCAACCAGGCGCACCCGGTCTTCCACCACGGAATTGCCGTCCATGCAGAGCCGGAAAAGCCTGCGCGCGGCGTTTTGCGTGTCCTTGCCGATCTTCATAAAAACATTCAGGAATCCAGGCTGTCAATGGCCTCCCGGTTGATGCGGCGCTGGTCTTCCTCCGTCAGCACCTTGCCGGTGACCTGGGCCGTGGCAAGCGCCACCAGCTGGCCGAACTGCTCCTTCAGGGCGTCGCGCTCCTTCTGCTGTTCCAGGGCGGAAAGCTCATGCGCCTTCTTGATGATTTCCGCCGCCTTCTCGGAAGCGGCGGCTTCCTGCTCTTCCAGCAGGCGGGCGGCCGCGGCCTTGGCGGCGTCTATCTTCTCCTGCCCCTTTTCACCCGCTTCCACCAGCATTTCCCGCGTCTGTTCCTTCACGGTCGCCAATTGGCGTTCGCTTTCCTCCCGCATTTCCTCGCCTTCCTCAATGCGCTGGCGCCTTTTTTCCAGAATATTCTGGATGGGCTTGAATGCCACGTAACGCAGAATCACCACCATCAGGATGAAGGCGATCAGGTTGGCTAGAAACGGCTCCCAGCTTGTCACGCCAAAGGGCGCGAAAGGGTTCCAGGACTGGTCGGCTATGATTTGCAGCATAAAAATGAATTGGTTGGAACATGCCGGAGAAAATACTCCGGAAAAGGGGAAGGCCGTTCCCGGCCGGGCCACGCCGCCCGGGAACGGAGCAAATTCATGACTACATGAAAATGGAAATCAGGGCCACCCCTTCAATCAGGGCCGCCAGCGTGATGGCAATCACCATGATGGAGGAGGAAGCGCCGGGATTGCGCCCGGTGGATTCGGCGGCCTTCGCGCCAATCATGCCAATGCCCAGGCCGGCGCCGATGGTAACGAGGCCGAACCCCACATTGCCGGACAGCTCGGCAAGGGAAGCCATTGCGGTAGGATCAATCATATTGTCTGTTGGTTATGTTTTTTGTTGTTGGAACGTTCCCCCACGGTTTGCCCATGGTCGGAAACGGAAATTCTACACCCGGTTCAGGGCTTGTTCCCGGCTCCGGGTTCCGGCAGGGATTCCGGAGGAGTGTCGTGCCTCTGGGAATCTTCATCGCCTATCTGGAGCTTCAGGAAAATGGCGGTAAGAAGAAGGAATACGAGTGCCTGGATGAAGCCGACCAGCAGTTCAATGGCCAGGAACGGCAGTACGCACAAGGCGCTTCCCAGGGGACCGAACATGTGGGACATCGTTTCAATGATCGTCTCACCGGCGTAAATGTTTCCGAACAAACGGGCGGCCAGCGCAATGGGCCGGATGGCAATGCTGAGGCACTCCACAATCCCCACGAAAATGAAAATGGGAACCAGCACCGCCCCCATGAACCCCTTCATCCCCCCCTTGGGACCGAACAGATGGAGGAAGAAATGCTTCAGCCCCTGCTCCCGAATGCTCCAGTACAGCCACATCACGGCATAAAACAGTCCCAGGAACATGGTCACGTTCAGGTCGGCGTTCGCCCCGCGGAAAAGAGGAACCCCATGATAGGTAATGGTGCCGACGCCGGGCAAAAGCCCCATGTAATTGCTGACCAGAATGATGGTGAAAATGGTGCCGAAGTACCAGAAATACTTGCGGGTGAGCCGCGGCCCCAGAAGGGACTCCACAAAATTGTACAGGGTCTCAAAAAAATACTCCACCATGTTCTGGAACCTGGAGGGAAGAATCTTCATGGCGCGCGTAGCCAGCCATACCACCAGGCTGATGAGGAGAACGGCCAGGAAAAGCATCAGCATGGAATTGGAAACCGGCAGTTCGATTCCTCCGGGAAGAGGCAGGGAAAACAGCTGGGGGGCCGCCTGGTCCAGCCCATGGCCTCCGCTTTCCTCCGCCGCCTGGGCAGTCCCGCCCAGCATGCCGGACACCATTGCCGCCGCCAACCACAGGAACTGGAAAAATCTGCTCATCGTTTCTCTCTAGCCATTGCTTGTGTCCATTCCGGCAAATAAAAGGCATCTCCTTTATTTGACAGTGGTAATTGTGGACTTTCGCCCTACCCTTGGCAAGCTCAAAACTCGGCACGCGGATAAAATGTATACATTTGTTCATAATCTCACGCTCCGCAGGAAAGCCGCCCTGTTCCTGCAATCCATCCGCCATAAATAACGGAAGGAAAGTCCGGAGTACCCCGGGACTTCCCGCACAAGCGGAGCTTTCTCCCGCTTCGGATAAAAAGGAAGGCCGCTCCACGCGTGGTGAAGCGGCCTCCGTCAAAACGTCATGGCAGGTTTACTTGCCGGCGGAAAGAATATGGATGTGGTACACGTCCCTGCCGTCACCAGCCTTGCGGCCCGTGGCATGAATGCCCGTAACGTCGGAGGTGATCACGTCCAGGGCCTTGGCGGCTTTCCGGATATCCTTGTTTCCGTCAGCGGCGCTCTTCAGGGCGTCCCGGACCGGAACCAGGTTCAGCTGGAACTCCATCGGGGCCACCTGGCCGGGAGCCTTCATGGACTCCTTGAGAACTTCGTCACCGAACGCCTTGGGCATGCTGAGGGCCCAGCGGGAATCGGACACGCTCACCACGGGATTCAGATCCGCGCCCAGCGGGCATTGATAATCGTACGTGGTGACATCCCCTTCCGTAGTGGCCTTGGGAGCGGGCAGTTCCGTCATCTTGCCCTGGCTGACCAGCGGAACAATCGTCTTGGAAGCGTCGATCACCTTTTGCCAGGCCTGGCCCAGGGCGGCGCGGTCCTTGATCTCATAAACCAGGGAGAAACGCGGAGACGGAACATTCTGGAGCATGGGATTGGGGGCTCCCTTCATGTCCACCACATAAGCGCCTGCGCCGGTCATGCCGTTCCAGGCCAGTTTCTGGGCCTTCCAGAGTTCTTCAATGGTGGGCCGGGCCATCTGGATCATGGGGGCCGCCATGCTCACCTGGTCGCTCACCTTGTTCTTGGGATCGGCAATGTAGGCGTTGCCGTAGTCCCACACAATCTGGGAAACATCCCCAATCAGGGAATAATACATGTCCACCGTCTCATGGTTGACGGCGCCGGACCAGTAAAGAACGGTGTCCGCGCCGGGACGCACGGAATTCATAGCCGTGGGGGCATCCAGCTTGTAGCAGTCCATCGGGTACATGGCTATTTCCAGATGAACCCCCTGGTTCTGCCAGGAATACCAGGAAACGGGCGTGGCGTTACGCGCCATCTTATCATAGAAGCCGAGAATATTTCCCTGAATGGAATCCAGAGAGGACAGGGCCGGAGCCATATCCGCAACCTTCCATTCCTTGCCGAGGAATTCCATCACCTGCTTCAAGCCGGTCAGATAGCCCTTGTACATGGCCATATCGGACTTCAGCGCGGCCTGCATCAAAGCCTTGTCCGCAAAGCACAATCCGTAGGCGGGATACTGAAGCTGGCCGTCCGCCATGTTGAAGTCCGGACGGGCAACGACGGAATCCTGCGGGGATGCGGCCACATGCACCTGCAACTCAGGATTCGTGGTCACAAAGCCTACAAGCGTGTCATTGACGAAGCCGACGACCGCGTACAGCTTGGAATCATCAAGGCGCTTCAATGCCTCGTTGATCTGCTCCCTGGTTTCGGGAGTAATGGAATTATCGGAATAAACCTCCTTCAGGTTTTCTTCTATCTTGGCGCGCAATTTCTTGCAGTCCACTTCCGCCACCTTGCACGCAAGGCCGTTGTATGTCTTGTCATACAGAGACACAATGCCGTGCAGCTCCATGTCTTCCGGCAGATTGGCATCCTTCAGGGCAGACTGGACCTGGGCCAGGGCATCGGGAGTCAGCTTGGCGGCGACCATCACCGGAGCCGTCTTGTCCTGTGAAGGCCGCAGATCGACCAGCGCAGCCCATTGAGCGAGCATGTTGAAAGTCCCGATCATCACCATTGAAGTTCCGGCGGGCATGGTGTCAGGATTCGTGTTCGCTCCGCCATTGCGGGAGGAAAAGAGGGAATACATGTCCAGCATCGACTCCATCTGATGCTTCCCCATATTGCCAAAGGCTCCCTGGGCGCTGTCCAGCCAGGCCGCCCATCCGGGGCCGAAGCCGACCATGGCGTCAATCACCGGGCTGTCCACCTTCTTGACGGTAATTTCGGAAAGATCCTCATTCACGACAACCTCGCCGCCATCCTCTCCGGGAATGGCGATGCTTTCATCCTCCTCTTCCACATCCACTTCGCACGCCCCCCATGTCTTGAACATGTTCAGGCTCTGGAAGCCCTTGATCATGCCGGGAATATCATAAACACCCGTCACCATGCTCATTTCCCTGGGGAACAGGGCGGCTATGCCCAGGCGTTCGGCGCGTTTCGCCACCAGATCGGCAGTGACCGGCTTGCTCAGGTCAATCGCGGCGGCCGGAGTGGACGCCGCGGCATCCTGGTCCGGCTTGCCGGAAGAATTCTTATTGTCGTCGGAACATCCGGCAAGGGCGCAAGTGAGCGCCACACAGGGTATCGAGTAAAGATAATGGGTTTTCATTGTCTTGAAACATGGGGTCTTAATGCACCTCTCAGGGCGTCCGGAGATCCGGACACAACAGCCTTATCGACATGCAACACTGACAGTATATAGGCATTCCCGCCGTGTGAGGCAAGCATAATGAGGAATAGCAGCGGCATCAACGGGCCGCGTCACCCCTGCCGCCACGGGATAAGCCTCTCCCCTTTCTCCCATCCACAGCCGCGGCAAACGGCATATTCTCCCCTTCCGGACAGGAAGCCCGCAGTGCACCCCCAGTCACAGCCAGTTATTCCTAAAGAGGTTCCGCCATCGGTATATCATCCGCCGGCATAGGCGCCCGCGGAGCGGGAGACGTCACGGGAACGGTATGATTGAGATGACGCGGAATCTGGCGGGGCAAACCCGGTATGTAGTCGGAATCCCCGCGCCGCGGAGCCAGCGGAGCCGCAGAAGGGTCCTCCGAAAGCGGAGGAGCCGTCCGACGGGCATTCCGCGGAACGCCGCCTACGGGAGTCGCCTTGATTTCGGCATCGGAAGAATCGTCCAGATCAGCGGGGATTTCATGAACCTTGATAGGCTCCATTCCTTCCGGATCATACAGGCCGGGAGGCAGGTTGTCCGGGACTACGGCGGGAACGCGGCCCTGCTCGCGGATGGCGGCCGCTTCCGTGGCGGAAGTTTCCTCCACCGGTTCCGCTACGGGAATGTCATCCTTGGGCGGGTCGATGATGGCCTTGATATCCTTCTTCTCCAGTTCAAAAAACTCTTTCACGATGGGCGCGGCAACAGCGCCCCCGCCCAGGGTTTCATGCGGCCTCCCTTCGTGCAGCACCACATACGCAAAACGGGGATTTTCATAGGGCATGAACCCGGCAAACCAGGCCAGGCGCTTGTCTTCCCGCTCCGGCCCCCACTGGGCCGTTCCGGACTTGCCCGCAATGCTGGAATAGGAGAGGCGGGCGCGACCGCCCGTACCGCCTTCAATAACGGCCTTCATCCCCTTGCGCACGCTGGCCAGGGCTTTTTCATAGTCGGGCAGCGGCCGCTGCACCTCCTGGGGCCTGGGAGCGTAAACCACATTGGAATTGCCGTCCTGGATCTGCTTGATCAATTGAAGCCTGGGGAGATAGCCGTTGGCCACGCCCGCCATCATGTGGGCCACCTGGAGAGGCGTCGCCAGCAGGGGACCCTGGCCTATGGACAAGTTGGCGGCATCCCCCGGCATGAAATCGCGCTTGTAATTGCGGATCATGTACTCGCTGGTAGGAACAAGGCCGGGATCATCCGGAAGAGGAAGCCCGGTGCGCTCGCCCAGGCCGAAAGCCCGTGCGGTATCCATCAGCGCTTCCGCTCCCAGCCTCAGTCCCATCTGGTACATGAACGGATTATTGGACATGGCCAGGGCACGAATGCAATTGGCGGAACCCAGAGGCACCTTGCTCCAGTTCTTGAACACGTGGTTGCCGATCGTGATGGAGGCGGGGCAGTCAATCACGGAATCCTCCGTAATTTTCCTGTTTTTGAGCGCGCTGGCAACGGTCATCACCTTGAACGTGGAAGCGGGGGGATAGCGCCCCTGGAACGCACGGGCGCCCAGCGGACCGGCGGGGTCATTGCGCAGGGCATCGTAATCCTTTTGGGAAATATTCGGGATAAACAGGTTCGGGTCGTAGGAAGGCGTGGAGGCCATCACCAGTATTTCCCCCGTCACGCAGTCCAGCACCACCATGGCGCCGCGCCTCTTGCCGCGGGAAAGAATGCGTTCCGCATCCCGCTGCCATTTCAGGTTCAGGGTGGTCACCACGGCGCCGCCCGGTTTGGGGCGTATTTGCAGTTCGTCCAAAATCTTGTTGCCGTCCTCGTCAAACATCAGGCGCCACACGCCCGGCGTTCCGGTCAGTGCCTTGTTGAATTCCTTCTCCAGCCCGGCACGCCCCTCCACCTGCTCAAACAGGGGGTCCATGTGGTTGATGGGGCCCGTAGGCAGCTTGCCGCGGGAACCCACATAACCTCCAATATGGCCCGCAATGGACTTCTCCGGATAATACCGGATATAAATGGGCATCAGCTGAAGGCCGCGGACATTCTTCACCTTGTCCTTCAGCTTCTCCGCATCTTCCGCGCGGATGACATTGGTCAGCGGCAGTGGCAGCCAGCGGCGGTGCTCATAATGTTTCCAGAACTGGTCGTCGGAAAAAGTCCATGCCTTTCCGGCTATTTTCTCCGCCTGCTGCAGGCAGTTGCGGGCAAACTCCACCACGCGGGACCTGTCCGGATTCTCAAAAATCTCAAACCTCAAGGCCAGCTGGTAGGCTACCTGCGTTACGGCCAGCGGCTCCCCGTGACGGTCCAGAATGGGGCCGCGGGGGGCGGGAATCAGGAGGGCCATCGTCCTGGCGGAAGGCCGCGTGCTGGTGTGGGCCTCGCGCGCGGCATCCAGGCGCCCCCCGCTCAAGGAAGGAATCAGGGAAAGGGAATCCAGCCCGCTCTGCTCCTTGTCCGTTTCCCGGGGCATTTCCGGAACATCGCCCAGCCCCTCTCTCTCTCCGGAAGCGGTGCCGTCAGACGTTTTCCTGTCCCCCAGGTCAACGGTTTTTACGGCGTCATCCTCTGCCGGAGCCTGGGCCGGAGTTGCCGCGGGGGCGGCCCGGCGTGAAGAACTTCCCCTGCGGGCGGCCTGGCCGCAGGCCGTGTCCGCAGCAAAGGCGGCCAAACTTGCCAGCAACACCAGGGAACGTATCAAAGCCATCATTTTCATGAACTTGCGGAAGTGTGCCAAATGTACGGGCAGGAATCAACGATTATTCGCGCTTGCACTTACTCCTGAACTACTACGGCCGTTCCCAGGCCGCATTTGTCAAACAAAATGCGGCATGCCTCCACGGGCACCCGGATGCACCCGTGGGAATTGGCATCCCGGTACACGGTCCCCACATGCAGGCCGATTCCTCCGTGAATGCGCATCCACAGCGGCATTTTGGCTCCGATGAACTTGCCGCCGCGCGGAACGGGAGAGGAGGAAGTCGCGTCCGAATTCACGCACTTGCCGCTCACGTCAAACACGCTGCCGTAGGACCGGGAACGGTAATCCTCATCCTTCTGGATGATGGTGAACCTGCCCTGCGGCGTTTCATGGGTGGACCTTCCGGTGCAGACGGGGAAATCCATGGCCACCTGGTCGTCCACCCACAGCACGCCGCGCTGGTTCTTCAGATGAATGACAATTTTGCTGTTCTTCGTCCCGGCCTGGCTGATGCGGGCGTCGTGATACCAGACGTCCCGCGTATGGCGGTAATTCGGGTCCGCCACAAAGGCATTGTAGGAAGAGGCATACCTGCCGTCCTTCATCAGCGGCCTGCCGTTGGGAGCCTTCGTGGAAGAGGAGCACCCCGCCAGCAGCACGGACACACACAGGAAAAGGAGAAGGGTAATGGGCGCGCGCGGCATGCGGCTTGCTTACCCTCTCCAACTGCGGAAATCAAGCACGATTCCCTCCCGACCCGGCATGTTTTCACGGAATGATAAAGAAAAGACCTTTCTTGCGTATATATCCCCGTTCCACCTCTTTCCCGGCCTGCTTTGAATCATCTCTCTTCCACCTCCAAACGCCCCCCAAGACTGGCATCCCTGGATGCCCTGCGGGGATTGGACATGCTCGTCATCCTGGGACTGGACGCGCTTATCCTGCTGCTGGCTTCCACGGCGCCGGGAAACGGACTGCTCAACACCGCCGCCATCCAGATGACTCATGCCGGCTGGCAGGGACTGCGCCTGTATGACCTCGTCTTCCCCGTCTTCGTCTTCATTGCGGGCGTTTCCATGTCTTTCTCACTGGCACGGCATGCGGATGAAAAAACCGGACCGGGGCCACGCCTGCTCAAAATCTGGAAGAGAGCCTCTCTCCTGGTCCTCCTGGGAATGCTTGTCAACGGCCCCCTTGCCTGGACGGAAGACATGAGGTATGCGTCCGTGCTGGGGCTCATCGGCCTTTCCTGCGCCATGGGGGGCACCTGCGTGCTCCTGCTCAGGCGCCGGAGAGCCATAGCCGCCGCGGCAGGCGGCATTCTGGCCCTGGTCGCCCTGCTCCAATTCTCCGGAGGGGACTTCACTCCTTCCGGCTCCGTCAATTCATGGCTGGACACGCACATGCTCCCGGGGAGCCTGCACGGCGGGACATTTGATCCGGAAGGCCCCCTCTGCATCATCTCCGCAGCCGCCCTGTGCCTGGGAGGCTGGCTGGCCGGAAGCTTCCTGCAGGACGGGCGCGTGCCGCCAGTCCGCCGTGTCCTGCTGATGCTGGCCGCGGGAGCATGCCTGTTCGGAATGGCGTGGGGGCTGGACGGCATCTACCCCATCATCAAGAAAATGTGGACCGGCACATTCGTGCTGGCCGCGGCAGGCGTCTCCCTGATGTTACTGGCACTGTTCCATCTGCTCATAGACGTCTGGAAATTCCGCCTATGGACGTTCCCCTTCCGTATCATCGGCCTGAACGCGCTGGCGGCCTACCTGATTTACCAGCTTCTCAACATCCACTCCCTCAACCAGCGCATCTTCAGCGGGGCGGCAGACCTGTTTCCGCCCTTCCAGCCCGTTTTTCTGGCCGCCACCCTGCTCCTGCTGCAATGGCTGATTCTTTTTTTCTTCTACAAACGCAGTATTTTTATCAAACTGTAGCCTACTGAACATGATGACAACCGCACGCCTGATCATGCCATTGCTGATGGCACTCACTGCCTGGACGGCCGTTGCCCAGCCGCAAACCTCCCTGCTGCGTCCCGTACCGGGAAAAACCGCACTCCCCCTTCCCGTACCGCCCTACCAATCCTTCTGCTGGTTTGCGGCGGACCGGGGCCGATGGCCCGGCGACGGCAACCGCGTGCTGCCCTGGTTTGGAAAAACGGACCCCGGAAAGCTGATGGACGGCAAGCCGAACCCCACCGTCGCCAAGCCGGGCGTGCACGCCATGTTTGCCCTGTTCCATCTCAAGGACGGCCGGTACATGGCCGTACTGCCCGTTGCCGAACCGGATTCCCTGGCGTGGCTGAGCATTGACGGAAAGGGAAACTTCATGGTGGAATACGGCACCCTGGGGAAAAACCTCGCCAAACCCCAGTCCGTCCTCGCCGTCATGGCCGTGGACGGCAATATTTACAACACCTGCTCCGCCGTATGGGAAAAAGCCCTGTCCCTCCCCTTTTTGAAAGGCAGAACCCTTCCCCGTGAAAAAAAAGCCTACCCGGAACCCTTCAAATATCTCGGCTGGTGCAGTTGGGAACAATACAAGAAAAACATCACTTCCGCCCTTCTTGAAAAAACGGCGCGCCATCTGGAGGAATCCCCCGTGCCCGTCCGGTGGCTGCTGGTGGACGACGGCTTCCAGGTCCAGGAAGGGCTCAAGCTGATCAGCTTCCAGCCCCGGCAGGACAAATTCCCGGAGGGCTGGAAGCCCCTCATGAAGCACAAAAGCGCCAAGCTGAAATGGATGGGCCTGTGGCACTGCTATTACGGCCTTTGGAAGGGCATCCACCCCAAGCACCGGCTTGGCCCCCAGGTCGCCCGCGGACTGGTCTCCACCCCCAGGGGCAACATCCTGCCCGGCGACGGTCCCGGCGGAGCCGGGGCGTTCTACAAGCCCTTCCTCCAGTCTGTCAGGGACGCCGGGTTCGACTTCGTGAAGATCGACGTCCAGGCGGAATACCTGAAACAGGCGGACGGCCTGGACAACCCGGTCCACCACAACACCAAATGCTCCGAGGCGCTGGAAAAGGCATGCCGCCAGACAGGACTGGAGCTGATCAACTGCATGGCCCAGGGAACCGTCAACATCCAGAACACGCGGCACAGCGCCGTCACCCGGTGCAGCATCGACTATAAAATGGGAGACGAGGCCATGGGCAAATCCCACCTTCTCCAATCCTACGCCAACACGCTGTGGCTGGGGCAGACCGCATGGCCGGACCACGACATGTTCCACTCCACGGACCCCGCCAGCGCCCGCCTGATGGCCATCTCCAAGGCCGTATCCGGCGGCCCCGTCTATCTCTCGGACCCGGCGGACAAACTCAACCCGGAACACATCATGCCTCTCGTCTGGTCGGACGGTCTTCTGCTCCGTCCCCTGGCTCCCGCCGTGCCCCTGCCGGACTCCGTCTTTCTGGACGCCCTGAATGAAGACCGCCTTTACCGGGTCATCGCCCCGCTGCCCGGCCAAAGCGCCGCAGTGGTCCTGTACAATCTGAAACACCCCTCCCCGGAAACGGCCATCCGCGGAAAAATCTCTCTGAACGACTACTGCCATGCCGGCGCCCTGCTGAAAGGAAATCAGGCGCTGGGCTATTACGGGACGCCCCTGGAAGGCATCGCCGCTTATTCGGCGGAAGGGGGACGCTCCCTCACGGCATCCCGGCCGGAGCTGGACGTGGACATCACGGGCTTCCAGGACCGGCTGTTCATCCTGGCTCCCATTGTCGGCGGCTGGGCGGTCATCGGCAGGGGGGACAAATTCCTCTCCCCCTGCGCCCTGGAAGGCACCCCGGAATACGCGAAAGCCTCCCTCCGCTTCCGCATCAGGGAATCGGGACCGGTCGTCATCTGGCACGGAAAGGGCCCGGTCAAGGCAGGCGGCACGCCCGTCAAAAACCTGGGAAACGGCTTCTATGAACTTCAATTCCCCGTCTCCTCCCGGCCTCTGGACGTCACGGTAACGGCGGAATGAATTTGCTCGCCACCGGAAAACGGGCCTGTCATGATAAGTCCATGTGCATTCTCCGTATCACGCTGGTTTCCGTGGCGCTGCTGACGTGCTGGCTGCCCCCTGCGGCATCCGGAAATACGGCGGAGCAGTCCGCGGCGGCGCCAAATGCTCCGGAACCGAAACAAGCCATTGAACAATTCCTGAGCCTGACCGCCATCTGGATGCTGGAGCTGGAATGGACGCACGCCTATGTCAACAAGACGCCCAGGGCGGAAGACTTCCGCAAGGCCATGCTGGCTGCGGGCTTGCAAGACTGCCCGCCGGACTTCCAGGAAGCATGGCTCAAGCAGGCGGCCAAACCGGGCCGCAACTACGCCGCCCCCGTGCTGCGCAAATACGGCATCAGCCTGAAAGACCTGCGGGAACGGCTCCAGGGAAGCCTTTTTAAAATAAATCCCGGCGTCCGGCCTCCCATCCCGCTTTACGACGAAGAGGAAAAAATTCCGCGCATGGATCCCCGCACCTGCGGAAATCCCAAAGACATCCTGAAGGCGCTGGTGGCTCTGCGGGCCCAGGTCATGGACCTCACGCCGGCCCAGTTGGAAAAAGCCGCCCGGTCCATTGAACGGGTCATGCTGGAATTCACGCTCGCCTACGTGGAAACCTCCATCTGCATGAACGCCGGAGGCATCAGGGAAAGCCAGGTCCGGGAGCTCTTTTCCCCCATCAATACGGAACAATGCCCGGAAGACTTCCGCCGCGCATGGCGGCATGACCTGCCGTTCTTTCTGAAAGGCCGCTTCACGGGCAGCGAACTGGCCCTGTCCCCCCTGTGCAAAAAATACGGCGTGGACGAACAGGAACTGCTCCTCCGCGTGCGTAAAAAACTAGCGGAATGGGATGTCAAACCTCCCACGCCCCGGACGCAGGCCGAATTCCGCCGCGACATGCAGGAAATCAGGGAAAACATGCTGGGCGGCAGGAAATAACGCCTCCCGTACCCGCAAAAACGGTCCTTCCACGCGCCGGGCTCAGCCCAGCAGGCCCGCATCCATCCCCTCGTTATACTCCCACAGGCCCTGCTCCACCATGAACGAGCTCCAACTGTTGAGAAGTTGCTCAAAATACGCGGCATTCACATTAAAATGGTAAAACGTGTGGTCGGCCACGTCCAGCAGCTCGAACCTGGCCTTGTTCCTCTTCTTCCTCCACAATTCCGTCAGGCGTTCGCTGGTCCGCCACGGCAGCAGCCTGTCCCGCCCCCCATGGCTGGCGAACAGGGGGGGAAGCCCCTTTTGCAGACGCTTCAGCGGATTCAGGGAATCCCTCTGCTCCGGCGTCATCGTATCCGTCAGCTTGAACACGGAATCCGCGGAAAGGTCGCACACGCCGCGGAACAGGGCCACTGCCGCAGGTCCGGGCGGCAGGGGGGCCTTCTTGCGGAAAAGGGACCAGCGGGCGGGCTGGTCCGGCAGCGCCGCATGCAGGGCCATCAATCCTCCGGCATCGCTGCCCGCCACGGTAATGCGGGACGGGTCCAGCCCCAGCAGGGGGGCATTCTCATACACCCAGGCCCAGGCCTCGCGCGCCTCTTCCAGAATATCCAGCGGCTCCACTTCATACGCGCCGCGCGTGCGGAACATCGGAATAATGCTCGCAATGCCCTGCTGCGCCAGATGAAGAGCCCACGGCACAAAATCCCCCAGGCTCTTGCCCACCCACATGCCGCCGTGAAAAAACAGGACGGAGGGAACGGAAGCGGACGCCTCATGGCCCGGAGGAAAAAACGCGTAGGCCATCAGTTCCTCTCCGTCGGAAAAGCGCCTCCATGCAAAGCCGGGCTGCTCCCGCAGCAGTTTCCTGTAGCGGGCTTCCGCCAGATGATCGGCTTCCGTGAACAATTCCATGAGGACGGCTTCATGATGCAATTGTGTTGCACTCCGCGCAAGTTTGATGTCTAAATAATCGTGTAATGACCTTCCGCTCCTTTCTTGCCCTTGCCTGTTGCGCCGCAGCCTTCGTGAATTCCGCTCTCGCAGCGCCGCGCCCCGGAGACTCCCAATTGAGGGACGATCTGGACGTGGCCTACAACACCTGGCGCCTGCACATGCTCCGCGGCAACTATGACGGGTGGAGGGCCACCACCTCCGCCTACCGCCAGGTGAAAGTCCGCAATCTGGCCGTTTCCGAAAAGCGGCCCTTCCCCGCCTCCCTGTTCCGGCAGCCCATGGCGCCTCCGGCCCTGTCTCCGCTCATGTACGTGGGTTCCGTGGTGGACGGCCCCACGGCGGCGGCCACCTATTATGGAAAAGTGGACCTGGGGCTGGGCGAGGAACCCACGGACGCCAACGCCCTGGTCCTGTTGTTCACGAATGAACGCGGCAAATGGAAATACGACCAGGCCCGCTTCTTCAACCTCTCCCGCCTCCCCGCCGTCAAGGACCGTCTGAAGCGCGGAGACGCCACCGTGCTGATGGAGCAGGACGGATTCCAGCCCCTTGGAAAAATCCCGCCCGTTCCGCCTCTTTGCCCTCCGGCCAAATACATCGCCAAAATCCTGGTGGACTGCCCCGGTCGCACCGTAAAGGCCAATATCAACAACATCTCCCATCATGAATTCGACAACACCAGGCAGGCGGAAGTCATCTCCGGCGGCCTCAGGGACGGGGGCAACTCCATCACGCTGAACTTTGCGGACAGCCCCAGCGGCGAAAAAGGAGCCGTGCTGGTGGAAGTGTACATCATGCCGGAAATTCCGGGCCATCTCCCCGCACGCGCCTTCACCTACTTCGTTCCGCCCAAGGAACTCCCAAGAAACGGGCCTTCGCTGATCAACGTCACCCCGGAATTATTAAACACCATGGCCCCTAAAAGCGCACCCGCCGTACCGGGCGCCGCTAAATAAAATCGTCATTCTTCAACGTTTCCTGCGCGGGTCCGGTCATACCGCCATATGACAACTCAACCTCAAGTCAACAGCACCTCGGTGTCCGGCGGTTCATGGTGGATGGGCATCCTTGGCGTCATTGAGCTATTTCTTGGATTTATTGCTCTGGCGTCACCTTGGCTCGTAGGAGCCAGCTTCATCTGGGTCATCGGCATCATGCTGATGGTACTGGCCGTCATCCGGCTGGTGCAGGTATTTACCGTTCCGGCCTCCAGAGGGTGGAACCTGGTGATGGCTATCCTGTACGCCATCGTCGGCTGGTTCCTGTTCCGTGACCCGAACATCTCCCTGGCCATCACCACGCTCATCATCGGATGGGGCCTGGTCATCGCGGCCGTCTTCCAGGGCGCCTTATGGCTCCAGACCCGCTCCCTTCCCGCCAGCGGGTGGCGCCTGTTCAATGTAATCATTACGCTGATTCTTGGCCTCATGGTCATCTTCGGCTGGCCGGAATCCTCCGCCTGGTTCATCGGCACGCTGGTTGCAGTGGAACTCATCTTCTCCGGATGGACGCTGCTCCTGTACGCCTTCAGCGGCCGCTCCGGCCGTCTCCGCGAATCACTTTAATCATTCATGCCCCTCACCCAGGAAGAAACGGAACGCTACGCAAGGCATCTTTCCCTGCCGGAACTGGGCGAGGAAGGGCAGCAAAAACTCAAACGGGCGCACATCGCCCTGGTGGGCCTCGGGGGGCTTGGTTCCCCCGCGGCCCTTTACCTTGCCGCCGCCGGAGTGGGCAGGCTCACCCTCATTGATCCGGACGCGGTCACCCTCTCCAATCTCCAGCGCCAGATTCTGCACGCCACGGACTCCGCCGGAACCGCCAAGACGGCCAGCGCGTCCTGCCGCCTGAAAGCCCTGAACCCCGCCGTGGAAATCACCACGGCCACGGAACGCCTCACGCCGGACAATGCCCTGGCCCTGCTGGAAAAATGCGACCTGGCCGTGGACGCATCAGACAACTACGCGGCACGCTTTGCCCTGGCGGACGCCTGCGCCGCCCTCCGCATCCCGCTGGTGCACGGCGCCGTGAAAGGCTTCATCGGCCAGGCGGCCGTGTTCGCCCCCCACGAAGGCACGGCCTGCTACCGCTGCCTCTTTCCGGAAGAAACGCCCATGCAGGAGGAAGACACCGCCTCCGCGGCGGGCATCCTGGGCGCGCATGCGGGAATCATCGGGTGCATCCAGGCGCTGGAAGCCCTGAAAGCCCTTGCCGGCATCCCCTCTCCGCTCAGGGGAGGGCTGCTCTCCGCGGACACCCTGCGCATGCGCTTCACGGTCATTCCCCTGCATCCCAGCCCCACCTGCAAATGCAGGAACGGAGGGGAGGAGGAGCCGCAATGAAAAATTGACGGAAGAAGGGGCCTCTGGCATCATTCCCGCCAGATATGAACCATTTAACACGCGCCAGATCCGTTTTTGAAATGGAGATTGAAGAACTGCGTGGCGTCCTGTCCCGGCTGGATGAAAACTTCAACAAGGCCGTGGACCTCATGTCCCGGGCCCTGGACCGCGGCAACAAGATCGTCATCGCCGGCGTCGGAAAATCCGGCAACGTCGGGGCCAAAATCGTAGCCACCCTGAACTCCACGGGCACGCCCACCGTCATGCTGGACTCCCTGAACGCCCTGCACGGGGACCTGGGCATCGTCCAGGACGGAGACGTCTGCATCGCCATGTCCTTCTCCGGGGAAACCACGGAACTCCTGACCCTTCTTCCCTTCATCAAGCGCTTTGAACTTCCCGTCATCTCCATGACGGGGAACATCCATTCTTCTCTGGCCAAATACTCGGACGTCGTCCTGGACACGGGAGTTTCCCGCGAGGCCTGCCCGCTGAACCTGGCCCCCACGTCCAGCACCACGGCCATGCTCGTCATGGGGGACGCCCTCGCCATGGCCCTGGTGGAAGCGCGCCACTTCACCGCAAAAGACTTTGCCAAACGCCACCCGGGCGGCTCCCTGGGCCGCGCCCTCCTTACCAAGGTGAGCGACATCATGCGCCAGGGGGATGAAATGGCCATTCTGCCGGAAACGGCCACCGTCAACGACTGCCTGAAAGCAATGACCACCGCCCACACGGGAGCCTGCATCCTGCTCACGGCGGACGGCAAACTGGCCGGCATCTTCACCCACGGCGACTTCGTCAGGGCCTACGGCGCCAACCCTCTCATCGGCCAGCAGCCCGTCGGCGGCCTCATGACCCGCAACCCCATCTACGTGATGGAAGACGACCTGGCGGCGGAAGCCGTGAAAGCCGTCAGCAACCGCCACATTGACGACCTGGTGGTACTCAACAAGGACATGGCGCCCGTCGGCATCATCGACCTCCAGGACCTGGCGCGGATGAAGCTGGTTTAACCTCCGCATCCCTCCGACACTCTCCGGCATCCGTGGTAGAAAAGTAACAAATCCATCACGGATGCCTTTTTCATTGAACGGAACCCGTTCCTTCTCCAATCTAAAAAAAATCGGCATGTCTCTCAAATTCCTTATACCCCTCATCACCTGCGCCTGGGGCCTCTCCCATGCCCAGGACGTCTCCGTTGCCCAGGAAACCCCGGCACAGCAGGAACAGGAGGAAACCTCCCCGGAAGTCCCCCTGCCGGATGGCAAGACGGTACCCAAATTCGAACCGCTGGACGACCACCGCATCAAAATAGGCAACGTCATCGTCAACCACAAGGAGCGCACCGTCAGCTTCAACGCCCAGGTCAACATGCAGGAGGGCATTCTGGAATACGTCTGCTGCATGCCCAACGGCAAGCTTCACGAATCCCTGCTGGTGTCCGAGGCGGACCCGCTTCACATCAGCCTGGGCATGACCCTGCTCAAATTCCACCGTTTTGAAAAATTCTTCCCCGTCCGGGATGAAAACTTTGAATGGCTCCCCTTCACGGAGCCCAAGCCGGCCGACTATGCGGACGCCTACGTCCAGATCGTCATGACCTATACGCAGGACGGCAAGGAACAGAAAAGCGACTTTTCCGACCTCATCGTCAACTCGCAGACCCACAAGGGGATTGATCCCAAGGACTGGCTCTACACCAACTCCTTCTTTTACGAAGGGGCCTACCAGGCCAGCCTGAGCGGGGAAATCATCTCCATCTTTGCCAGCCGCACCTCCCCCATCAACTACATCGGAGACTTTCACGACGGCGTCAATGACACGGGCTGGATCGTCAATCCCCGGAAAAACCTCCCCGTCGGCACCAACGTCACCGTCACCATTTCTCAAAAAACGGTTCAACCCAAACAATAACCATCATGTTTAAATCCGTACTTTCATTAACTCTGGCCGCCGCGCTGGGCACGGCGGCATTCGGGCAAACCACCCTTACGGCAGTTCCGGGAGAAGCGGCTTCCTCCAAATACGCTTCCATCAAGCAGGAAATCCTACGCGCTATTGAAAAGGGGAACGAATACCTGAAAAGCAAGCAGAATCCGGAAGGCTACTGGGCCCAGCCTTCCTACCCGGCCCTGACGGCCCTGGCGGTCACCGCCTACATGCGCGATCCGGAAAACCAGGGCAAGCCCCTTCCGGAATACATCCAGAAGGGATACGACTTCATCCTGAAATCCCAGAAAGAGGACGGCTCCATCTTCAACCGCGGCATGTCCTCCTACAACACGGCCGTGTGCATGATGGCCCTGCTGGCCGCCAACAAGGAGGAATACGCCCCCGCCATCCTCAAGGCGCGCGCCTACCTCATCAAGCAGCAGAACCACTTCGCCCCGGACAACCCCTACAACGGCGGCATCGGCTACGGGGACAAAAAGGCTCCCCCCATTGCGGACCTCTCCAACACCTCCCTGGCCCTGGAAGCCATCTACTACTCCCAAAAGCTCGCCAAGGACGGCAAATACGGCGAACAGCCCGACCTGGACTGGAACGCGGCCACGGAATTCATCAACCGCTGCCAGCAAAACCCCGCCGTCAACAAGGAACCCTGGGTATCGGATGACAAATCCCAGCTCGGCGGCTTCGTGTACCGCCCCGGCGTAGCAAGCGCCAAGGATGCGAAAAGCGCCGCCTTTGACAAGGCGGAACCGCCCAAGGCCTACGGCAGCATGACCTATGCGGGCATGCAGTCCCTCATTTATGCCAACGTGGACAAAAACGACCCCCGCGTCAAGCTGGCCCTCAAATGGCTGGAAAACAGCTACAACCTGGATGAAAACCCCGGCATGGGCGTCCAGGGCCTCTACTACTACTACCAGGCCATGTCCAAGGCCCTCAGCGCCCTGGGCATCGACTACCTGACCCTGGAAGACGGCCGCAAGGTGGACTGGCGCGACGAACTGGCCAACAAGCTCATCTCCATCCAGAAAAGCGACGGCTCCTGGGTGAACACCAACAACCGCTGGTGGGAGGCGGACCCCGTCCTGGTCACGGCATACTGCGTCCTTTCCCTGGAGCAATTGTACCACTCCATCCCCAAATAGACGCCCATTGACGGTTTCAAGAGCCGGGAGGAATTCCATTCCTTCCGGCCTTTTTCATTTCTGGAAATGAACGCCTAAAACAGCAAAAGGGTCTTTACTGAATCATTCCCCTTTCATGAACAGCATTGATTCCATCACCATCGCCGCGGCAGGCTGGGGCCTGCTGGTCCTCCGCCTCACTCTGGCCCTGATCCTGTGGCCCCACGGCGCCCAGAAAGTGCTGGGCTGGTTCGGCGGCGCGGGATGGGACGGGACCTACCGGACATTTACGGAAAAAATGGGCATTCCGCCATTCCTCACCAAGGTGGCCATGCTCACGGAATTCTGCGCCCCCATCTGCCTGGCCCTGGGGCTGTTCACACGGGTGGCGGCGCTGGGAGTCATGATCATGATGATCGTCGCCATGACCAAGCACCTCAAAAACGGCTACTTTGCCAACTGGTCCGGCAAAAAGGCTGGGGAAGGAATTGAATTCCACGTTCTTTACGCCGGAGCGGCGCTGGCTCTTCTGCTGACCGGCCCCGGACCCTGGTCCATAGACGCGTGGTTCATGAACATCGTGCACGCCATCTTCGGCTGACGGGCATGTCCCCTCCGGGAGGCATAGGACATACTTTCCTGTTCTCAACGCCGCCGCACTCTGGTACTCATAAGGGAGAGGCCGCCCATTTGCGGGAGGCCCTTCCTTTTTTGCCTTCCATCCCCGTCCGCTCATGACCAGCCTGAAAAGAACCAAACTCCGGCAATGCACCAACTGCCTATGCGTTATCAACGGCGTCTGGGAATGGGTGGAGGAATGCGCCCGGGAAGCGGCGGACGAGGAACCCGCCATGCGCGGCATTCTGGACGACGTCTGCCTCTCCCGCAACTCCCTGGCCACCTCCATCTCCGCACGGCTGGCCCGCAAGCTCTCCCGCCGGGACATGCCGCGGGAACTGATCGAGCCCCTCGTCAGGGAGGCCCTGGCGGATGAAGAAAGCATTCTGAGCCAGATCGCCCACGACCTCATCGCCATCGTGGACCGTGATCCGGCCTGCCGCACCCCTCTGGAACCCCTGCTGTTCTACAAGGGGTTCCACGCCATCACCACCTACCGCATTTCCCACTGGCTGTGGAAACACGGCCGCACGATCATGGCCCTGCAATTCCAGAGCCTTGCCAGCGAAGTATTCGCCGTGGACATCCACCCCGCCGCCACCATCGGGTGCGGCATCCTGCTGGACCACGCCACCAGCTTCGTGGTAGGGGAAACCGCCATCATCCGCGACAACGTCTCCATCCTGCATGAAGTCACGCTGGGAGGCACCGGGAAAGAGGAAGGGGACCGCCACCCCATCGTGGAATCCGGCGTTCTGATCGGCGCCGGGGCAAAAATTCTGGGCCGTGTCACCATCGGCCAATGCGCGAAAATCGCGGCCTGCTCCGTCGTGCTGGAAGACGTCCCTCCGCACACCACCGTGGCAGGCGTTCCGGCCGTCATCGTCAACGACTCCGTTCCGGATAATCCCGCGCTGGAAATGAACCAGTGCCTTTGTAACTGACGACTAACGGATTACGAATCCGCATCATCCCTCCGGACCGGAGCGGAAACGTCTCTGTCCCTTGATTATGGAGGAGGAAGAGATATGACACAAAAAAAAGACCAGCCGTGCCGCAATATCCTGCATTTCAACATATTGAAACTCGTAATACTTTGAACGTAAGAATTTTGGATTGAGGCCGGATTCGTAATTCGCATATTCATAAAATATGCGTCCAAGGTTACCCTTTTCTCTGAAAGCCGCGCTTCTGGCTTCCTGCGTTTTCTACCCCTTCGCCACCTCCGCTTCCGTATCTGACGGCAGCCTCGGCAACGTCATGTACGTGGGGGACTCCATCACCCACGGCGTCAACAGCGGCTCCTACCGCTGGGCACTGCACAAAATCTTCGCGGACAACGGCATTTCCTACAGCACGGCGGGGATCAACACCGGCAACTACTCCGGCGGGGTGGCGGCGGGAATCTCCTACGGCGGCTGCGTATTCAACAACGCCCATTCCTCCCAGGCAAGCGCCCGCGCCTATGAAATCGCAGGGCGCGCAGACGGCGCCAACTACGGACTCTTCAACGGCTCCAACATCAGCAACTGGCTGGGCCTGAGCACGGAAAAAACAAAAGGAGGCACTTACACCGGACAAACGTTCACCGGAACCGCCGCCCCCGGCACCTTCTTCATCCTGGCCGGTACCAACGACCTTCTCTCCGACGGCAACAACGGCACGCTCAACGACCGCCTCTCCGCCGTCACGCAAAACCTGCTTGGAGACATGGATACCATGGTGGAAGCCATGAAAACCGCCAATAGCGGCGCGGAAATCATCGTTCTTTCCATCCCGTGCTGGACCCAGCACGCCAACGGCAATTCCAGCGCGACCCACCAGGCCGTGGCCGACTACAACGAATCCCTCAAAAACTGGGGCCGGGACAAGGACGGCGTTACGGTCATCGACGTCAACCAGGGCATCATCGACGTGGCCTCCTCCACCCCCTTCTACGGAGTCAGAACCATGTTCAACAACCCCACGGCGGACGGCCTGCACCCCAACGCCCAGGGCGACCTGCTCATGGCGGGGAACCTGGCCAGGGGCATGGGCTACGCGGGACGGTCGGCCGGGCAGGAAAGAAAAGCCTCCCACGAACTGGGCTTCAACTTCGGGCAGACGCCCGCCATCACCCGGGAGGAGCTCACGGCCAGGGGATTCACGGCCAGCAACGTCACCATCTCCAACAACACGATCAACTTCAACAACGCGGGAACGAGCACCCTGACCTACTCATGGGGGGAATCCCAGGGCGGCTCCGCGGGATACACGGTGGACTTCACCCTGCGCCTGGGCAACGGCAGTACGGGAGGCTGGGACACCACCAACAACTTCTCCCTGAACCTGGGCAACGGCACGCTGAACATCAATGAAGCGTACATCCAGTGGGGAAGCACCATCCTGTACTCCAGGGACATGTCCGCCAACACGGACACCATCCGCGTGGCCTATGTAGCGGGGGACAACGCCAACGGCCTCAGCGCAGGCTACTACATCTGGCTGGGGGACGTCCTCATCGGGGAGGCGCAAACGGCGGCGGGAGCCAGTTCCTCCGGCCTCACCTTCAGCTATTCCGGCACATTGGACGCCATCCTGTCCAATCTGGCGCTGGACGGCTCCCTTTCCTACGCCCCCTCCTCCAGCGGCATTACCGGGCCGGAAGCCATTTACCTGGCCCATAGGGGAGCCTCCGCCCCGAAACCGGGCATGATTGAATGGACCACGGACACCGGCACCACAGCCGCAGCGACGGCGGGAGCCGACAACACGTACAATGTCCGCAACAGCACCAACTCCAACATCTCCACCATCACCGGAACGGGAAGCACCAAACTCATTCACGCCAACAGCGGCGCGTACGGCACTGCGGAAAACCGGCAGGACCTGTGGGTAACGCTTGGAGAGGGAGTGGTCTCCAACAACGGATGGATAGGCGGCCATACTTCCGGGGACCTGTACGGGAATATCAACTTGCGCTTTGCGGAAGGTTCCATCGGCAAATCGACCGTCTTCGGCGCAGTCAACGCCGGAACCGTCCACGGGGACATTTACCTGGAATTCTCCTCCTCCACCGGAAACTTTGACACCTCCTTCACTGCCGGAGAGGCGGACCGCACCTCCGTAGCGGGGAGCTACGCCACCGACGTGAACGGAAACATCGCCATCATCTTCAATGAAGGCGTGTTCTCCCACCGCATCTTCGGCGGTCTCTACACGGGCGCCAAAACCATCTCCGGCTCCACCTCCATTTACATCAATGGAGGAACGTTCATGAATGAAATCTACGCAGGGAACAAGACACAGGGCACGATTACCCAGGGAACCAGCCTGACCGTGACGGGCACGGACGCCATTCTGGGCAAGGCCGATGGAGACAACTGGGCATGGACGCTCCTGTGCGGAGGCAACAAGACCAGCGGCACCATCAACGGGGGAACTTCCATCACCTTGAAGGATATTGCCGCCACCACAGGAAACGGAACCGAGCACAAATTCGACAAATACGCCGGAACCATTGACGGCAAGGGGGGCGGCACGGTCAACGGGGAAAAGAAGCTCGTCTTCGACCACTATACCACCAGCTTCCTGGGAACACTCCAGAACTTTGACAGGGTGCAGGTTACCGGAAACTCGGACCTGACGCTGGACAAGGCCCTGGGCAATACGATCTCCTCCCTGACCGTGGACCAGGGCTCCACCCTCCGGTTTAACGAAGACCAGGGAGCCTCCCTGGACATCACCAACAACGGCACCATCCGCATTTCCCGCAACCTGACCCTCAAATCCGCAGACACCGGAACCGGAACCTACCAGGTGGAAGGAGGCACGCTGGACCTGGCCGGGCAGACCGTCTCCGGGAAAATATCCATCTCCGCGGGGACACTGGCCAACACCGGAGGACTGGGAGCCAAAAGCGTTTCCGTTTCCGGCATCACCGGCGACATCAACATGGGCGGCCTGGACGGAGGCAAGCTGGACTCCATCAGCATGGGAACCGGAACGGGAACCATCTCCGGACTGACGGGAAATGCGGACCTCTCCGGCTCATTAACCCAGCTTCGTCTCTCCGCCGCCAACATGGGCGCGGAGGGCACGGGCATCATCCGGTTCAATGACGCGGACGGTTCCAGCCTCACGCTGGGAGAACTCACCCTGACGCTGACGGCTGATGCCGTGGCCCTGCTGAACGCTCCCGGAGACTATGCCTTCCACATCACCAACGCCGCTCTTCATGCAGACCCCAACAACATCACGCTGAGCGAATACAACGGCATGGCCTGGGACATCACCCGGACGGAAAACGGCCGGGTGATCATCTCCTTCGGCCAGCTGGACGCCATGATCATTGACAGGGGCGCCGTCAAAAACGTCACCTCCGCCGCCACCCTGGGAGCAACGCCCAGCGTCACCAACAACGGAACGCTGAACATCGACCTGCCCCAGGGGACGGCTCCCGAGGACAAGGCAACCACCATCCGCTACCTGGCCGGGACGGAATCCGATGCCGTCGTGAACACGGGAACGGACAAGGATGTGATCATCACGCTGCTCAATGAAACCTCCGCAGAACCGGGCAAACCGGGCAACACCGCCTACGCCGGGTCCATTCTGGGAAGCGCCCGGCTGGTCAAGGACGGAGAACGGAAACTGACCATTGACGGCAGAATCACCGCCTCCGCGCTGGACGTTCACCAGGGGGAACTGGTCCTGCAGAACAGGACGGAAAGCTCCATCATCTCCGGAACCCTGAACGTGGAACGGGACGCGGCGCTGACGCTCAACTCCGCCTCCCTGGCCGCCGCGGACCTGACGGGCTCCGGCTCCATCACCCTGGCCGGGGGAGCCCTGCTCACCATCTCCAGGGAAACGCTTTCAGACCTGACGCTCAACGCCTCCATCACCGGCACGGGCACCCTGAAACTGGGCAACTGCAACCTGGTTCTCACAACGGGCAGCAATCTGGGAGAAAACGTGCTGCTCCATCTGGACGGCGGCGGCCTGCGCCTGCAGGACGGCTCCACGATCGCCCTGGAAGGCCTGCACCAGGAACAGGAAAACGGCACGCTCCACCTGGGGGCGGACGGCCATCTGGAACTGGCCTCCAGCAACGGCAAAACCTACTCCTTCAAGGGGGAAATCACCGGTACGGGCGCCATCACCCACCGGGGGGAAGGCACGCAGATCATCCTTTCCTCCGGGAACGGCAATGTGGACGTCAGCCATACCAGGACCGGGGGCCATCTCGTCCTGGGGGACAAAAACCTGGCCGCGGACGGCTCCATGACCTACAGGAACATCTCCATAGGGGACAACACCCGGGAAGCCTCCGACCTGGACGCCACGGCGGACCTTTCCCTGATGAACAACACCACGGCCGGCACGCTCTCCATCGCCTCCAACGGCAAGCTGTACCTGGGCGGCAATCCCAACCAGAGGGCGATCCAGCTGGTATTGACGGGCAACAACGCAGGCGTGGCGGCGGACCTGGCCTCCGGCGCATCCCTGGACCTCACCGTCAGCACGGAAACCGTTTCCCGCAGCGCCGATTCCGGCTGGGCGGCCATCCAGGCGGAAAACGGCTCCATCCGCATCAGCGGGACGGAACCGTCCATCAACGTCAACATTTACGGCCTCGGCACCGCAGGGGACTGGGCCATCCTGCCGGAATTCACCATCAACGCCCTCTATGCGGAAAACGGACTGGTCACGGCGGACGGGACAAGCTGGACGGCGGACATGGTGAACCTGACTTATGCCGGCTTCGCCAACCTCGTCTATGACATCGGCAAAATGCTTTCCGACGACGGCAGGCTCTTCCAGGTCCGCTTCACCAAGCTGGGAGACAGCCCGCTGAAGGACTACGCCTCTACAGACAACCAGAAAGCCGCCGTGGACAGCCTGTGGGCCGTCACCTCCGCCCCGCAGAACATCAGCCCAGCCATGATGGAATTCCTCAATGCCGTGGGGAACGCCCAGGCCGCCGGTGACGCGGGAACCATTCAATCCGCCCTCTCCTCCTATGCGGGCAGCGGGATTACCGCCCTGCACTCCGCCCAGAAGGGAGCCCTGAAAGACCAGGTGCTGCACCTGAGAAACAGGGTGGCGCAAATGGGAGCCTCCCTGCAATACGTCAACGACGACCTGCCCCGCTTCAATGCCTGGATTGAAGGGGAAGGCGGCTACCGCAAGCTGGATGACCGGAGGGACGAATCAGGCTACAAGCTCAACACCTGGGGCGGCACCTTCGGGTTTGACGTCACGTGCAGCGACAGCTTCGTCTGGGGCGCGGCCTTCTCCGCCAGCTACGGCGACCTGGACGCCTACAGGGCGAACGGAGACCTGGACTCCTACTACGGCAACCTGTTCTTCCGCCTCCAATCCGGCCGCTGGGCCCACAATCTCATTCTCACCTACGGATGGAATGACGCCTCCCTGAACCGCACGGCGGGCGTAGCGGGAACCGGCATGTACTCCATGCACGGCAGTACCAGCGGCAGCAGCTGCGGCGCGTTCTATGAAGGCACCTATGACCTGTACCTGAACGAAAACAGGACTTCCATCTTCCAGCCCCTGGTGAATGGCTCCATTTACAAGAGCCGGATGGACGGCTTTACGGAAACCGGAGGCCTGGGCATGAGCGTGGACGACATGGACTCCACCTACGGCACGGTGGGACTGGGCGCCAGGCTCCGCGGAGAACTCTCCGACAACCTGATGGGAAGAGCCTGCCTGGGTGAACTGCGGGTGCAGCTTGTCCAGAACCTGGGCGACCGGAAAACCACGGCCGCGCTGGCGCCCGTCGGCGCGCCGGGAGCCGGCTTCCGCGTGAACGGGGCCCGGGAAGGCGCCACCGGCGTGCAGATAGGCGCGGGCCTCACCATTCCGGTGGGTTACACCGGCTCCGTCTTTGCGGACGTCAACGCGGACTTCCGCAGCCGTGCCGGCAGCGTCAACGGAAGCATCGGCTACAGGCTAGCCTTCTAACAAAAACTTCTTCTGGGTGTAATTGCAACCGGGGGCATCGCAGTCTCGCTGCGGTGCCCCCCTCCGCATCAGGAAATCTCCTCCGGCCGGGAACGAACTGCATCCGGCATCCGGGAAGGGTCCTTTACCTGCCCGGAGCCTTCAATCACGTACTTGTAGGAAGTCAGCTCCCGCAGGGCCATCGGCCCCCGGGCATGGAACTTGTCCGTGCCGATTCCTATTTCCGCGCCGAATCCGAACTCTTCCCCGTCGCTGAACCTCGTGGAGCAATTGTGGTAAACGCACGCGCTGTCCACACGGCTCATGAAATAATCGCGGGCCTTTTCGTCCTCCGTCACGATGGAATCGCTGTGGTGGGAACCGTAGCGGTTGATATGTTCCACGGCGTCCCGAACGCCGTCTGCCACCTTCACGGACAAAATGAGGTCTTCATACTCCGTGGACCAGTCCTCCTCTGACGCGGGAACGGCCTCCGGCCCGAAAAACGGCATGCTGCGCCCGCATACGCGGCACTCCACCCCGCGCTGGCGCATGCGCTCCGCCGCCATCGGAAGAAACCGTTCCGCCACGGCGGCATCCACCAGCAGGGTCTCCGCCGCGTTGCAGACTCCCGGCCGCTGGGTCTTGGCGTCGTCCAAAATATTGAGGGCCATCTTCAAATCCGCGGCGGCGTCCACATACACGTGGCAAATGCCGTCCAGATGCTTCAGCACCGGCACCCTGGCATACTCCATCACGGTCCGGATCAGCCCCTTCCCTCCCCTGGGAATGATCACGTTCAGACAGGAATCCAGCTCGCACAACTGCTTCACCTCCTCCCGGCTTCCCGAATCAAGAAGCTGGAGGGCGTCCGCCGGAACGGCAGACTCCGCCAGGGCCTCCCGCAGCACGGCCGCAAGAACCCTGTTGGTCCGCAGGGACTCGCTGCCGCCGCGCAGAATGACCGCATTCCCGGACTTCAGGCACAGGGAGGCGGCATCGCAAGTGACGGTGCCGCGGCTCTCATAAATAAAACCGATGACCCCCAGGGGCACACGCACCTGGCGGATATGCAGGCCGTTGGGCCGCGTCCATTCACGGATGCACTCGCCCACCGGATCGGGAAGGGCCGCTACCTGCTCCATGCCGCGCGCCATGTGTTCCACGCGCTCCGCAGTCAGCAGCAGCCTGTCCAGAAACGCGGCATTCCGCCCATTCCTTTCCGCCTCCTCCATATCCAGGGAATTCTCCCGGATAATTCTCCCCGCGGCTCCCCGAACGCCTGCGGCCATCAGGCGCAGGGCGTCCGCTTTCTCCTCCGGACTCAGGGCGGCCAGCTCACGGGAAGCGGCCACAGCCGCGCGTCCAACAGGTTCAAGAGGATTCTCCATATTCATCGCTTCATCCCTTCTTCGGTACAAAAAACGTTCCCGCATCCTCCCTGCCGCCTTCCAGCAGCACCCCGATGCGTTCCGGATGGCGGCCATGCATCATGTAGGTGCCTATCCCCGCATTCACGGCTTCCCGGATGGCTTGGAGCTTGGCGCTCATGCCGCCCATGGAAAAGCGGCCCCGGTCCTCCTCTGCGAACGCCAGCACGGCGTCCACATCCTCCACTCTGGGAATGATGGCCTTCCGGCTTCCCCCCGGAGGATACAGGCCGTCCACGCTCGTCAGGATAAACAGGGCGTCCGCTTCCAGCATGCGGGCAATATGCACGGAAAGAATATCGTTGTCCCCGAACTTCAATTCCTCCACGGACACGGTGTCATTCTCGTTCACGATGGGAATGATCCTTCCGTGCTCGAACAGGCGCATCACCGTAGCCTGCACATGGTGCCGGCGGCGCTTTAAATCGTCCGCCGTCAGCAAAAGCTGGGCCACATCCACGTCAAAATGGTTGAAAAGATTCTCATACGTCTGCATCAGCCGCGTCTGCCCCACCGCGGCACAGGCCTGCTTGAGGGACAGCTCCTGCGGATAAGACGGAAGCCCCAGTACGGAAACCCCCGCCCCGACCGCGCCGGAACTCACCAGCACCACCTGGTGGCCCTGCTGCATCAAATCCGCCAGGGCGCTCACCAAATGCACGATGGAAGAGCCGTCCAGCGTTCCGTTCCCACGGGTCAGTACGCCCGTTCCTACCTTCACTACGATCTTCATGCGTCTGCCGCCACTGTACACCAGACGGTCTTCCCGAGAAAGGAAGAAAAAACTCCCCCGGATCGTCTCTCCCTCCAAATGATACGCTGCGGTAAAAGAGGAAAACCGCGCCCCTCCTCCGCATCCGGACTCCAGAGAGGCGGCAGCATTCTTTCACCGGAACACGCAAGAACAATCTAAAATAACTTTTGAGTAACAACGCCTTTTGAAAACAGACTTTCATTGACCCGTGACACATGCCGCGCCATAGTGGCCACATGATCAGATTCATCCTTCTTCTCCTGTGCCTGGGCACGGCCGGACTCTCCCCCGTCTTCGCGGAGGAGGGAGCCGCCCCGGCGGACTACGACAAACAGGAAAGAACGGGCACCCTGGCCGTCGGCCGGGACGACACGTACGGCCAGTTGGAGAACAGTATCATCTCGTTCATGGAGCGGCATCGCGATGTCCTCGCCTTCCGGATGCAGCCTCGATTCCCGGGAGAAAGCTTTTACTGGGAATTGCCCGCCTGCCAGCCCTGGCTTTTCCATGCTCCGTGGCAGGACCAGGACGATCCCTGCGGAATGCAGGAAAATCCCCGGTACATCCTCTTTCCGGTCATTCTGTTCCCCAGTGGAACATGGATGGCCGGCCGTTTTTATCCAAAGGGCACGGAACAGGAAATGTACGATGTTCTGATGCCTGAAAAAGGGAAAAAGAAAAAATGCGTGAACATCTGCATCCCTCCGCAAGCCTCCATGGGCCTCGTCTGGGAAAGGCTCAGCCGTCTGGCGGCGCTCACGGAAAGCAGGATCACGCTGGCCCCCTATCAACCGGAACCGCGGAAGGAAATGCACATCCAGCGTCCGGAACACCCCGTCGACATCCTCCCGGCATTGCCGGATCTGGCGCCCCAACACCAAAAACCGGGCGGAAGCTCCGCATCTGAGGAACTTCCGCCCGGAAAAGGCCAAACGGCTACCCCTTGAACATGCCCAGGGCCCTGGCGACGCCCTCCCCGTACTCGGGATCACACTCCATGCAGTGGTCAATGTGGCGCTGCTTGATGAAATCCGGCGCATCACCCATGGCCCGCGCAGTATTGCCGTACAAGGCTTCCCTCTGTTCCGGCGTCATCAGGCGGAACAGAGCGCGCGGCTGGGAATAATAATCGTGGTCGTCTTCATGGAAATCCCAGTGCCAGGCCGCTCCGTCCAACTCAAGCGGCGGCTCCCGGAACTCCGGCTGCTGTTTCCACTCTCCGTAGCTGTTCGGTTCATAACCCAGTGTGCCTCCCGCATTGTCGTCCACCCGCATCATGCCGTCGCGGTGGTAGCTGTGGAACGGGCACCTGGGTGCGTTTACGGGAATCTGGTTGTGATTCACGCCCAGCCTGTAACGCTGCGCATCCCCATAGGAGAACAGGCGCCCCTGAAGCATCTTGTCCGGAGAAAAGCCGATGCCGGGCACGATATTGGCCGGATTAAACGCCGCCTGTTCGATCTGGGCGAAATAATTGTCCGGATTCCTGTTGAGCTCCAGCACGCCCACTTCCATGAGCGGATAATCCCCGTGCGGCCAAACCTTGGTCAGGTCAAACGGATTGAAGGGGCACGCCTTCGCCTGCTCCTGGGTCATGACCTGGATGTACATCGTCCAGCGCGGGAAATCCCCTTTCTCAATGCTTTCATACAAATCGCGCTGGTGGCTTTCACGGTCCTTCGCGACAATGGCCTCCGCCTCCTCGTCCGTGAGGTTCCTGATGCCCTGCTGGGTCTTCAGGTGAAATTTCACCCAGACCCTCTCGTTATCCGCGTTCAACATGCTGAACGCGTGGCTGCCGAAGCCGTGCATGTGCCGGTAGGAAGCCGGAATGCCGCGGTCGCTCATGACCACGGTCACCTGGTGGAAAGCCTCCGGAAGGGAGGACCAGAAATCCCAGTTGTTCCGGGCGCTCCGCATATTGGTGCGCGGATCGCGCTTGATGGCATGGTTCAAGTCTGGAAACTTGAGCGGGTCCCTCAGGAAAAACACGGGCGTATTGTTTCCTACCAGGTCCCAGTTGCCCTCCTCCGTGTAAAATTTGATGGCAAAACCGCGGATATCCCGTTCCGCATCCGCCGCGCCCCGTTCCCCCGCTACCGTGGAAAAGCGGACCAGGAGATCGGTTTTCTTGCCGACCTCTGAAAACAGGGCAGCCTTCGTGTACCGGGTGATATCATGCGTCACGGTAAAGGTGCCGAAAGCCCCGGAACCCTTGGCGTGCATGCGCCTCTCCGGAATCACCTCGCGGTCGAAATGGGCCAGCTTCTCCAGAAACCAGACGTCCTGCAGCAACATGGGGCCGCGCGGACCGGCCGTTAAAACGTTCTGGTTATCCGGAACAGGGGCTCCGGCTTCAGTAGTTAAATTCTTCGAATCACTCATACAATATTTTTTATTTAGAATAATTAAAACAAATTTCCCAACCGTGTCAATGACCGAATCCCCGGAAAACCGGAAAGAAAAAATCACCGTCCCCAATTTCCCTTTTTCCACGGCACCCGGACCATTCGGAAACCCTTGCCGGAGACGCATTTTAGACTTTCCATGCAGGGCGGTTCTCGTCATATTGCCCTGGCATGAATCTTGACCTTCTCCAAAAAGCCGCCAACCAGGCGCGGGGCCTTGCCATGGATGCCGTTCACGACTGCGCATCCGGCCACCTGGGCCTTCCCCTGGGGTGCGCCGAAATCGGGGCCGTCCTGTTCGGTGATCTGCTCAACCTCTGCCCGGCCCAGCCCCGCTGGCTCAACCGCGACCGCTTCATTCTCTCCGCGGGCCACGGCTCCATGTTCCTTTACGGCTGGCTGCACCTGTCAGGATTCAACGTCGGCATTGAGGACCTCAAAAACTTCCGCCACAAGGACTCCATCACGCCCGGCCACCCGGAATTCCGGGATACGGACGGCGTGGAATGCACCACGGGGCCGCTCGGCCAGGGCATTGCGAACGCCGTCGGCTTCGCCCTCTCCGCCAGGCGCGCCGCCGCGCGGTTCAACAAGCCCGGCATGAACATCTTCACCCAGAACATCTTCTGCCTCACGGGGGACGGCTGTTTGCAGGAAGGGGTGGCCCGCGAAGCGCTCGCCCTGGCCGCCGTGCTGAAACTGGACAACCTCATCCTCATTTACGACTCCAACGACATCACGCTGGACGCCCCCGCGGAACGCACCCAGCTTGCCGACCCCCGCGCCGTGTATGAAGCCCTGGGCTGGGACGTGCGCCAGATCGACGGACACGACCTGAAAGCCGTCGCGGAAGCGGTGGAAGCCGCCAAGGCGGCCAAAAACGGCAAGCCCCAGCTCATCATCGCCAAAACCGTCATCGGCAAGGGCATCCCCGGCATTGAAGGCACCACCAAGGGCCACGGCGAAGGCGGGGCCAAACTCCTGGAAGAAGCGCATGCCAACTGGGGCATCCCCTCCGGGGAACGCTACTACGTTTCCGAAGACGTCCGCGCCTACTTCAACGACCTCAAGGCCCGGCGGGAAGCCGCCTTCTCCGCCTGGAACGCCATGTACCGGGAATGGCGCCAATCCTTCCCGGAACTTGCCGCGGAACTGGACGCCGGAATGGACGCCTGCGCCAGGGGCGTGGACCCCTCCGTTTCCGACAAGAATATCCCCGCCTTCTCCCCGGACTACAGCGACGCCACCCGTTCCTCCGGCTCCGTGGCCATCAACGCCATCGCGAAGGCCGACCCCTGGTTCCTGACCACCAGCGCGGACCTGTACAGCTCCAACAAAAACTACCTCAACGGCGGCGGAGACTTCTCCGCGGAAAATCCGGAAGGCCGCAACTTCTGGTTCGGCATCCGGGAACACGCCATGGCCTCCATCTGCAACGGCATCGCGTACGACGGCCTGTTCCGCGTAAGCGCCGCCACCTTCTGCGTATTCGTGGACTACATGCGCGCCGCCATCCGCGTGGCCGCCCTGAGCGGGCTGCCCGTCACCTACATCCTGACGCACGACTCCGTGGCCGTGGGTGAAGACGGCCCCACCCACCAGCCGGTGGAAACCGTCTCCGGCCTGCGCGTAATCCCCAACCTGGATGTCATTCGCCCGGCGGACCCGGAAGAAACGGCCGGAGCCTGGATGGCCGCCCTGCAAAGGGCCGACGGCCCTACCGCCCTGATCCTTACCCGCCAGAAAGTGGCCACGTTAAATGACATCCCCGTGGAAACGCGCCGCCAGGGCGTGCTGAAAGGCGGCTACGTAGCCCGCCGGGAACAGGGTGAACTGAAAGCCGTCATCCTTGCGTCCGGTTCCGAACTGGAACTGGCCCTGAAGGCCGCGGAACGCCTCGGCAGCGGAATCCGCGTGGTCTCCATGCCCAGCTTCTTCCGCTTTGACGCCCAGCCTGCCGAATACCGGGAAAGCGTGCTGCCCCCCTCCTGCATGAAGAGGGTCTCCGTGGAAGCCGGCGTAACGGGACTGTGGTGGAAATACCTGGGCTGCCAGGGTGAAGCCGTGGGCATCAACCGTTTCGGTTTCTCCGCCCCGGGCAATCAGGTCCTGGACGAACTCGGCATGAACGTGGACAACGTCGTCAACGCCGTTCAAAACGTGCTTGCCAGATAAGACGGCCCGGAATTGCTTCCGAATGCAATTTGTCAAAGGCTGCCCTGCCGATGCGGGGCAGCCTTCTCTTTATCCATCCGGCCCATGCGAGCGAACAAGGCGCCCTCGCGCGCCATCCGCAACGGTTCCGTCTCGCCGCCCCGGGCTGAAAAGCTCCAGCCTTCAGCGGCCGGAACCCTGCCGGAACCGCAGCAAGGAAACGCTTTCAAGGAAGGCGGAAATGCGCCGCATGAAAAGCCTTGTGCCGCTTACAGCTTGTGCCCGAAGGAATCGCCGGGCTTCAGGGACTTGATCAGTTCCACCAGCAGCTTGATGGTATCTTCCACATCGCTGAGGGCGGCGGTTTCCACCGGGGAATGCATGTAGCGCAGCGGCAGGGAAACCAGTGCGGAGGCCACCCCGTTGCGGGAAACGTAAATGCTGTCCGTATCCGTGCCGGTGCGGCGGCCCGCGGCTTCATGCTGGAGATTGATCTTGTTCTTGTCCGCCACAATTTCCAGGCGCGCCACCAGGTTGGGATGGTTGGCGGTTCCGTGAATGACGGCGGGGCCCTTCCCCAGCTTGATATCCCCGAACTTCCCCTTGTCCAGGCCGGGTGAATCCGTGGCGTGCGTCACGTCTATGCAGATGGCGGCATCCGGCTGAATGCGGTGGGTGATCATCCCGGCGCCGATGCAGCCCACTTCCTCCTGGACGGCATTGACCAGCGCCACGTTCCAGGCCAGGGGCTTCTTCTGCTTGCACAGGCGTTTGGCTATCTCCGAAAGAACAAAGCCGCTGAGGCGGTTGTCCAGCGCGCGGCAAACCAGCTTGTTCTCATTCATCAGCATGGGGCCGTCACAATAAACGCCTACATGCCCCACGCGCAGCCCCAGGTCGGCCACCTCCTTGTCGGAGGAAGCGCCCACATCAATGTAAATTTCCCAGATCTTGGGCTCCTTCTCCCCACCTTCGCGCAGGTGGATGGCCGTATTCCCCGTAATGCCCATCACTTCCCCCTGGCTGCCCAGGAAGCGCACGCGGCGCCCGCGCGCGATGGCCGTATCCGTTCCGCCCACGCGTTCCACATACAGGAAGCCCTCCGGCGTAATGTGGCGGATCATGAAGCCGATCTCATCGGCATGGGCCTCGATCATCAGGGTGGGGGCGTTCTCCTTGTCCGCATGGAAGGTGGCCCACGTATTCCCGTAAGTGTCGCACTGGACATCCTCCGTGTACTTCCGCATCTCATCCGCCCAAATGCGCTGGGCGTCTATCTCAAAACCGGAAGGACTGGGAGTCTCCAGAAGTTCCGTTAAAAACTCAAGGCTGTCGTCGCTGATCTTCATATACCCGTTTATAGCACCGTTCCGGATGCCGCTCAACCGGAAAGAAGGGCGGATGCCGCATCTTCAGAAGAGGGATGTACACACGGAAAAGCCCGCATGCCGGACAGGGCATGCGGGCTCTCCATAAATGAAAAAAATCAGGCCTGAAGCTCCTTGGAAATACCCTCCAGAACGTCAGCCTTCCCCATGATGTATCCGGTGTCCGGATCATGGTACTGCGTGGAATGCACGGAAGTTCTGCCGCTTCCGTAAGGATCCGTCTCCTTCGCTACCGGGAGGCGCCCCGCGAGGGAGGGAAAGCATGCTTCCGCCAGTTCAAAGGCAGTGACGGGTTCCGGAACCAGATTGACGGCAAAAAGGCCGCATTCCCATGCTTTCTCCACATCATTGACGATGCGGCGCCTAGGATAAAGCTGGTGGCGTTCCAGCAGGGCCACGTCCAGTTCATCCTTTCCTTCCGGCGCATTTGCCAGCAGATCCGCCACGCTCATATCCGCACCCGTTCCGGTGACTTCCGGCAGGTACACGTTGAGCACGCGGCCGAATTTGAGGTTGACGTAATCCCTCAATTCCGCCAGGGCGGAAAGGAAGGCGTCTTCAAACTCATGAACCAGCGGGGAATCTTCATTCCCCGTCTCCGGCTGGGTATCGATGCTGGTGACGTAAGTCAGGCGTTCGATTTTCACCTCGTGCAGAATGTCTATCAACTGCCGGACATGGGAAATGAATGCCTCCTCGTTCTTTCGGATGGCACGGCGGCCTTCCCACAGGGACGGACAAATGAGAACAGCCTGGCCGAATTCCCTGCCGCGCAGGAGCGGCAGATTCGTTTCGTCAATCAGGTAGTCGAAATACCGTTTTGAGGTCCAGAAAGAACCCAGGGCGTTCGAGGAGCTGATGAATACCGTATCTGTCATGTTGCGGAGGAAGGGTGCTAGGTTGTTGCAGACTCCCGGAACTTATTTCAGGGCGTCAAAGGCGGATTTGAAAAGGAAATAACCCCAGCCCCAGTCTTCATGGCCCGCCCAGTCCTTGTCGTAATGGTGGCGGGGAAGCAGGAAGCGTTCCGGGTGGGGCATCAGGCCCATGGCGCGGCCGGTGGCGTCCTGGAGCCCGGCAATGCTGCAGGAGCAACCGTCGCGGTTGTCCGCATACTGCAGGGCCACATACCCGGCGGCCAGATACTTTTCCGCATCTCCGGGCCTGGTGACCAGGCGGCCTTCCGCGTGGGCGGAGGGCAATTCAAACTCGTCCGGAAGCCCCTGCAGGAACGGGGAATCCTTGGCCACCTTCACCAGCTTCGCCCACAGGCATTCAAAGCGTTCGCTCTTGTTGTCAATCAGGCTGGAGGAAGGAAGGATGCCGAGCTTGGTCAGAATCTGGAACCCGTTGCAGATGCCCAGGATAAGGCCCCCGCCGGCGTGGTGCCTGTGCAGGGCGTCTCCCAGGAAACGTTCCGTTTCCAGCTGCGCCAGGCGTCCGCTGGTAACGTAGTCCCCGTAGCTGAAGCCGCCGCTGATGACGACGAGCTGGGACTTGGCCACGTGTTCCGGCGCGGCGGTGGCGATGGGCTGGACCTGGGTGGAAAAACCGACCGTGCGCAGGGCGCGTTCCGTTTCCACATCGCAGTTGGTGCCGGGGTATTTGAGTAAAAGTGCGTGAGGCATGTGATTATGTGTCAAATCGTTATAAGTTGAATCCGGGACTGTTGAAATCAATAGTAGGGAGTGAGTCCGTCCTTCCAGAGTTTCTTGAGTCTGGCAAGTTCGCAGTCCAGCACCTTTTCCCCGCCGCAGCAGGTGGCTGCAAGGCGTTTTTCCGGAGTTGCGCGCCCGATGCAGGCACAGGGGAAGCCCTCCATGGCCGCCTCAAAATCCGCGGCGAATTCGGGGTCCACCTCCACCAGGATGCGGCCCGTGCTTTCACTGAACAGGGGAATGGCCGGGGACTTCCAGCCGTTCACGGTGGGAACCTTCGTCAGGTCAAGCTGGACGCCGCCCTTGCCGGAAAAGGCCATTTCCGCCGCCGTGACGGCCAGGCCGCCTTCGGAAACGTCGTGGGCGGAAAGAACCAAGCCGGAAGTCAGGGCATTGTAGTAGGACTTGTACAGCTCCATATTCTTCGCGCAATCCGTCTGCGGCACCTTGCAGTCGTTCACGCCGTGCGTGCGTGCGAAGACGGAGCCGCCCATTTCATCTTCCGTATTGCCGATGAGATACAGCAGGCTGTCGTCCCGGCGCAGGGAGGAGCCGGTGGCGTGGTCCGGGCTTTCCACCACGCCGAACCCGGAGCAGAGGAACGTGACGGGCACGTTGATGGGACCGTCTTCCGTCTCAAAATAATTATAGAAGGAATCCTTGCCGGAAATGAACGGGGCGTTGTAGGCGTCCGCGGCCCTGGCAATGGCTTTCACGCACTCCACCAGGCGGCCGAGCTCTGCCGGATCTTCCGGATTGCCCATGCAGAAATTGTCCAGCAGGCCGATCTTGTCCGGGTTGGAGCCCACCAGGATAAGCTGGCGCACGCACTCGTCCACGGTGCCGGTACCCATGGCGTAAGGATCCGTCTTGCCCCATTCCGGAAGAATGGCGCAGGCCATGGCCATGCACTTGTCCGAGCCGTCGATGTCCACCACGGAACCGTCCTGCGGCGCGTCCGCCGTGGCGCCCGCGAGGGGCTTCAGAATCGTGTTGCCCTGCACTTCATGGTCGTACTCCCGGATGATGGGTTCGCGGGAAACGATGGCGAAATCGCTCATGACGGTTTCCAGGGACTTGCCGAGGTCCTTGTCCGGCATCGGCTGCCCGGTGAACCCCTGCCCGCTGGTGAATACGGAAGAAAGCTTCTTGACGGGGGCTTCATGCAGCTTGGAATTATCCAGGCAGCACACCAATTCCCCCTTGTGCCAGACCTTGAGGATGCCCGTATTGTCGGAATGGCCCAGGACGGTCAGTTCCGTCTGGAAAGTATCCGCCAGCTTCTGGAGTTCCGGCAGGTCTTTTTCCTCCACGGCCATCACCATGCGTTCCTGGGACTCGGAAAGGAAAATCTCCCAGGAAATCAGGCCCGGCTCCTTCAGGGGGGCGTTGTCCAGGAAAATCTCCCCGCCCGTGACGGAAAGCATTTCCCCGGCGGCGGAGGAAAAACCGCCCGCGCCGCAGTCCGTGATGAACACGATCAGGCCGCGTTCGCGCGCTTCCAGAATGAAATCCAGCGTCTTCTTCTCTTCAATCGGGTTGCCGATCTGAACGGCGGTGAAATCCTCCTCATGGGAAGCCTCATCCAGCGCGGCGGAAGAAAAGGTGGCGCCCTTCAGGCCGTCGCGCCCGGTCCGGCCGCCGATGACGATGACCTTCAGGCCGGGGCGCATTTCCTTGAGGATGTCCCCGCGGGGAATGACGCCGGCGGTGCCGCAGAACACGAGCGGATTGTAAATGTAAGTGGGGTCGAACTGGATAGCCCCGTTCACCGTCGGAATGCCCATGCGGTTGCCGTAATCGCGCACGCCGCGCACCACGCCGCGCATGATGCCCAGCGGATGAATGACGTCCGGGGCGGTGATGGAGGCGGGGTCCGTATCCGGAGCGCCGAAGCAGAACACATCCAGGGAGGCGATGGGCTTGGCCCCCTTCCCTGCGCCCAGAATGTCGCGGATGACGCCGCCCAGGCCGGTATTCGCCCCTGCGTAGGGTTCAATGGCGGAGGGATGGTTGTGCGTCTCCGCCTTCAGGCAGACGGCCAGCTTGTCGTCCAGGGCGATGAAGCCGGCGTTGTCGTCAAACGCGCTGAGCACGAAGCCCGGCTTGCGTTCCATGATCTTCTCGGAAGGCTTCTTGATGTAGGTCTTGAACAGGCTGTTCACGGTCTCCGGCGCGCCTCCGTTCACGCTGTGGCTGATGGAGGCGGAGAAAATGCGGTGCTTGCAGTGTTCCGACCAGGTCTGGGCGATCACTTCCAGTTCCACGTCGGTGGGGTCGCGGTCCACTTCGCGGAAAATCTGCTGGACGACTTCCATGTCCTCGCGGGACAGGGAAAGCTTCTGCTGCTTGCTGAGCTCGAGCAGCTCGTCGCTGCTCAGGTCTCTCACGGGAACGGTGCGGTAGGTTTTGGCGGACATATTGCTGGGAAAAAGTAGGCGTGAGGGGAAAAATCAGGCGATGGTCCAGTTGTGGATGGCGGGATTGCAAACGTCCTTGGCGAAGCGTTTGGAAAGGCTCTCCCGGTCCCCCTGGCCGAAAACGTACACGCGCTGCGTGATCTTCAGCCCGTCCAGGGTAAAGCCCATGTTCTTGCGGCCGCGGTAATTCTGCAGGATGGCCTCCTTCTCCAGGTCCAGGGCTCCGGCCTTCATGCCATAGTCGATGGTGAAAAGGGCTCCCGTCAGAATGGGGGCGTCCTGCTCGCTGCATTCCTGGGCAATGGGGTCAACCAGCACGCTCAGGAGGTAGTCGCGGGCTTTCTGCTCGTCTCCGGTGATTCCCACCGTGTACACGCGGCTGCGGCGGAAAGTGAGGCCGGCATTCAGAGGGGTGTAAAGCAGGGCGTCTGCATTGGCTGCGGCCTGGAATCGGCTGATAACTTCAAAATGGAGGGTCATATGGCTCAGGAATGTGGTAAAATGAAAAATGGGGGCCGGCTGGCCGGCCGGCTCCCATGGGGAAAGGCTTGCGGATCAGGCCTTGTGCTGGAGGCGGGAAAGGACTTCCTCATACGCTTCCATCACATTGCCCAGGTCCTGGCGGAAGCGGTCCTTGTCCATCTTCTCGCCGGTCTTGATGTCCCACAGGCGGCAGGTGTCCGGGGAAATCTCGTCCGCCAGCACGATCTGGGAGGGATCTTCCGCCAGGCGGCCGAACTCGATCTTGTAATCTACCAGCGTCAGGCCCACCTGCTTGAAAAAGTCGATCAGCACGTCGTTCACGATCAATGCCTGCTTCTTGAGGAAGGCGCACTCCTCTTCCGTGGCGGCGCCCAGTTCCCGGGCATAATCGTCATTGATGAAGGGGTCGCCCAGATCGTCGTCCTTGTAGGAAAATTCCACGATGGGCTTCTTGAAGGGGGTGCCTTCCTTGACGCCCATGCGGCGGCTGAAGGAACCGGCGGCAATATTGCGCACGATCACTTCCAGGGGAAGAATGGAAACCTTCTTGACGTCGATATTGATGTCGTCCACGTCGGCCACCAGGTGGGTCTTCACGCCCTTCTCCTCAAGCATCCTGTAAATGAGCAGGGTGATGGCCTTGTTCAGCTTGCCCTTGTTCTCGAACTGGGCTTTCTTGGCGCCGTTTCCGGCAGTGGCGTCGTCCTTGTACTCCATGCGGAGGACGTTGGGAGTATCGGTCGTATAAAGTCTTTTGGCCTTGCCTTCGTAGATAGGTTCCATGATACGGTTTACGCGGGGTTGAATGCGTGCGGGGATGTTACGCCAGACGGTACGCAGGGTCAAGCCGCAACTGGACGAAGAACACCCCCGCGGCCAGGGCGGCGGAAGGCCGCGCGGAAATGCGGCCGGGCGCGGCGGAAAACTCATTTGAAAATAACCTGCCGCGAGACAATTGCAGCGGAAAATCCGGAAAACACGGAACACCTGAAAATGAAAAACAGGGGACGGGCACGGAACCTTCCCCAGGACCATTTGAGGACAGCCCATGAACCCGTGAATCACCGGAACGCCTCAGCATGGTTTGATTGGTCTTAATCATCTTGACGCAATCCTTTCGCCTTGTTAGAAAGACCATTGATGTTCAGGATATTTGCATGCGTTTGGCTGACTCTGGCGATTCCGTTTTCTGGGCTGGGGGAGGAACCCGAAGATGAAACCTATCTCGCTCTGCGGAGTCCCGCCCAGTACTTTGCGGCGGAATCTCATGATTCCCGTTATTGGACGGTCCTGTTTCCGGACGATCCTCCATTTTCCTATGCGTGCATTTATCTCCCCTCGTTTAATCGCGAATTTGGCTTTTATCTGGAGGGGAACGATTTGATCTGGGCCCGGACCGTCGGACCCTCCAGCATGCAAATACTTTCCCAAGCACCGATTGTGGACTTGCAGAGCCAGGGAGCGGACCGTTGCACCGTTCTGCTCATGTGCCTGCAATTTCCCGTTCTGGGGAACATGCTGGAAGGATGGGACTGCATGGCCAGCGGAGGGGAGGAAGAGGATATATTCAGCACCCCTTCCGACAGAAAAGGCCTGCTTCCCAAATTGCCCCAATTCGGGGAATGGCGCATGCGGGCGGCCGGATGGATGGAATCCATAATCAACCCTTTTATTTACAAGCATCTGTACGTCAAAAGAGGAAAAATAACATTGAAGCCGGCCCTGGCCGACGCTTTGCGAAAAACCTGGGATGAGGCGGTTGAGCGGAAAACTTTCGTCATGGACATGTACAGGCAGCTTATAAGCGGGTGTGACGGGGATCATATCTATTTCCGCGGAGCTTCCGGCCCGGTAGGGGAAGACCTGTGTGAAGGTGAAGGAATGCTGAGGCCCGCCATGAGAGAGCTGGCTTTCGGAATCGTGGACATGGCCATGATGGAGGATTTCAATCCGGAAAGGGAACAATGGCTTATGGATCAATGCGCCAAAATCCGGCGCCATGCCGCGGATTTGGGAGAAGCGCCGCCGCCCATGGTTTCCGAATCCTGGGTGAAAGACTTCTGTCGACGGCTTGATGATCAAATGGAAAAGGAACTTGCAGAAGAAAAAATACGGGAGGAGAAAGAGGCCTCTTTGAAAGAGCAGGCGAAAGAGGAAAAGGAAAAAGAACCGGAGGCCGATTCTCCTGCCCATCATACGAAAGAAGAATATGTACGGGGATTCCGGGAGCGTTTTTTGAAGCCTCTGGACCGGAATCCGCTTTGGAGGGATTTATTCCCGAATGGAACTCAGGGAAAACCGGGAGCATGCTGGGTGGGAAGCAGGGGAATCAGCGGTTTTTACCTGGACGGAACACTCATGGGACGTGCGGAAACCCTGATCAATACCCCCCTGGACATTTATGACGAGTGGTTTTACAACCAAGTCCCGGAAAGGGCATTGTTCCCCTACGACGGCACTCGGGAGCCTGCAGGATATGGCGAACCCAGAGTAAGGCGGGAATGGATCTCCGTGGGAAGGGACTTGAGCCATTTGCTGGAAGAAACGCTTACGGACATTGCCAAAGGGAAAATGGCCGGCGGAAAAGGGAACAACAACGAGGTGGAGGAAACGAACGGGATGTACTTCGTTCCCTTCTGCATCGTGCGCGGGGCTGACGGAACGGAAAGAATCATGTCCTCTGCCGATGCGGACTTAAAAACCGTGGTCGAATTGATGGAACTGTGGTACACGGTAGATATCCTGTTCATCGACGGCGAAGACTATCTGCAGTACATTTTTAAAAAACGCGCCATCCTGCAGGGAAAAACGGCCCGGGACGGAGCGGCTGAATGCCCCGGGGCAAGCGGCATCTGGAACAGTTTGGGAAATCGGTATCTGTGGAATTGATTCTGCGCTGGTGCGCCTATCCTGCCGGATCGCTCTTCTCTGTGCGTACACCGGGAATATTAGTCTTGATACCCGTAGGGGCCGGCGTATCATGTGCTTTAGTATGCACGCCGACTTGGAGAAATTGTTGTCTCTGGGGAGAATTACCCCCGCTCTCGCTGAAAAACTTGATTGTATCTCACCTGGCCATTACTGCTTCCACTCTACCTGGGGAGCCGGAAAAGTCATTTCCTGGAACCTGCCGGCCAAAAAGCTGGTCATTGATTTTGAAGAAAATCCGGAACATGAAATCGCGCTGGAGTTTGCTCCCCGCATTCTGGAATTCATCGGTGACGACCACTTCCTGGCCAAGCGCTATGAAGATCCGGAATTCCTGATCTCCCTGGCCGCGGACGATCCCGTGGAACTGGTGCGCCTGACGCTGAAGGGCTACGGCAATTCCCTCACCCCGGAAAAACTGGAAGCCGCCCTGAAAGGCACCGTTATTGCGGAAGACAAATGGAAAAACTGGTGGGACAAGGTGCGCGCCATGCTGCGCACCAACGTGCAGTTCATGATGCCGACCCGCAAGGGGGAACGCATCACCCTGCGCACCAACACGCTTTCCCGCGCGCAGGCCGCCCTGGAAGACTACGGCAAGGCCGCCGACCTGAAAGCGAAAGTGCGCGTGCTGGATAGCGTCAAGATGGAAAACGTGGTCTCCGAACCGGAGGCGGTAAATACCCTGATCCAGGCCGTAAACGCCGACGTTTGCAACGGCGGCAGCCTGGCCCTCCAGCAGGTGCTGGAACTGGCCATTCTGCGGGACGACCTGATTGCCGCCGTCAAGAACACGGAAGCGGCGGAAACCTCCTGCTCCCTGCGTTCCCTGGTGGAAAACGGCATTGAAGACGTGGAACGCTTCGCGGAAATCCTCAATTCCATGCCCGCCGTGCGCCAAAAGCGCGTGTATGCCGTGCTTCCGGAAATCTTCGGCGACTCATGGACGGAAAAAACCCTGGAACTGTTTGACGCCAGCGGCGCCCGCGCCGTGGGGGAAATCGCCAAATTCCTCATTGAACAGGGACAGGAAAAAACCTTCATCAAGCACTTGAAGCATTCCCTGCTTCGCCAGACCCTTCCCGCGGAATCCCTCATCTGGATATGCCGCCAGCGCAATGACGCCGCCAAGCCTCTCTTCGGCCTTCCGGTAGGCATCGCCATGCTCTCCCTGATTGAACAGGACCACATGGACGGCGGCCCCAACCGCATGCTGCGCCTGAAAAACCTGTTCATGGAAGACAAAAACATGATTCAGGAAATGATCAGGAAGCAGGACGTGGCGGAAGTGCGCCAGTTCGCCAAAATGTTGTACAACACATCCGCCTTCTCCGAGCAGGACCGCGGCGCGCTGATGGCCCGCGTGATCAGCGTCTTCCCGGACCTTCATTCCATCGTGCTGGATGCCATGGTGGACACCTCCGACAAGCCGGAACCGGTCTTCGTCTCCTGGGAAAGCCTGGAAGCGCGCAAGAAGGAACTGGAAGAACTGGTGAACGTGAAAATTCCGGAAAACCTGCACAACAAGAAAATTTCCCGTGCGGAAGGCGACCTTCGTGAAAACGGCGGCTACCAGGACGCCAAGGAAGTGGAAAAAGTGCTCAACCGCCGCCGCGCGGAACTGGAGCACGCGCTGTCCCTGGCCCGCGGCACGGACTTCACCGTAACGGACACCTCCAGAGCGGCCATGGGAACGAAAGTGACGCTCCAGCCCCTCGGCGGCGGAGACCCCGTGGTGTACACCATTCTGGGAGCGTGGGACACAAACCCGGAAAAACACATCGTCTCCTATCTCTCCCAGGTCGGCAAGGAACTGACCGGCAAGAAAGTGGGCGACCAGGTAAAAATCGTCCCCATGGACGGCGAC
Source organism: Akkermansia sp. KLE1798 (assembly GCF_001580195.1). Taxonomy (NCBI): domain Bacteria; kingdom Pseudomonadati; phylum Verrucomicrobiota; class Verrucomicrobiia; order Verrucomicrobiales; family Akkermansiaceae; genus Akkermansia; species Akkermansia sp. KLE1798. Next base: position 49,656 of record NZ_KQ971087.1, read on the forward strand.
AAAAAGAAGGTGTTCACAATCACCGCCATTGAAGCCTCTTTTTAAGAACGGTTATTCGCAGATGTTCTCTTTCAATCCTCCATGTTTCATGGAGGATTTTTTTGCGATATTTTGTCATATATATTGAATATAAAAAAGTTGTGCTGAAGAAAAAAATTGGGGCGGATTTGGAATCCGACAGGTTTACTTTGGGGAACAATCCAGTTCTTTCCGACTGGTTCAGTATTCCATATCCTGGTGAAGTAACGAATTCATTCCATCTTTTTTGATAAATGCAATCTTCTGGAAATAAGTTCTTAACACCTCCTCCAAGGGCCGTAACGGCAGAAAAACAGAAGCGAAATTACCCCTTCGTCATGCTTCGGGAACAACTTTATCCGTGGAAAAAGGAAGACTTGCCCTCCCGCCCTGTGATGTTTGTACAAGCGGTGGAAATCTGTTCAAAACCCTTCCCCTTAAAATTGTAGATTGACTTCGGATTCCAAATTCGTTATAGGCAGGTACAGCAAGTAGCCCGTTCGTTGTATTCCATTGACTATCCCCTGCATATTGTGAAGAAGACATTATTTATTCTGACCGCCATGACTGCGGCAACCGTCGCTGCGGAAGCATCTACAGTCCTGATATCGTTCGGCATCAATTCCGGCAATGGCACTGCCATTGTGGAAGGAACCTACCGCGGGGAAGCCGGACAAAAAGTAAACAAGGTTTCCACAGGGAGCTCAAATTCCTACACTTCCGGAGCACTGGCAACTACTGGCGGGGAAACTACCGCCATCACTGTCACGACCGGCGGCGTTTGCTGCGGTCCAAACGGTGCTCTGACTGACGCTACCGCAAAAGTATCCGCGCTGGCGGGCCATGACAACAAGTTCTATGACGTCTTCGGCCAGGACATGTCTCTGGGCAACCCTATGGGGGGCGTTGTCAACACTGCCGGCTCCGCCAATGGCAACTTCACCATGTCCCTGAACAATCTGTCCGCAGGCACCTACACGCTGACGATGCTGGTAGGCCGCGGGAACGATTACGGCACAGGCAATACTTCTTCCTTCAGCCTCAGCGGCGACGGCATAGCCAACATTTCCGCCATTCTTGACGATTACTCCACCGGTTCCGGCGCCACGCTGAACGGTTCCACCGTTACGGCTAATACGCACACCGGGGACTGGGTGCTGATGACTTATACATTTGACGTGACGGCCGACAATACCCGGCTTGACATCCTGTCCCAGGGGGGCAGCGGCAGCATCAATACTCTGGCGCTGACTTCCGTCCCGGAACCGGCCACGGCGTCCCTGGGCCTTCTGGGGCTCTCCGCCCTGCTTCTGCGCCGCCGCAGAAACTGACCCGGACTCATCTTTTCCGAGAGACAAAAACTCCGTACCTCCTTATCCGGGGTACGGAGTTTTCTATTCAAGACAGGGAATGATACGGCAATTCCTCTAGAAAATCCCCGCAGAAAAAATCGGTGCGGTCCGTCGGAAACGCCGTGCAGCGGCAATAGCGCCCCCTCTTTTCATGCACACCGTCCCGGATATCCCTCTGCACGCAGGGAAAGGCGCTCCAATCCCTCCAACGGCGCGGAGCGATGAAACGAAGCCGGGAATTCACGATGCTCCGTTGCGTTCACGGAAAAGCGGAAAAACAACTCCTTCAAGTTTTTTTGCGTCCAGCGGTCCCCTTTTTCATTGCGGTCCTGCGGCGGATTGACCATGATACGGGGTACCCGGCTCCATCATGCAGAACCAACGCCTACAGTACGAACGAATCATCATCACGGGCGCATCGTCCGGATTCGGGAAGGCCTTTGCCCGGACGCTGGCTTCCTGCACCGGGGAACTGGTTCTCGTCGCCCGGAATGAAGAGGCGTTGCAACAGCTTGCCGCCGAACTGGAAGAAAAACATCCCGGACTGCGCGCCGCCGCCCTTCCCTGCGACCTGGCGGACGAATCCGCCCTGGACAATCTGGCCGGGCGCCTTCTGGAACTGCCTGCGGCAAAAACCCTCCTGATCAACAACGCCGGAGCGGGAGACTACGGGGAATTCTCGGAAGGCTCCTGGGACAGAATACGCACCCTGCTGCGCCTGAACGTGGAAAGCCTCACGCGCCTGTGCCACGCCATGATACCGGGCTTGAAAAGAAACGGCGGGGACATCATCAACATCAGCTCCCTGGCGGCCCTGCTCCCCATCCCGGACTTTGCCGTTTATGCGGCCACCAAGGCCTACGTTTCCAGCCTGTCGGAAGCCCTGCGGCTGGAACTGAAGGAACACGGCATACGAGTCCTGGCCGTTTGCCCCGGCCCCGTCTCCACGGGATTCGGGAAAGCGGCGCGCCGCCCCGGCTTCACCGGCAACATGATGCCGGGCAGAAACGCCTTTGACACCCCCACGGCAACCGTCGTGAACGACAGCCTGCGCGCCCTGTGCCGCGGACGCGCCAGAGTCTTCCCCGGCATGAAAATACGGCTGGCGGCCCTGCTGCTGAATGCGGCTCCCCTGGGGCTGATCCGCTTCTTCATGGGCAGACGCCCCCGGAAAGTCCAGCCTTCTCCAACCGAAACCCTCCCTCCCGCGCCATGAAACCCCACCGCCGCGGAATCACCCGCATCACCTGGTTCAAGCTTACGGTCTGCGCCTGCCTGGCCGCCATGGCGGCGTCCCTCTTCACGCCGTATCCGGCCCAGATCATCCGCGCCCTGAAAGGAGAGCCGGAACCGGCGACGGATGCCCCGGACGCCTACCCGCCCCACACTTCCCTTCCCCCGGAACAGCCGGACCAGACGCAGACGGCCGCCCCGGATACTGCCGGACGCCCCGGCACGGCCACGGAAGATGCGCGCCTGCTGTCTCCCTGGACGCCGGAGCGCACCATCGCCCTGCCCCCCGTGCAGTATCCGCCGTTTCCGCCCGTTCTGCCCACCAGGCCGTCTACAGGAGCGCTCACGAACATTTACGAGCTGGCCCGCGGCCTGAACTTGAAAACCCAGGCCAACTTCCTGCCCGGTACGCTGGCCTCCAGCGACAAGGAAACCAAAAGCAATTACCAGATGACGCTCACCCTGAACGTCAAACAGCCCCAAGCCCTGACGAAAAAGGAAGACATCCTGAAGCTCAACCCCAAACTGGAGGCCATCCTCCCGGACCTGTCCACCCTGTTCAGCCACGCGCGCGTCTCTCCCTACTACGGGCAGATCTACGCCCGCAAACAAACGGAAATCCGCAAAAACCTGGCCTCCCTGACCAAGCTGCTGGACCGCCACAACTTCTACGATACGGAAACCATCCTGGAAATAACCCACCCGGAAACCCGCAGAAAACTGCTGTGGCTTCAAAGTGAAATGGACGTCGTTTCCGACGGGTCGGACGGTGACCGTCTGTCCACCATGCCGGACAAAATCCTAAAAAGTTCCTTCTACCAGCCCAGCACCTCCTACCGCTGGAAAAAGCGCACGGACAAGCCCAATCCCCTGCTCAAGCCCTGGCAGCAGAGGCTGGCTGCCTATAAGGCAAGCCTGGCCAAGGCCCCCGCCGCGGAAAAAGCCGCCCTGCGCAGCAAAATAGACCATGCGGAACGAGTCATTGCGGAACTGAAAAGGTACAGCTTCCTGATCTCGGAATACGATCCCTTCATTGTGGTCCCTCTGGGCGTCGTCAACCAGTCCTCCCCGTTCTCCCCGCAATTCGGCGACTACGCCGTCGTCATCGTGGACGGCAAATTATACCCGGCCCTGGTGGGAGACGCGGGCCCCCGCTACAAAACGGGGGAAGGCTCCCTGCGCCTGAGCCGGGAAATCAACCCCAAATCCGGCCCCTATAGCCGCCCCGTTTCCGACCTGGTGGTGAGCTACCTCATTTTCCCCGGCACCGCGGAACCGGAAGCCGGACCGCCCGACTATGAAAAGCTCACGGCGAAATGCCGGGAACTGCTCAACGACATAGGCGGCATGGGAGACGCCTTCAAACTCCACCAGTGGGAAGACCTGCTTGCTCCCAAGCCGCCTCCCGCCCCGGCGCCTTCTCCCTCTCCCTCCGCTTCCGGCAAGGAAGCGGAAACCACGGCAAAAGACGGAAAAACGGCTGCGGACAAACCGTCGGAAACACCTTCTTCCCCGTCTTCCACCACATCCGCGCCTGCGGCCCCCTGACGTGCAGTCCTCCCGGACTACAGGGCTTCCTTCCAGGAAAACAGAAACGCCTTCCACATCCGGGAATACACCCTGCCGCGCGTAACCTTTACCTTTCCGGAAGAGGGAATTTCCCGCTGTTTCAACAAATCCAGCGTATCCAGCCCCAGCCACGCCGGAAGCACCGTGGAAAAACGCAATCGTCCGTTATGCAGGGACTCCGCATAAAACACGCCTTCCTTCAGCCACAGCTCCGCCTTTTCCAGCCAAGGTTCCGCATCATCTCCGGGCAGATAGCTTCTCCCGCGGGAGAAATCCTCCTCCCGGTCGCGGAGAATGTTCACCAGCTGCAGCCCCATTCCGTAATGGACTCCCCACCGCAAAAGCACCTCTTCCGGCTGGGTGCTGAACGCGCCGCCAAGGACAAGGAGGCCCAGCCTGGTCCAGAACTCGCCCACGCATCCGGCCACCATGTAGGCGTAATGTTCCAATTGTTCCGGACAAGTGACGGAGGAACGCTCCGCAAAATATTCCAGGTCCCACGCCTGTCCCTCCACAATCGTGGCCAGAACGTTCCGCACCAGCATCTGCTCCCGCGGCGGCAGGGCTTCCAGCAGGGCCAGGCATTCGGGAAAACGCGCCAGAAGTTCCCCCTCCCCCCGGTGCTTCTGCACGGAAGACAGCACGCCCAGCCGGCCGAAGCAGGTTGCGGCCGCCTCGTGGGAGGCATCCCCCGCCACAGCCGCGCCCATCATCTTCAGCAGAGCCAGTCGTTCCTTCAAATCCATATCCACCGTGTCCGCCACCGTATCCGTGGCGCGCGCCAGCAAATAGCCCACGGCCACGCCGGGCCGCATCTCACGGGGCAGAAAGCGCATGCTCAGGTAAAAGGACCGGGAAACGGCGGATAAAAGCTGATGGAGGCCTTTCATAACTTTTGCAGGCCCAGCCTGTGCATCTTGTAATGGAGTACCCGCGGAGAAATGCCCAATTCCCGGGCCGCCGTGGACATGTTGCCCGGAGAGCGCTTCAGTGCGGCCACAATCAATTCCCGTTCAAAGGAATCCACCATCGTGGGCAAATCCGCCTGTTCCTCCCCTCCGCGGGAATTCGGGGCGTCGCTGCTGGGCATCTGGAGGGAGGCGGGCAGATTGTAGCCGTAAATGCAGTCGTCCTGCGCCGTAATGACGGCGCGCTCCACGCAATTCTCCAGTTCCCGGACGTTGCCCGGCCAGTGGTAGGCCATCAGCATGTTGATGGCCGGGGTGGAAAGGCGCGTGATATGCTTGCCGTACTTGAGATTGAACTTGGAAAGGAAATGCTCCGCCAGCAGCATGATGTCCCCCTTGCGCTGAACAAGGTCCGGCATCACGATGGGAAAAATATTCAGACGGTAATACAGGTCTTCACGGAATTTGTTTTCCGCCATCAGTTCCTCCAGGTTCCGGCTGGTCGCGGCGATGAAGCGCACGTCGGAATGCAATTCCCGGTTGCTTCCCACGCGGGAAAAAGTCTTCTCCTGCAAAAAACGCAGCAGCTTCACCTGCATTTGCAGGCTCAAATCCCCGATTTCATCCAGGAACAAGGTTCCGCCGTCCGCGGCTTCCGCGCGGCCAATGCGGCGGCTGGTCGCCCCGGTGAAAGACCCCTTTTCATGGCCGAACAATTCGCTTTCCAGCAGGTTTTCCGGCATGGCCGCGCAATTCATCGTAATCAGCGGCTTGTCCTTCCTGGCGCTCAGATTCACCACGGCGCGCGCCACAAGTTCCTTCCCCGTTCCGGAACTGCCGCGGATCAATACCGTGGCGTCGCTGGGGGCCACCTGCCGTATCTGCTCATACACCTGGAGCATGGGGCGGCAGTTCCCTATCAGCTCGCCGGGATTGCTCGTCAGCAACTCGCGCAGCTTCTCATTTTCCGCCACCAGGGCCTCCCTTTCCTCGTGGGCCTGGAGACATGCCGCCAGGGCATCCCCCGCGATGTTCCCCACAATCTGCATCAGCTTCAAATCCCGCTCCAGATCCGTTTCCGCATCCACGGGGCGGTCGATGCTCAAGGTGCCGATGACCTGCTGCAAATGAATGATGGGCACGCAGATGAACGCCACCTTTTCCCCGCTCTTGCGGGTGCGGGTGCGGTTCAGAAACCTGCGGTCCCGGGAAATATCCTCGATCACGTGGGGACGGCCCGTTTCCGCCACATGGCCCGTAATGCCTTCGCCCACATGGTAGTGGCCGCGCTTCATTTCCTGTTCGTCCAGTCCGTGGGAGGCTTCGATCATCAGGTCGTTCCCGTGGCGGATGGTGAAAGTGCCGCGCAGCATCTTCATGCGGCGGTACAAAATATCAAGGATATGTTGCAACAGGACCGTGCCGTTGCGCTCGTTGACGATTGCAGAACTGATCTCCTGCAACACGATCATTTCCAAATCGGGAGACTTGTTCATGCCATTCATGCAGCCCGTAGCTGTCCGGATACTAACCGGGCTCATGCGTCCAACCAACCCTTTTTTCGTACACCGCGTTTCCCGTGGAAAGAAAGGGCAAAATCATCTGCCATCCTCACCATTGAACATCAACATGAAATAAAACCGTCACGAGCATGACAACGCAATTACAAAATTGTAATACCGTGTTCCGGCGCCTCTCCGCGTCAAAGAGGTTCCGCTCCGGAAGACTCCCGTTTCATCATCTCCGTAATCACCTGGAACAGCGCCGTGCGGTACAGCACGCCGTCCAGACGGCCGTCCGCCTGGCGCACGACGGCGGCGGCGGACAGGTGGTCCTGCTCAAACAGCTTGAGGGCATCCGTCAGGTGCGTATCCCCGTCCAGCACGGGAGCGCCCGGACGGATCAGGTCCCCTGCCGACGGAGGCTTCCCGCCGGGGCCGGGATTCCACTTCTTCCGGATGCCCGGCACATCGCCCGGATAAATGGTCCCCAGGTAGGAACCGTCCTGCTTCACCACGAAAATCAAATCCCCCGGATTCTTCAGCATCAGGGAGGAAACCTCTTCCAGAGAAGCATCCGGAAGCACCTGCGGCACCACGTGCCGCGCCAGATCATGCACATGAACCTGCGCCATGGGCAGGCTCACCACGGAAGCGGTGCTTCCGGACAGGCTGGCGGCGTACATGGAACGCGCCCGGATCAATTTGCTGGTTCCGTAGGCGCTCACCACACCGATCAGCAGCGGGTAAATCATCTGCCCGCTCATGGAAAACTCCACCACCATCACCAGCGCCGTCAGCGGAGCCTGGGCCGCCGTGGCAAAAAAGGCCGCCATGCCCACCATGGCATACGCCACGGCGTGATTGCCCTCCATGCCCATGAGATTCAGCAGGGTGCTGAAAATAAAACCCACCATGCTCCCGACAAACAGGGTGGGCGTCATCGCCCCGCCCACGGTGCCGCAGCCGAACACCACTGCCACGGCGCTCACCTTCACCGCCAGCAAAATCAGCGCCTGCTGCGTCCCGTAATCCTCATGCACCAGCCCGGTGATCAGAGCCTGCCCGTTGCCCACCACCTCCGGGTAAAAGCAGGCCAGAACGCCTACCAGCAGCCCGGCCGCCATCAGGCGCACGGGCAGCAGGGACTGGCGCCCGTTCAAATACTTGTTGGACACATCCAGCAGAGCCACCCAGCCCTTGGCCGCCACGGCGGCCAGCACCCCCAGCGCCACGCACCACAGGGACTGGGAAAACATCGTGAAACTCTCAAACGGGGAACTGTAAAGAGGCGAGGGGTCCCCCAGCAGGTGCAGCATCAGAAACCCGGTGCAGGAGGCAATCAAAAGAGGAGCCAGAATATCCATGCTCACCGTGCCGATGATGATCTCACTCACGAACAGGCAGCCGGAAAAAGGAGCGTGGAACGCCGTGGTGAAACCTGCCGCCGCGCCGCATCCCACCAGCAGGCGCAGACGGGGAATGGAAACATGGAGCTTCTGCCCAACGGCGGAGGCGATCAGGGCGGAAGACTGGATAATGGGGCCTTCCTTGCCGATGGCCGCTCCGGAAGCAATGCTCCATGCGGCGGAAAGAACTTTCAGGGAAGAAGCCCTGACCTTGATCAGTCCGTTGCCTATGGCCAGGGCCTCCATGTACTCCATGGCCTGCCCCGGCATCCTTCTCTTCACGAATAAAAGAATAAACCCGGCCACTAGGCCGCCGATGGCCGGTACGGCTATCCGCCATTCCGGTTCCAGCAGGGAAAAAACGCCCACCCGGGAATCCGACCAAATGCCCGTCAGCAGCCATTGAATAAACTCCACCAGCCATTCAAAGCACATGGACATGCTGGCCCCGACAATCCCTACCAGCACCGCCCACATGAAAGTCACCTGGCTCTCCCCCACCTTCAAATGGTGGAACAGGTTTAAAACCCATCCATACCAGACTGTCCCGGGAGGAGTCTGAGGATCGGGGGGAGACGGATTCATGGGCAAAAAACAGGACTGTTCCGTTGAGACATGAAATTCCGTCCGGACGTTCGAATCAGGCGCAGATACCGCCACGGCCTCCTCCCCCCGTCTGGCGGCTTCCGCGCTCTACCGACAAAATAAGCTCGGAAAAACAAGGCTTGAAAGGGCCTCCCACTCAAATACCTTGCACCGGCAGGGAAACCTGATAAACCGGTATTGTCTCCCGCTACCCATAAACGGCCATGCCTTCTCCCCAGCCGCAAAAACAGGTCTCCGGCCGCCTCCGGAGACTGGCATTCCTGCTCATTGCCTGCACAGTATTCACCGTACTGGCGCATGAACTGAAATATCCCGCATCCGCATGGCCCTCGGAACGGGAAGTGCTCTCCGGCAGATCCATCTTCGGAAAGCCGGGAGACACGCGCTCCCTGGTCACCGTGGCCCTTCCCTACCCCTTGAGGCCCTCCTGGGCTCCCGATACGGAAATCACCTCCATCACCTGTCACGGGCTGGTCGCCGGCTCCCTCATCAACATCTTTCAAAAGACGCTGGACCACTACGGCCTGGAACGCATCCGGGAACTGCATCTGGACGTTTACGGCGGCTGCTTCAACAACCGGCCCGTCAGGGGCGCCAACAGACCGTCCCTGCACGCATGGGGAATTGCCGTGGACCTGGATCCTTTGCGCAACGCCATGTACATGCGCGCGCCGGAAGCTGCCTTTTCCGGTCCGGAATACGATGCGTTCTGGTCCATCGTGGAAGGAGAGGGGGCGTTCTCCCTGGGGCGGGAGCTGGGATATGACTGGATGCACATCCAGTTCGTCCGCCCGTAAGGCCCCATGCGTTGAAAACCCGGAAAAGGCGTCAGAACGTATATTTCAGGTTGATGCCGTAATAAAAATCGTTCCCCAGGCCTTTCTGGCTGAGGACGGTCAGCGCCTGGCTGAAATTGGTAAACAGCTCCACGGTCAGCCGGGAAGTGGCCCGGAACGTAAAACTCAAATTGTAGTCCAGCGCGTTGGAACCGTGATGAACCACCGGTCCCACATACCCGCCGTTATAGCCGTAGCGGATCGTGGCGTCCACCCGGACGCAATCCGCTATCTCTTCATGCAGGCCGGCAAACGCCGCATAATAGCCGCGGAACGTATGATTGTTGTACTGCCAGTACAGATCCGTTCCCGCAAACCAGCGGTCGGAAAAGCGATACGTCGTTTTCAGCCCCGGACGCGGAATCCCCTTGTCTCCGGGAAAAACAAAGCTGTGCTCGTACCACGGCATGACCGTCCAGTTCCCCAGTTCCTTCACGTAATCCAGCCGGTACTTCAACTCCGCATGATTCTGATGGTCCGTGGAAACGCCGTACCATATCTTGCCCACCCACTCCCTGTACTGAATTTCCGGCACGAACGCGCACAGGCTGCCGTCCCACAGGTCCAGGCCCTCGCACTCGTACTTGCTGGCCCATCCCGTCTGGAAGCGCAGGTACACCCTGTCTTCCGCGGGCTCCGCCAGGGAAAGGGGGTGGGAACCTCCCGTCTTCAGGTAATGCGCCGGATTCAGGCAATTCGTGGTGGACGCCAGGGCGCCGCTCCATGAAAAAGCGGCGCAGACCGCCAGCAGCACTCCCGTTCCAATTCTCGTCTTCATGTCATTCCGGTGTTGAAAAAGCGTTTCCAGGGCGGCAGGCCCGGACGGGAACCGCACTCCGTTGCACTATACGTCCATCTTCTTTTTCCCTGCAAGTCGATAATCAGAACGCCCCTCCCGAAAACACGGCCACCGGAGGAAAAAAGAATCCTTCATGCGGAGAAATGCCAAAAGGGAACCCATGAAAGATTGCGGACCCCATTCCGGTATTCTTCCGTAGATTTCCATGCAAAAACAAATGAAATTAACCCTGCCGGCCTGCGTTCTCTTCCTCTGTCTTCCCTCCGTCTTCGCGCAGGAGCAGATCATCCCCAAACCGGCGGAAATCACGCTTCAAAAGGGCGCCCCGGCCACACTCACCCGGGATTCCGCAATCGTTCCCGACGTCCGGGACAAGGCCTTCCTGAACAGGGCCACGCAGTTGCAGCAGATATTGAGCGAAGGAACGGGGCTTCCCCTTCCTCTGAAAACCCCGCAGGACGCGCCCAAAAACGCCGCCAATATCATCATCAAAAAAGACCCCTCCCTGGCATCCAGAGGAGAGGAAGCCTATTCCATCCAATCCTCTCCCCGCGGAATCATCCTTGCCGCCGCGGACCCCAAAGGCATTTTCTATGCTGCCCAGAGCCTGGTCCAGATGATGCCCGTCATCTTCCATGACCGGAATGCGGACAAATCCTCCGTGCAATGGAACATTTCCCGGATGCCGTTCAAGATCGTGGACTATCCCCGGTTCTCCTGGCGCGCGCTGATGATCGACGAAGCCCGCCACTTCTTCGGTGAAAAAGCCATCAAGCAAATCATCGACCAGATGGCCCTGCTGAAAATGAACATTCTGCACTGGCACCTGACGGACGATGTTGGATGGCGCATGGAAATCAAAAAATACCCGCGCCTTACCTCCGTCGGCTCCAAACGCAGGGAAACGGAAACAGGAACGTGGAACAGCGGCAAATCGGACGGTACGCCGCATGAAGGATTTTACACCCAGAAACAGATCAGGGACATCGTGCAATACGCGGCCCGGCGCAACATCACCATCGTCCCGGAAATCGAAATGCCGGGGCATGCCAGCGCGGCCGCCGTTGCCTATCCCTTCCTGAGCCTGAAAACTCCCGCGGAGGTGCCCACCACCTTCATCGTCAACACGGCTTTTGATCCCACCTCGGAAAAAACTTATGCCTTCCTGTCCGACGTGCTGGACGAAGTCGTCTCCCTGTTCCCCGGCAAAATCATCCACATCGGCGGGGATGAAGTGCGCTACGACAAGCAATGGAAAGGAGTGCCGGAAATTGAGGCGTTCATGAAGAAAAACAAATTGAAAAGCCTTTCCGACGTCCAGATGCACTTCACCAACCGCATGTCCGGCATCATTGCCAAAAAAGGCCGCCGCATGATGGGCTGGAATGAAATCTACGGCCATGACGTCAATGGGGACGGCGGAGGCAAGGCGGGAGGCAAGCTGGACACGAACGCCGTCATCCACTTCTGGAAAGGCAGCGCCAGTCTGGCGAAGGACGCCATCCGGGAAGGCCACGACGTTATCAACTCTACCAACGGATTCACGTACCTCGACTACAGCTATGGCAGCATCCCGCTGCAAAAAGCCTACGGCTTTGAACCCGTCTTCGACGGGCTTGAGGAACAATACCACTCCAAGGTCAAGGGGCTGGGAGCCCAGATGTGGACGGAATGGGTGCCGGACGTGAAACGCCTCCACTACCAGGTTTTTCCCCGTGCCTGCGCTTTTGCCGAGGTGGGCTGGACAGCCAGGGACAAAAAGGACTTCCCGGACTTCAAAAAGCGCTTGAAAGACTACGGGAAACGTATGGACCTGATGGGCATCAGCTATGCCGGGGACATCGTGGGTCAACTGGACAAGGCAGACTTCTTCAACACGCCAAAGCTGGGAACCTGGACTCCCGGCGATCTTGCAAGGGAGGAACACTCCTTTGACGCCACGCAATTGATCAAATCCCCCGGCAACTACACCGTCACGCTTCTTTACGACAAGGGAGCCCATGCCATTGAAATAGAGTCCGTCGCCCTGTATGAGGGGGACAGGGAAATCGCCCGGGACGCCCACCCAGGAAAAAGCGGAACCCGCAAGGAAAACATCCAGTACATCCTGAACGTGCCGGAAGTCAAATCCGGCGCCGCCTATACGGTCAGGGCCAAATTCAAAGGCGCCGGAGGCAATGACTCCCACGGCACAATTTACCTTGAGGCGCCCTGAAAACCCGTTATCATTCCGAAACAAAAGCCTGCGGAACTGAACGTTCCGCAGGCTTCCCTATTTCCGGATGAATACGGCGCCCTACTTGCGGCGGCAGACGGCGGAGATGAAATTCATGTACTTCCCTGCTCCGGCCTCCATGGCCCGGCGGTCGCCGACGGCATAGGGATTGTCGCAGGCAAGCCAGTCCGCCCAGCACTCGTCAAAGGAATCCATTTCCCGCACGGACAGGAGTTCCACCTCGCGGGATTTGGAAAGAAGCTCCGCCCACCAGCCGGCGCTGTGGATGGTCTCTATGTCCTCCTCCGTCCAGGAAAGGGCCATTTCCGGAGGAAGCCCGTCCGTCAGTTCCTTCTTCAAACCGGGCAAAGCCAGGGCAATCAGGCCGCCGTGTTTCACCAGCGGAGCCAGGCAGGAATCCATGTACTTCTCGTCACGGCCGAAATAGTGGTAGGAATCAACACTCACCACGGCATCAAAATACTCCTCCGCAAAAGGCATGTTCCCGGCATCTCCGTGCAGGGGAATAATGCGGGAATCCAGTCCAAGCTCCCGGAAACGGAGATAATTCTCCGTGGCCGGAATCCACAAATCCAGGGCAAAAACCTGGACTCCGAACGTATCGGCCAGATACGCGGACGTCAGCCCGCGGCCGCATCCCAGGTCAAGCACGCGCATGGAAGGCTCAAGGGGGATTTGGCAGCTCAGCTCCTTGAGAAGAGTGATGGCGTTGGGCCCCATCATGTTCTCATTCAAATATTGCTGTTCAAGATATGTTTTCAATGTCTTATTTCCTTTCAAGGTATGTAATGTATTTATATTAGAGGGCGCAAAAGGCCCTTTTCATTCAATCAAATGCTGCCCGGACGGGGCGGCAGGGAAAATCCGGCTTGGAAAAATCGCGCAAGACGTGCCCGGAACACTCCTGAAGACAACAGGGAACGCCGGAAAATCAAGGCACGGGTATCTTCAGGGGAAACGCATGGCCTCCCCGTAAAAGATACCGCATTCAGCAAACAATTATCTTCATACTTTCACTGGTGTTTACCGGAATTCCCCTTCCCGTGTCAACAGCCGCCGCAGTCATGGCGTCGTCTTCTGCCGTTTTCCATCACCCCGGAAAGCCCCTGAAAAGGCAGGAAAATTCAGCGGATTATGAATTCG
>NZ_KQ971087.1:63363-96541 GCF_001580195.1 Akkermansia sp. KLE1798
AGCGGATTATGAATTCGGAGTCAATCCGAAAGTCTAAATAAAAACAGGTTAGGAAAACATTAATTAAATGAAATTTAATAAATAAAAAATAAAAACGGAAGCAATGATAATTACAATCAATTCATTTTCTTAATGTTCGTTATTTTTTCATGCCATTCGAATTCATAATCCGCTACGAACAATTCATTCCGTAGGCTCCATCATTCCGTAATCTGAAGCCGGTTCAATTTTATCAATCTACATTAACAAAACAATTTATGCACCCTCGTTTACCGCATAAACTCGCCGCATGGGTCCTGGCAGCCTCCGTCTTCGGAGCCGGGGCCACCCAGTCTCAAGCCGCCGGAGAAAGCATCAGCATCAACTTCGGCTCCAACGCAGGAACCATCCAGGATTCTTCAACCGCCGGACTTTCCCCCGTTGCAGGTTCCAACTGGAACCAGTTCGGCGACGCTTCCCAGTCAACCGGACAGGCGCTGAAAGACAACAACGGAGCCGCTACGGGAGCCGACGTCACTTGGTCCAGCAAAAACATCTGGCAGACCGACGCCACCCCCACCACCGGGGACGGCCAGCTTCTTAAAGGCTATCTGGACGACGGCAACGGAATCAATATCACGGTCAGCGGCCTCGATTTTCTTACCTACGGGGTCTACATTTACTGCAACACCGACAACGGCACGGACTTCTCCGCCAAGACCGTCAACGGCATCTCCTACACATGGAACGGTTCTTCCACAGTAACCGGCTCCTCGGCGTGGGGCGCCACCGGCACTACTGACCAGCTGATCGAAGGAACAAACGCCCTCTACGTTGACGGACAGACTGCGTCCAGTCTCACGATCGGCAGCACGGGCAACAGTTCCGGCGTCGGAACCCGCGGATGCATTTCCGGCATCCAAATCGTCAATACCTATGACGGTACAAGAATTTCCGCCACGCTTGACGGGGGAACTTCCGCCTGGACGGACTCCACGCTTGGAACGGCTTCCTGGACGGACGCCACGGCCTCGGACGGCGCTTATGCCTCCATTGACGTCACCAGCGGCCCCGCCACCCTCACCATCGCCGGCGGGGAAACCCGCAGTACGGACGCACTTGTCGTTTCCGGCGGCAACTTGACCATCTCCGGCGGCAGCCTGAATCTGACCGGCCCGGGCATTCTCCGCGTGGCGGAGGGAACAACGCTTACCCTGTCCACCGCCCTGATGGGGAACGCCGCCCTGGACGGAGCAGGCACTGTTATCATGAACGGGACCAATTCCCTGACAAGCCTGTCGGGAGGCGGCAACCTGACGCTGGGCGACAATGCCTCCCTTTCCATCACGGGAGACGCGGTCTCCCGCTATACGGGGTCCCTGACTCTGGGAGAAAACGCCGCGATCACGGCATCCAACCCCAACTGGACCTTCGAAGGCGCCCTGACCATGGCCGCCGCCAACTACAATGCCAATGACTCCTGGGCCCACAACGCCACTTCCCTTACCCTTACCGGCGCCGGGGACGTGGAATACACGTTTGAAGGCGGTACGCTCATTCCCATCACGCATGCAGACAGCACGCTGACGGTCCGCAAGGTGACGGACGGCACGGGCACCATCGGCGCCGACCACGCCTCAGACATCGCCCACCTGATCATTGACGCCGGAACGGTCAAACTTACCGCCGGGGATACTTCCTACAATTTCACTTCCATCAGCATCGGCCAAAATGCGACGTTAAGCCTCAGCAGCCTGGCCACCACTCTGGGAGGAACGCCGGACATCATGATGAAGGGGGGCTCCACCCTGGAACTGCTCAACAGCCGTTCCTACGGAGCCGATACTCCGGTCAACGCCAACATCACCGTTGACGCCGCGGGCTCCGGCATCACGATTGCCGGCTCCCTTTACGGAGACGGCACCAACATTACGGGCACCATTACAGGGGAAGGCGAAATCCTGTTCACCGATAGTACGGGGGGCGCCAACGCCTACACAGTCTCCTCCGCCATTTCCGACAAGGACGACTCTCACAAATTGAGCGTGCGGGTCAACAAAAGCGGCAACCTCGTTCTGGCAGGCAACAACACCTACAGCGGCGGCACCACCATCACGGGCGGTACGGTCCGGACCAACTCCGCCACGGCGCTGGGCCAGGGCTCCGTCATCATCAGCGGCGGCGCGCTGAACGCCAACAGTCAGGCCCTGGAGAACGCCATCACCCTGCAGCGGGGCGCCGTTCAGAACTTCGGGAATGCGGCCGCTCCCGGGGATATCACCGTCAGCCTGACGGGGAACGCAACCATCACCGACTCCACGGTTGTCCTGAACAACGCCGCCAACACGCCGATGATCTCCACCGGCCAGGTCCTGACCATGACAGGAGCTACGGCAGCCACGCTGAACAACGCTTCCCTGAACCTCACCAGCTTCAATACGGCGCTGGTCGACCTGCAGGGCACGTCATCCCTCACCCTGACCGGAGGCCTGACGCTCAACCTGGGCAGTGACTTGGTTTTCGATTCCCTCTCCCAGACCATTGACCTCTTCACGCTAGGAACGGGAACCTCCTTCACGGAACCCGCCGACTGGGACTCCCTGCTGACCCTCACCCAGGACGGGCACCGGCTTGTCTGGGACGGCGTCACCTTCAACGACGGAAGCCTGACCTTCACCGGACTTGCCGTGCCGGAACCCGGCACAGCCACGCTGGGCCTTCTGGGACTGGCATCCCTGCTGATGCGCCGCAAACGCCACGCCTGACCTTTGCCTTGTTCTATCCAAGAGGCATTTCCCGCAGCCGGGGAATGCCTCTTTTTGCAGGTTTTCCCCGCATCAAAAAACGCATCCCCTATCCTCCCGCACCCTCCGCAACCCCACGCCATGCACCCAAGAAATAAACGCGTCCGGCAGGGAGCATAAACATGCCATGCCCCGCAGCCGGACGGAAAAAAGGCGGAAAATTAAAACTCCACCAGCAATTTTTCAAGATACTGGAAGAAGATACTTCCATCCTCTCCGCTGATGCCGCGGTCGCCTTCCGCATCAATGTCCGTATTGGTAAAGCGCGCTATCACGTGTACCCAGCTGTAAATGATGCCCCATTCTCCGAAATGTTTACGATCAAATACGACACGGTGCTCGTAATTCTGCTCAAAATAGATGGTTCCTCCGTCATCGGGATCGGAAATCGGACCGCAATACTTGACGATGATGTAATAGATACCCTTGTAATACCACTCCTCCTTCGTCTTGGGCTTCTTGGAAAGGGTGGTGCTCATCTTGAACTTCACGGGGGTGATGTCATACGCCGTACCATCCTCGCTATGGCGCCTGATGCCCGTTTGAGGAAGAGGGACCTTATTCACGATGGAAACCCCCGTGTAATCAAGGTACTTGCCATACCATGAAGTTTTCGGCGGAGCCAGCTCCGCATTCAGCAGGCATGTCCCGGACAGGGTCAGCATTAGTGCACATGCAGTTTTATTCATTGTTCTCTTTTTAATTTTTGCTGTTTCAACAATTCCTGTTTCAGGTATTCCTTCATCTCCTGGACGGATTTTTCAGGAAGGGTTTTGGCATCGTCCCGGTATTGCCTCCAGTCGATGCGCAGTCTCGCCATGAGCATGACCTCCTGGAGCGAGAAGGGAATGGTCCCCGGTGCATTCGGCATAAATTCCCTGGACCGGTTGCACGGATAATAAATCTGGCTCTGGTGCCATGAGCGCTTCATCGTCTCGTCAAATGACTTCCGCACCTGTTCGTCGCTGATCCTGGCCTCCCACTGCAGGCCGTCCACGGTATATTTGTCCTGTTCCTCCTGCCGGGAGGCCTCCCGCCACAGGGCAAGAAGGTACCGGTTCTGCAGGCTGCATCCTTCCGGAGTCAGGTATTTGCGGTCATACTGCAACTCATACAGCGGCTTGAACAGGGCCTTGTGCTTCTCTCCCGGAATGGATGAATTCACTTTTCCCGGAGTGGGAATGATGCCGGCAAATTCCCCGGGCACATAATAGGGCAGCTCTTCCGGCTGGCGCGTTTCCCACGGAACTTTCTCACTCACGAACACCCCGTTCAAAATGGTATTGAACGATCCGTTCCTGCGGACATGGAACAGGTACAGGCCGCCTCTCCTGCACATGAAACGTTCGTAAACGCCGGAACCGGCAAAACGGGAAACGCGGGCGCGCGCCTCCACCGGAAAGGAATGCCATTGCTCCATGGACTTGGCAAGCGCCAGCCCCTTTTTGGTCTTCCTCCCGATTTCAATATCTCCTATATTGTTGAATTGAAACTGGATGAAAGAAGTGGTCGGGTGCCGCCTGGCTTCAATCAGGTAATCCCGCCTGGACTCGTTCTTGAGATAGCCGTTGGGATTATAAAAATACAGGGCTATTTCATGAACCCCTTCCGGCACTTCCACAGCCACCCAGATATCCGGACCGTCGACAAAATGCGGATACACTTCCCCGTGGTCGTCCCATTCCGCCTCAGTCCGGACGGAATCGGTCGGATCAAAAAGGACGTTCCGGTTGCCGTCGTCCTTCACATTCTCCACCCACCACCGCAGCGCATCGTTCTTGTTGCGGTTCAGTCCCATGACTCCCTGAATCCAATAGGAGGATACGGCTCCCGTAGCTCCCGGAAATCCCGGAATCGACGTCAGCGTACGGAAGGGAACCGTCTTGGCCATGAACTCGGAATTGCTCATGGGTGCATTCGTCGCGCACAGCGTGGCGCGCGTCATTCCGTACTTGCCTCCCCAGTCGCCCTTGGTGGACCAGTCCTCTCCCTTGAAAACAATGCTTTTCCCCTTGTCGCCGCGGCGTCCCAGGTCTTCCAGGCTTTTCAGCACGCTTGCGGACTCTTCCATCCGCGCCTCCGCGGGAAAGCCGGGCTGCTTTTCCTGCTCCGGCTTCTCCAGATCGTAGGACAGGGCGCCTCCCTGCACCATGACCAGGCCGCCGCCATAGGTCCCCGCCAGCACGCTGCCGTCCCCCAGGACCAGCAAATCGGAAATATGGGTTCCTTCCAGTCCCTTCCGCAGTCTCTTCGTGACCTTCATTGTGTCGGCATCCAGAACATCCACCCCCTGTGTCCGGAAGCCAACGAAAATATCCTTCCCGTTTCCGGCAAGGGCAGACACAAAATCCTCCGACAGCAGGCGCGCATCTCCCTGGGGAGGGATGGCGGTCTTTCTTGCGGCGGCTCCATACAGGCTGTTGTTCTTGCGGGCGTAATCCCTGCCGCGCACAAAATTCCAGGAACTGATGCCGTTGCTGAAAGCCAGCCCGGAGCAGGTTCCCGTCAGTATCCGGTCCTTATCCATGCAAACCAGAACATTGCAGGCATTGGAAGGCAGCCCGTCGCCAAGCGGCTGATACGGCTGGCGGACAAACTGGTTCTTGTCCCAGAACCATGGAGCCTGCACCGCCTTCCATTGGGAATATCCGGACTTGCGGGAAGCGCAGGCCACACCGCCAAACCCGTACGCCAGCCACAGGTTCCCCCTGGAATCAAAACCGGCGGAAGCCGCCTGGTCCTCCGTCATTCCGGTGGAGCGGTCCAGCATTTGCCATGAATCGCCCGCGGGATCGTACAAGGCCACGCCTCCGGAAGTGGCCACGGCCACTTCCCCGGAGACCGGGGAGACGGCAATGGCATACACATGCTCTCCATTCAGGGCGTTGCTGCGGTCATACATTTTCCATTCCTGTCCGTTAAAGACGGCCACGCCGCAATCGTCCGTCCCCACCCAGATCCGGCCCTGCCGGTCTTCGGCAATGCAGGTGAAATTGGCTTTCCGCGGAAAGCTGGAAGAATAATTCACGTTCACCCATGACTTCTCATAAGCCCCGTTTTTAACATCCAGACGGTAGATGCTCTCGCGCTCCCCCACCGCCCAGATGGCTCCCTGGCTGTCCGCCAATATCCCCCGGATGAACTTGACCGGGCACTCGGGTAATTTTTCCGGTACATTGACAGGAACGGCCTGCACCCGCATTCCAAAAAAAGAAAAAACAACTGCTGCTATTCCGGTAAAACGAATGATGCTCAATAACATACATTAAATTTATTATGATTTCTAATGATATCAGGTATTTTTCATTAAGCCAAATAATATTCAACTTATATCCAAACAAAAACAGCAATTTAACCATATCCGAAAATATAATAAATTTACTGTCTGTCAGTTCCGATAAGCTATACGAAAAATCCTTCATGTCCAGATCGAAGTGCAGGCCCCCCATCAATACCGCCAGCAACACCGGGATCACCTCCTCCACTTCGCCACTATTTTTTGACTCATTCACATTATTTTAGAAAAAATACATAAATCCTTATTTTTCATTATTCATCCCACTACCCGGAAGCAATATTTTTAAAATATTCCATAATCTTGAGCATCAATAATTTAATAAACTTATCAAACAATCATTATTCCTCTTGCCGCATACTCAAAAACTGATATTCCAGCGGAAAAAGGCCTCCATTTCCTGCACAAAATAAATTCCGCCGAACCCTTCGGCGTACCGATTCCATGCAAAACCGCACGTTTTGCTCACTTTTCCCACACAGCCGGAACAGAAACCCCATCCCAGCTCACCCCGCTCCAGCTCATCCCGCCCTGAACCCTTCCCTTCCGGAAGACGGCCGCCGCAACAATTCCGGGAAGGGGTATCAACATAATTCGGGGCCCCCGCTCCCGCGGAGGCCCCTAGCGTTACCCAAACAACAGAAACCTGCTGAATGCTTCTTTCAGGAATGCATGGCCAGGGCGTGGCGGTATTCCACCGGGAAGACCTTGATGAACTTGCCGCGTTCCTCCGGCCAGTTGCTCAACAGGCCGCAGGCGCGGCGGCTTCCGGTAGCCATGTAATGCTCATAAATAAGCTGGAGCAGTTCCGCCTCGTCGGCGGAGTGCGGCATGACCGTTTCCAGGTCCACGCTGCCCAGGTTGCATTTCTGATCGAAGTTGTTGTCCGCATCGTACACGTAGGCCAGGCCGCCGGTCATCCCAGCGGCGAAGTTGACGCCCACCTTGCCGAGCACCGCCACGCGGCCCCCGGTCATGTACTCGCACCCGTGGTCGCCGATGCCCTCCACCACCATCGTGGCGCCGCTGTTGCGGATGGCGAAGCGTTCCCCGGCCTGCCCGTGCAGAAAAATTTTCCCGGACGTGGCGCCGTAGCCGATAACGTTCCCGGCAATGACATTGTCCGACGGAACATAGGAAATATTCTCCGGAGGCCGCACGACAATCTTGCCGCCGGAAAGCCCCTTGCCTACGAAGTCGTTCGCTTCCCCGACGAGTTCAAAGGTAATGCCCGGCGCCAGAAAGGCCCCGAAGCTCTGCCCCGCGCACCCGGTAAAATGTACCGTGAGCGTGTCTTCCGCCAGACCGCGCGGCCCGAACTTCATCACCAGCTCTCCGGAAAGCTCCGTGCCCACCGTCCGGTCCACGTTGCGGATCTCGCGGAAAAGCTCGCTCTTTTCCCCTTTCTCCAGCAGGGGCCGCAGGTCCGGGAGCAGGTGGCGGCGGTCGTAATTGTCCAGCGGCTCCCTTTCAAAGGAGGGGTCGAACCTGCGTCCGTCGCCCTCCGCCGCATGAAGGATGGAGGAAAAGTCCAGGTGCTGCGCCTTGTAGAAATCAATGGCTCGGTTCACGGAAAGCAGGTCCGTCCTGCCCACGGCCTCATCCAGGGAACGGAGCCCCAGGGAAGCCAGGATTTCCCGCGTTTCCTGCGCCACAAAGCGGAGATAATTGATGACGTATTCCGGCTTGCCGCTGAACTTGGCCCTCAGGGCCGGGTCCTGGGTGGCCACGCCCACCGGGCAGGTATTTTCATGGCACCTGCGGAGCATCGCGCAGCCGATGGAAATCAGGATGGCGGTGCCGAAGCCGAATTCCTCCGCTCCCAGCAGGGCCGCCATCACCACGTCGCGCCCGGTGCGCAACTGGCCGTCCACCTGGAGCCGCACGCGGGAACGCAGCTTGTTGAGCACAAGCGTCTGCTGCGTTTCCGCCAGTCCCAGTTCCCACGGCAGCCCGGCGTGCTTCACGCTGGTGAGCGGGGAGGCTCCCGTTCCGCCGTCATGCCCGCTGACCACGACCACGTCCGCATGGGCCTTCACCACCCCGGCGGCCACCGCGCCTATGCCCACCTCGGAAACGAGCTTGACGGAGACGCGGGCTTCCGGGTTGGAATTCCGGAGGTCGTAAATCAATTGGGCCAAATCCTCAATGGAATAAATATCATGGTGCGGCGGCGGGGAAATAAGGCTGACGTTCGGCATGGAATGGCGCAGCCGGGCGATGTACGGATCCACCTTGTGGGCCGGAAGCTGGCCGCCCTCCCCGGGCTTGGCTCCCTGGGCCATCTTGATCTGGAGTTCGGACGCGTGCCGCAGATAATTGATGGTGACGCCGAAGCGTCCGCTGGCTATCTGCTTGATCGCGCTGTAGCGCACCTCGCCCCTGGCATTGGGCTCGTACCGGGCCTCGTCCTCGCCCCCTTCCCCGGAATTGCTTTTGGCCCCGATCTTGTTCATCGCGATGGCGATGGTCTCATGGGCCTCCGGGCTCAGGGAGCCCAGGGACATGGCCCCGGAAACAAAACGGCGCAGGATGGAATCCACGCTCTCCACTTCCTCCACGGGAACGGCTTCCGCGGGAACGAACTCAAACAGGCCGCGCAGCGTACACAGGTGCTGCGCCTGATGGTTGCTGTAATCCGCGAATTCGCGGTACTTCCGTTCGTCGTTGTCGCGCACGGCGGCGCGGAAAGCCTGGAGCGTCTGCGGGTTCCAGAGGTGGTTCTCGCCGCCCTTCCGGTACTTGTACTGGCCCCCGGCGTCCAGCCTGCCTTCCTCCCCGGCGGCCTGCGCGGTCCGCTGGTTGCACTCCGCGGCTATCTCCTCCAGCCCGATGCCGCCCACGCGGCTCACGGTGCCGGGGAAAAACTCGTCAATGAGGTCACGGTTCAGCCCCACGGCCTCGAACAACTGGGAGGAACGGTAGCTGCGCAGGGTGGAAATGCCCATCTTGGACATGATCTTGAGCAGGCCCTTGTCAATGGCCCTGATATAATTGCCGGAAGCCTTCACCACATCCAGCGGGCAGTCCTGCGGCGCGGCCAGGGAAGTGACCGTCGCCAGGGCCAGGTACGGGTTGACCGCCGTAGCCCCGAAGCCCAGCAGCAGAGCAAAATGCATCGTTTCCCGCGCCTCCCCGGTCTCCACGATCAGGCCCGCGTCGGAACGCAGCCCTTCCGCCGCCAGGGCGCGGTGCACCACGGAACAGGCCAGCAGGCTGGGAATGGGAAGATAGCCGCGGCCAATGTTGCGGTCCGTCAGCGCCAGGATGCGCACGCCGGACCTGACCAGCCCCACGGCGGACTCAGCCAGGTTGTCCAGGGCGGCCCGCAGCTCCTTTCCGTCCCCACCTTCCGGAAACTGGATGGAAAGCCTGGCGGAAGGGAATCCGGCCTCCCGGATATTGCAGAGGCTGTTGAGCTCCTCATCCGTGATGACGGGGCGCTCCATCTTGATCAGCCGGGCGTGCTCCGGCGTTTCTTCCAGAATATTGGGATGGTTGCCGATGTACGTGGTCAGGCTCATGACCAGTTCCTCCCGGATGGGGTCGATGGGAGGGTTGGTCACCTGCGCGAACAACTGCTTGAAATAATTGAACAGAAGGGGGGCCTTCCCGGAAAGGACGGCCAGCGGGGCGTCGTTCCCCATGGAGCCGAGAGGCTCCGCCCCCTTCATCATCATGGGGCGTATGATCAGTTCCACGTCCTCCTGCGTGAATCCGAACCGGCGCTGGTGCGCCGTCAGGTCCGGCATTTCCGCGGAAGCGGAAATGGAATCAAACAGGGAACGGACGGAAATCTTGTTCTTTTCCACCCAGCGGCGGTAGGGCATGCGCCGGGCCATCTCGTTCTTGGTCTCCGCGTCGGACACCAGCCGGTGGTTCACCAGGTCGCAGTAAATCATCTCACCGGGGCGCAGACGCCCCCGTCGGGCCACTTTCTCCGCGGGAATGTCCGCCACGCCCGTTTCCGAGGCCAGAATGAAAATATCGTCCGTGGTCAGCGTGTACCGGGCGGGACGCAGACCGTTGCGGTCCAGCATGGCCCCCGCATTCACGCCGTCGGAAAAAACGACGGCGGTCGGGCCGTCCCACGGCTCCATCATCGCGGAATGGTATTCAAAAAAGCCGCGCACGTCCGGCCCCAGATGGTAGTTGGCGCCCCAGGCCTGCGGCATGAGCATCAGCATCACGTGGCGCAGGTCGCGCCCGGCGGCCACCAGCAGCTCCACCATGTTGTCCAGGCAGGCGGAATCACTCTGGCCGGGGGGAATGAGGGGCAGGAGCTTCCGGAGGTCCTCCCCCAGCAGGGAGGAGGATAAATGCGGCTCCCGCACCTTCAGGTGGTTCAGGTTCCCCCGCAGGGTGTTGATCTCACCGTTGTGGGCCAGGTAGCGGAAGGGATGGGCCAGGCTCCAGGTGGGGAAGGTATTCGTGCTGTAGCGCTGGTGGACGAGAGCCAGCGGAGACTTGAAATGCTCATCCGCCAGATCCTCGTAAAAACCGTCAATCTGCGTGCCGAGGAACAGCCCCTTGTACACGATGCTCCGGCTGGAGCAGCTGCACACGTAGCAGCCTTCCACTCGCCTCTCCATCTCCCGGCGCATCACGAACAGCTTGCGTTCAAACTCCGCCTGGTCCGCAAAACCGCTGCCGTCGATGAACAGCTGGCGGATCAGGGGGCAGGTGCGCTGGGCATTCTTCCCGATGCTGTCCCGGTTGACGGGCACCTGCCTCCAGCCAATCACCCTGCCGCCGTTTTCCGTCACGGCGGCTTCCAACTCCTCTTCATGGCCGCAGCCGCCGAACATCATCGCCACGCCGTACCTGCCGCGCGCGGGAAGCTGGTTCGGGAGGGCGAGACGGAAAAACTCATCCGGCAGGGCCAGCATGATGCCTGCGCCGTCGCCCGTTTCCGGATCGCTCCCCACCGCGCCGCGGTGCATCAGCCTCTTGAGAACGGTGACCCCCATCTCAATAATCCTGTGGCTGGGTTCGTTCTTCAGGTCCGCCACCAGGCCCACGCCGCAGGCGTCCCTCTCCTGTTCAAAGTCATACAATCCCTGCGGCGCAGGAATGCCTGTCTCGAATTGATCACTATTCATCAGTTTGCTGTTTTGTTTGGGTTAAGCTTCCTTCATTACAGCAAAAACCGTGCCAACTTTATCCTCTCTGATTCCATCATCCCCTCCTTCCGGCCATAAACGTCCTGTTTTACAGGCATTCCCGGCTTCCCCGCCTTTTCCGGGAAACGGCAAGGAGGGGAAACCTCATGAAAAGACACCATCCTTTTTTACAATTTTGTAAATATTGTTTCCCGGCTATTTTACATTTTTGTAAATGCCTCCTTATTTACCTTCCACGAGCCGCCTCCACGAACCGCTGGGAAAATCGTACCGGAACACATTGACGGTGGACGCCTTGCATAGACATCCAGTCCTGTCGGGAACAAGGATGAAAAAAGTTGGCACGCTTCTTGCTGTATAAAAGATGCAGCAGTTAACCATTATGAGTGACTCGACAAGAACACAAGCCATCAGCGCCATCGCCTCCGTGCCCGCCGGCACCCCGGGCGAGAGCGCGCCTGTCAACATTGATTATTACGGCGCCGACGTCTTCAGCACGGAAGTGATGAAAAAATATCTTCCTAAGGACACGGCAAAAACCCTCCTGTCCACTATCCAGGACGGCCTGCCGCTGGATGCGGACATTGCCGCGGACGTGGCGCACGCCATGAAGCAATGGGCCATCGAACGGGGAGCCACTCACTATACCCACTGGTTCCAGCCCATGACGGGCTCCACGGCGGAAAAGCACGACTCCTTCCTGGACCCCAAAGGCATGGAACCGGTCATGAGCTTCTCCGGCAAGAACCTGATCGTGAGCGAACCGGACGCCTCCAGCTTCCCCTCCGGCGGCCTGCGCTGCACGTTTGAGGCGCGCGGCTACACCGCGTGGGACCCCACCAGCCCCGCCTTCATCAAGAGGCACGGAAACGGCGCCACCCTGTGCATCCCCACCGCCTACTGTTCCTACACGGGAGACGCGCTGGACAAAAAGACTCCCCTGCTCCGGTCCCGTCAAGCGCTGGGCAACGCCACCAAAAGGCTCATGAAGTGCTTCAACCTGCCGGACGCCCATGTCACCATCACGCTGGGCCCGGAGCAGGAATACTTCCTCATTGACAAAAACTTCTACCTGAACCGGCCGGACCTCGTCCAGACGGGCCGCACCCTCTTCGGCGCGCCGCCCGCCAAGCACCAGCAATTGGAGGACCATTACTTCGGCTCCATCAAGCCCCGCATCCTCAACTTCATGAGCGACGTGGAAAAGGAACTCTGGAGGCTGGGCATTCCGGCCAAGACGCGCCACAACGAGGTGGCCCCGGCACAATTCGAGCTGGCCCCCCTCTTTGAAGACGTGAACCTGGCCGTGGACCACAACATGCTGGTGATGGAAATCCTGCGCCAGCAGGCTAACCGCCACGGACTGGTGTGCCTGCTTCATGAAAAGCCCTTCGCGGGCGTCAACGGCTCCGGCAAGCACAACAACTGGTCCATCTCCTACGGGGAAAAGAACCTGCTGGACCCCGGCAACGACCCGCAGCAGAACGCCATCTTCCTGACCGTGCTGACCGCCATCATTGAAGCCGTGGACAAACACAGCGACCTGCTCCGCAACTCCGTGGCCAGCGCGGGCAACGACCACCGCCTGGGCGCGAACGAGGCGCCGCCCGCCATCATCTCCATCTTCCTGGGCGACCAGCTCAACGAGGTGATCGAAAACATCATCAACGGCTCCTCCGGCTGCGGCAGGCGCGACGACACGCTCAAAATCGGCGTGGACACGCTGCCCATCCTGCCGCGAGACGCCACGGACCGCAACCGCACCAGCCCGTTCGCCTTCACCGGCAACAAATTCGAATTCCGCGCCCCCGGCTCGGCCCAGTCCTGCGCCGGACCGATGATGACGCTGAACACCATCGTGGCGGAAGCCTTCGACTCCCTGGCGGAGGAACTCTCCTCCTTCGCGCCGGAAACCTTCCTGTCCCAGCTCCAGGAAACGCTCAAGCGGAGAATCTCCGAACACAAGAGAATCATCTTCAACGGAGACAACTATTCCGAGGAATGGGTGAAGGAGGCGCAACGCCGCGGCCTGCCCAACCTGAAGAACACGATGACGGCGCTCCACACCCTGGTGAATGAAAAAAACCTGGACCTGTTCGAGAAATACGGCGTGTTCTCCCGGCGGGAACTGGAATCCCGGTTTGAAATTTTCCTGGAAGAATACCACAGGCGCATCCGCATTGAAGGGCGCCTTTCCTGGGAAATGGCGGCCACCATCATCCTCCCCGCCCTGCGCAATGAATACAAGCAAACCGTTTCCGCGCTCTCCAGGGCGCTGGACGCCAAGCAGACCATCGGTACCGCCTCCCTCCGGAAACTGGCGGACAAGCTCGGCGACGCCCTGGACTCCATCGTGACCGACCTGGACACCCTGGAAACGGCGCTCACAAGCTGCCATGAGGACATCCTGGAAGCGATGTCCCGATTGAGAACCAGCGTCGATGCCGCAGAAACCCTGGTGAACGACCGGTCCTGGCCTCTCCCCAAGTACCGGGAAATGCTGTTCATCTATTAGGGTGCAACGACGGAGCTCCGGAGTCATGCCGCCCCTTTGCGGGACAAGCCTCAGCCCGCAGGGGGAACGGCACGGCTCCGGAGCCTTGGCGCACCCGGATGCGCCCCGCGCCTCTTCCGCCGGCCCCTCCGGTGCTTTTCCCTCAAAAATCCGCGTCATTTGCCGTAAAAAAACTTTCCTCCGGGAGCCTGCGGGCACTTAATTCCCCCGGCGGAAATCCACGGTCCAGGACTGCAAGATTCTTCCATCGCCATTATGCCTAAAGACACCTCCATCAAAAAGATTCTCGTGATCGGGTCCGGCCCGATCGTCATCGGCCAGGGTTGTGAATTCGACTACTCCGGCACCCAGGCCTGCAAGGCCCTCCGGGAAGAAGGTTATGAAGTGGTGCTGGTCAACTCCAACCCCGCCACCATCATGACGGACCCGGAGACCGCCCCGCGCACCTACATTGAACCGATTACCCCGGAATTCGTGGAGAAAATCATCATCCGGGAAAAACCGGACGCCCTGCTCCCCACCCTGGGCGGCCAGACCGCCCTGAACTGCGCCATGGAACTGCACCGCAGCGGCGTGCTGGAACGGGAAAACGTGCGCATGATCGGCGCCAACGCGGACGCCATTGACCGCGGGGAGGACCGCAACCTGTTCAAGGAGGCCATGATCCGCATCGGCCTGGACGTGCCCCGCTCCGGCATCGCCCACACGATGGAGGAGGCCCGCCAGGTGGCGCGGGACATAGGAACCTTCCCCCTCATCATCCGGCCCGCCTTCACGCTGGGCGGCATGGGCGGCGGCGTGGCGTACAACAAGACGGAATTTGAAGAAATCTGCGCCCGCGGGCTGGACCTCTCCCCCGTCTCGGAAATCCTGATTGAAGAATCCCTCATCGGCTGGAAGGAATTTGAAATGGAAGTCATGCGGGACCGCGCGGACAACTGCGTGGTGATCTGCTCCATTGAAAACATAGACCCCATGGGCGTGCACACCGGGGATTCCATCACCGTGGCCCCCATCCAGACCCTGACGGACCGGGAATACCAGGTCATGCGGGACGCCTCCTTTGCCGTCATCCGGGAAATCGGCGTGGAAACGGGCGGCTCCAACATCCAGTTCGCCATCAATCCGGCCAACGGCCGCATGATCGTCATTGAAATGAACCCGCGCGTCTCCCGCTCCTCCGCGCTGGCCTCCAAGGCCACCGGGTTCCCCATCGCCAAGCTGGCCGCCAAACTGGCCGTGGGCTACACGCTGGACGAACTCAGCAACGACATCACGCGGGAAACGCCTGCCTGCTTTGAGCCCACCATCGACTACGTGGTGACCAAGGTCCCCCGCTTCACCTTTGAAAAATTCAAGCAGGCGGACGAACACCTGACCACGTCCATGAAATCCGTGGGCGAGGCCATGGCCATTGGCCGCACCTTCAAGGAATCCCTGCAAAAGGCCCTGCGCTCGCTGGAAACGGGCCGCTGGGGCTGGGGATTCGACGCCAAGGCGCCGCAAAACCCCTCCGCGGAGGAAATCACGCGGAAGCTGGCCGTCCCCACCGCGGAACGCATCTTCTGGCTCCAAACGGCGTTCAGCAGCGGCTTCTCCCTGGAAGAAGTGCACCAGCTTACCCAGATCGACCCCTGGTTCCTGGCCCAGATGCGGGACCTGGCGGAAGCCGGAGGCCGCCTGGCCTCCCTGGACCTGCGGGAAGCCAAGAAACTGGGCTTTTCAGACCGCCAGATCGCCCTGGCGCGCGGTACTACGGAAGAAGCCGTGCGGCAGGAACGCCGCGAACAGGGCATCATTCCCGGCTACCGCCTGGTGGATACCTGCGCCGCGGAATTCGAGGCCTACACCCCCTACTTCTACTCCACCTACGGGGACGAAAACGAAGCCCGCGACACGGGCCGGAAAAAAATCCTCATCCTGGGCGGCGGACCGAACCGCATCGGCCAGGGCATCGAATTCGACTACTGCTGCGTGCACGCCTCCATGGCCCTGCGGGAAATGGGGTATGAAACCATCATCGTCAACTCCAATCCGGAAACCGTCTCCACGGACTACGACTCCTCGGACAAGCTCTTCTTCGAACCCCTGACGCTGGAAGACGTGCTCCACATCTGCGGGCAGGAAAAGCCGGACGGCGTCATCGTCCAGTTCGGCGGCCAGACGCCGCTGAACCTGGCCAACGCCCTGGAAGCCCATGGCGTGCCCATCATCGGCACCAGCCCGAAGGCCATTGACCTGGCGGAAGACCGCGAACACTTCTCCGCCCTGCTCAGGGAACTGGGGCTGAAGCAGGCGGAAGCGGGAACGGCCACCAACGTGGAAGACGCCGCCGCCATCGCCGGACGCATCGGCTATCCGGTGCTGCTGCGCCCCTCCTTCGTGCTGGGCGGCCGCGGCATGATCATCGTGTATGAGGAAAAGGAACTGCGCCAGTACATGAACGAAGCCGTGGAAGCCTCCGAGGAACGCCCCGTGCTGATCGACCGCTTCCTAGAAAACGCCGTGGAAATAGACGTGGACGTCATCGCGGACCGGGAGCGCGCCGTCATCGGCGCCATCATGCAGCACGTGGAACCCGCGGGCATCCACTCCGGGGACTCCGCCAGCATGATCCCGGCCATGGGCATCTCCATGAAAATGCACAAGGAAATCACGCGCGCCTCCAAGGAACTGGCCCGGCGCCTGAACGTCTGCGGCCTGATGAACATCCAGTTCGCCGTGAAGGACGAACAGCTCTACGTCATTGAAGTGAATCCGCGGGCCTCTCGCACCGTGCCCTTCGTCTCCAAGGCCATCGGCAAGCCCCTCGCCAAGCTGGCCGCCCAGATCATGGCCGGCAAAACGCTGGCGGAACTGGGCTTCACCCAGGAAATCACTCCGGAATACCACTGCGTGAAGGAAGCCGTCTTCCCGTGGGGCCGCTTCCCGGGCATCGACGTGGTGCTGGGGCCGGAAATGAAATCTACCGGGGAAGTCATGGGCATTGACCCGGACCCGGACATCGCCTTCGCCAAATCACAGGTCAGCGCCTTCAACCCCCTGCCGACGGAAGGAAAGGTCTTCATCTCCGTAAACGACCGGGACAAGGAGCGGGTGCTCCACATGGCCCGCCAGTTGGCGGACATGGGCTTCACCCTGTGCGCCACCCGCGGCACGATGATCCACCTGCTCCAGCACGACATCGAATGCGAACGCGCCTACAAGGTGAACGAGGCGCGCCGCCCGAACATCGTGGACCACATCAAGAACGGAGACATCGACTTCATCATCAACACGCCCGGCTCCCATGACGCACGGGCGGACGACATCATCATCCGTTCCTCCGCCATCGCCGCCAAGACCTCCTACTGCACGAACCTGGCCTCCGCCCAGGCCTGCGTGAACGCCATCGAGGCGCTGAAAAACAGGAAACTCCAGGTGTGCACCATCCAGGAATACCACGCCCAGACCCTTTAATCCCACACCACACACAGCATACCTATCATCATGAGAGCCATTCTCGCACTGGAAGACGGGAGCGTCTTCATCGGTTCGCACTTCGGAGCCACGGGCACGGAAGTGGGGGAAGCCTGCTTCAACACCTCCATGACCGGCTACCAGGAAGTCCTGACCGACCCGTCCTACAGCGGGCAGATCGTCACCATGACCTATCCGCTCATCGGCAACTACGGCATCAACCCGGAAGACAACGAATCCGCCGGGGCGCAGGTCAGCGGCTTTGTGGTGGCGGAACTGGCGAAGCTCCATTCCAACTGGCGCGCCACGGAAGCGCTGGGCCCGTGGCTGGAAAGGCAGGGGGTCATCGGCATTGAAGGGGTGGACACCCGCAAAATAGCCAAGCACCTGCGCTCCTCCGGAGCCATGCGCTCCTGCCTCACCACGGAACTGACCCCGGAGGAAGCCGTGGAAGCCGCCAGAAAGGCCCCTTCCATGGAAGGCTGCAACATCGTGGACAAAATCGGTTCCCACCCCATGACGCCGGAGGAAGTGGACGCGCTGGTGACCGATACGGAACTGCCCCCCGTGGAATACGACATCGTGGCCTTCGACTTCGGCATCAAGTACAACATCCTGCGCCAATTGAGGGAAAACGGCTTCCGAGTAACCGTAGTTCCCGCCCACACGACGGCGGAGGAAGTGCTGGCCATGAAACCGGACGGCGTCTTTCTCTCCAACGGTCCGGGGGACCCCGCCACGCTGACGGACATCCACCGGGAAGTGGCCGCCCTGATCGGGAAAGTCCCCATGTTCGGCATCTGCCTGGGACACCAGATCATCTCCCACGCGCTGGGGGCGAAAACCTTCAAGCTCAAATTCGGCCACCGCGGCGCCAACCACCCGGTCAAGGACCTTAAAACGGGCAAAATCAGCATCACCTCCCAGAACCACGGATTCGCCGTGGACCCGGCCACCGTGCCGGACGACGTGGAAATCACCCTGCTGAACCTCAACGACAACACGGTGGAAGGCATCGCCCACAAGACGCTGCCCGTCTTCAGCGTGCAGTACCATCCGGAAGCCGCCCCCGGCCCCCGCGACCCCCAGTACCTGTTCCGGGACTTCAAGCAAATGATCGCCTCCCGCAAGCGGTAGGCGGGGCACAAAAAACAGACGCTCTTCATGCCTGCGCATTTTTCCTCGTCACTTCCGGAAAAATGCGTTATCTCTTACCCGCGGCTCTGCCTGGACGGAGCCGGTTTTCCGGTCCACAAAAGTTCCGGCGGACGAACCCTGAACAGACATTCCATCCATGAGTAAAATTGCATTGATCTCCGGCATCACGGGGCAGGACGGCTCCTTTCTGGCTGAATTCCTGATTGAAAAGGGCTATGAGGTGCACGGCATCCTGCGCCGCTCCTCTTCCTTCAACACGGGCCGCATTGAACACCTGTACCTGGACGAATGGGTAAGGGACATGAAAAAAAGCCGTCTGGTCAACCTGCACTACGGAGACATGACGGACTCAAGCTCCCTGATCCGCATCATCCAGACCGTCCAGCCGGACGAAATCTACAACCTGGCCGCGCAAAGCCACGTGAAAGTCAGCTTTGACGTGCCGGAATACACGGCGGAAACGGACGCCGTAGGCACCCTGCGGATGCTGGAGGCGGTGCGCATCCTGGGCATGGAAAAGAAATGCCGGATCTACCAGGCGTCCACCTCCGAACTCTTCGGGCTGGTGCAGGAAGTACCGCAGAAGGAAACCACCCCGTTCTATCCGCGCTCCCCATACGGCGTCGCCAAGCAATACGGCTTCTGGATCACGAAAAACTACCGGGAATCCTACGGCATGTTCGCCGTCAACGGCATCCTGTTCAACCATGAAAGCGAACGCCGCGGGGAAAACTTCGTCACGCGGAAAATCACTCTGGCGGCCGCCCGCATTGCCCAGGGGATGCAGGACAAGCTCTACTTGGGCAACCTGAACGCCCTGCGCGACTGGGGCTACGCCAGGGACTACGTGGAATGCATGTGGCTGATTCTCCAGCATGACGTTCCGGAAGACTTCGTCATCGCCACGGGGGAAATGCACACCGTGCGGGAATTCTGCACGCTGGCCTTCCGGGAGGCGGGAATCGAACTGGAATGGGAGGGGGAAGGCGCGGAAGAACGCGGCCGGGACAAAAAAACGGGCAACATCCTGGTGGAAGTGGACCCCAAATATTTCCGGCCCGCGGAAGTGGAACAGCTTCTGGGCGATCCCACCAAGGCCAGAACCCTGCTCGGCTGGAACCCCACCTCCACGCCGTTTGAGGAACTGGTGCGCATCATGGTCCGCCATGATATGGAATACGTCAAACACGCCGATTTCCGCTGAGCATGGACAAAAACAGCAGGATATTCGTGGCCGGGCACCGCGGGCTGGTGGGGTCCGCCATCTGGAAAGCCCTGGAAAGCCGGGGCTACACGCATCTCATCGGCCGCACCCACCGGGAACTGGATCTGGAAGACCCGGCGGCCGTCCGGGAATTCTTTGACCGGGAAAAGCCGGAATACGTCTTTCTGGCGGCGGCGTTCGTAGGCGGCATCGTCGCCAACTCCCGCTACCGGGCGGACTTCATCTTCCGCAACCTGCAAATCCAGCAGAACGTCATCGGGGAAAGCTTCCGCCACGGCGTTTCCAAGCTCCTCTTCCTGGGAAGCACCTGCATTTATCCTCGGGAAGCTCCCCAGCCCATGAAGGAGGACGCCCTGCTCACCTCCCCGCTGGAATACACCAACGAACCGTACGCCATCGCGAAAATCGCCGGGCTGAAAATGTGCGAAAGCTTCAACCTCCAGTACGGCGCCAACTACATTGCCGTGATGCCCACCAACCTGTACGGCCCCAACGACAACTTTGACCTGGAAAAAAGCCACGTGCTGCCGGCCATGGTCCGCAAAATCCATCTGGCGAAATGCCTGGAGGAAGGGGCCTGGGACGCCGTGCGCCGGGACCTGGACATGCTCCCCGTGGAACAGGTGGACGGAAACGCCTCTGAAGAAGCCATTCTGGCCGTACTGGGAAAATACGGCGTCACGCCGGGAGCCGTGGAGCTGTGGGGGACGGGAACGCCCCTGCGCGAATTCCTGTGGAGCGAGGACATGGCGGACGCCTGCGTCTTCGTGATGGAAAACGTGGACTTCCCCCAACTGCGCGGGGAAGGTCCGGAAATCCGCAACTGCCACATCAACATAGGGACAGGGAAGGAAATCTCCATCCGCGGACTGGCGGAACTCATTGCCGGAACGGCGGGCTACCGGGGCAAAATCACTTTCAATACATCCAAACCGGACGGCACCATGCGCAAACTGACGGACGTTTCCAAACTCCATTCCCTGGGCTGGAAACACCGTGTGGAACTGGAACAGGGCATTGCCTCCATATACCGGTGGTACCTGGACCGCCGGGGTACCTGAGCCGCCGGCCGGGGGAACAGGCATTTCCGCCCCGCCGTATCCCTTTCCGCCACATGCACCACGCCTTTCACAACGATTCCGGAAACCCGGCCCCCAGCCTGTGGGCGCTGAGCCCCCTGCTGGTGTTCTTCCTGCTCTACCTGGCCATCTCCGTGGCGGTGCAGGACTTTTACGCCGTGCCGGTCACCGTGGCGTTTACGGCGGCGGCCATCTGGTCCATAGCCATCACGAAAGGGAAAAGCATCACGGAACGGGTGGACCTGTTCTCCGCCGGAGTGGCCAACCGGAACATCCTGATGATGATCTGGATCTTCGTGCTCGCGGGGGCCTTCGCCCAGTCCGCGCGGGACATGGGGGCCATAGACGCCACGGTCCGGCTCACCCTGCACCTCCTGCCGGACAACCTTCTCCTGGCCAGCGTCTTCATCGCCTCCTGCTTCATTTCACTCTCCGTCGGAACGTCCGTGGGAACCATCGTGGCCCTGGCCCCGGTAGCCGTGGGACTGGCGGAAGCCACAAACGTCAACACGGGCATGATGACGGCCATCGTGGTGGGGGGCGCCTTCTTCGGCGACAACCTCTCCTTCATTTCAGACACCACCATCGCCTCCACCCGCACGCAGGGCTGCGCCATGCGGGACAAATTCCGGGCCAACGTCAAGGTGGTCCTGCCCGCCGCGCTGCTCGCCCTGGCCTGCTACATGCTGGCGGGCTGGAATGTCCAGGCGCCGGCGGCAGGCGCGGACGTGCAGATAGAATGGCTCAAGGTGCTCCCCTACCTGCTGGTGCTGGCCACGGCCCTGGCGGGCGTCCACGTGATGGCCGTACTGACCCTGGGGCTGCTGGCCACGGGAGCGGTCGGCGTAGGCATGGGCTACTTCTCCTGCATGGACTGGTTCCGCTCCATGGGCGATGGCATGACCGAAATGGGAGAACTCATCATCGTCACGCTGCTGGCGGGCGGCGTGCTTGCCATGATACGCTTCAACGGCGGCATCGCCTACATCATTGAAAAAATTACGCGCCATATCCGGGGAAGGCGCGGAGCGGAATTCAGCATTGCCGCGCTGGTCTCCCTCGCCAACCTCTGCACGGCGAACAACACCATCGCCATCATCACGGCGGGCCCCATCGCCAAGGACATCAGCGACCGCTTCAACATCCCGCCCAGGCGCAGCGCCAGCATTCTGGACACCTTCTCCTGCCTGGTCCAGGGAGTCATTCCCTACGGCGCCCAGATGCTCATGGCCGCTGGCATTGCGCAGGTCTCCCCCCTGCTGATCATGAAATACTTGTATTACCCCCTGATTCTGGGGGCCTGCTCCGTGACGGCCATCATCCTCGGCGGGAGGGCGGACCGGAAACATGCCCCCGGCCCGGAAAATCCGGCCTAGGCATTCGGGAAAAATCCCTCTCCCGGAGCGCGGGGGAAAAGGGGGCCTGTTACCGACATGTTACTCTTGTTATCCGCATGTTACTCAACATATGGGGCAAACATGTTATCATACATTCATGAGCCTTCATATAGAACCCACAGAAGAAGCAGTAGAAACCCTGCGCAAGGAAAGGCGAAAAAATTACATTGCCGCACTGGCAACATCCATTCTCTCCGTAGTCCTTGCCGGGGCCATCCTCTACTCCCTGACCATCATCATCGCCGCGCCCGAAGAACCCAAGGTCGTAGGCTACATCACGCCTGACGACGCGCCGCCTTCAGATACGCCGCCCCCGCCGGAAGTGCAGAGGGAAACCTCCTCCGCATCCCATGCGGAAACTCCCGTCAAGGTAGTGGTGGCCGCTGCGGCCGCCCCGGTGAACCTGCCCAAGATCGACATTGACCCTCCCGACGAACCTGTCATGCTGGAAGAAGGGAACATGCTCGGCATGGGGAACGGATTCGGCCCGGATTTGGGAGACTCCACCTCCGCCTTCGGTTCCAAGGAACCCGCGGGCAGCACGCTGGTAGGCACCTTTTACGATACCAAGCAGACGCAGGGCGGACGCCCCACCGACCTGTCCCAGGAACAATTCTGCTCCATTCTTTCCCGCTTCGTGAACCGGGGCTGGAATGAAGCCGACCTGAACCGGTTTTACAAATCCCCCCAGCAGCTTTACGCCGCGCAGTTCTACGTTCCCCGAACCTCCGCCAGTGAGGCCCCCAAGGCCTACGGCTGCGCGGACAAGGTGAAGCCCAGCCGGTGGATCGCCATCTACCGGGGGAAAGTGCGCGCGCCCAAATCCGGAACGTTCCGCTTTGTGGGCGCGGGGGACGACGTGATCGCCGTCCGCTTCAACAACCAGAACGTATTCGACTACGGCTGGTTCCAGGCCTCCCTGGGCAAAATGACGGCGGCGCAGGACATGAAATGGATCAACGCCATGCAGAACAAGCCCGGCAACGACGCCCTGAAAAAGGAACTCAGGGACGCCGGAATCAACGTGCCGCCCTCCACCTTCTACAAATACTCCACCTCCAAGCACTGGAATGACACCATGGGCGGCGTGGTCGCAGGGAAAACGTTCACCGTCAAGCAGGGAGATGTCTATCCCATTGAAATCCTGATCAGTGAAATCCCCGGCGGGGAATTCGGCATGACCCTGCTGCTGGAGGAAGTGGGCATGGAGCCCATGAGCAAGGACCCCAAGACGGGCGCCCCCATCCTGCCGCTGTTCCGGACCAATTACGGCGTGCCCAAGCCGGACAAGAACAAGGAACACGTGCCTTTCGACGAAATCGGCATCGTCTGGGAATCCGTGAAATAACCCACGGAAACCCTCCGTTCCCCCTCATTCATGCCCGCAGGCCTCCTGCGGGCATTTTGCTTGTCTGGAGGCCGGGGATGCCTTAGCCTCCGGACATGATGCAGCCCTTCCGCTTCCATCCGATCTACCAGCCCCGCATCTGGGGCGGACAGCACATGAGAACCCTGCTGGGACGGGAACTTCCCGACCGGGAAACGGCCTACGGGGAAGCCTGGGAAATCAGCGACAGACCGGAAGCCATGAGCATCGTGAAGGAAGGCGAATGGGAGGGCCTGCCCCTGCACCGGCTGTGGGAGGAACACCGGGAGGAAATCTTCGGCCCCGGCTATGAACGCTTCCCGCGTTTTCCGCTGCTGTGCAAAATACTGGACGCGCGCGAAAATCTTTCCGTCCAGGTGCATCCTCCGGAACGCACGGCGGAGGCATGGGGAGGGGAAGTAAAAAATGAAGTCTGGTACGTCCTCCACGCGGAACCGGACGCCCTGATCTACGGAGGCATGGAGGAATCCGCCACGGAGCAGGACATATACCGCGCGGCGGACGCGGGCCGGATGGAGCAGCTCATCCGCTCCGCCCATCTGAACGCCGGGGAACACCTGTACATTCCCGCCGGACTGGTTCACGCCATCGGCGCAGGCCATCTCATCGCGGAAATCCAGCAAAACAGCGATACCACCTACCGCCTCTACGACTGGAACCGGACGGACGCCTCCGGCCGGGGGAGGGAACTGCACCTGGAACAGGCCCTGGACTCCATCCGTGAATTCAGGGAACTCAGCCGCGATCCACGCTACCTGTCCGACACGCCCCACTTCACCTCACGGGAATGCCGCCTGGACAGTGGGGAACGGTTCATTCCGCAGGACCCCTCCCGCTTTGCCGTGCTGACGGTGCTCCGGGGCGGCGTGGCCTGGGACGGCAGAGAGGCCAGGCAGGGGGAATTCATTCTCTCCCCCGTCCGGTCCGCCGCCGTAACGGCCACCGAAGGGGACACGGTTCTCCTCTCAACGACGGTTTGAACAGTCCAATATGACAAAAAGGGTGAAGAATTCCGCACAAAGCCGGGGCTTTCACACTTTTTCGTTGCAAAGAAAGAGGGCGGCTCTTAGTTTGGACTAAACTTTTCCTGCACCAGTCTCCCATTCCTTGCCTTCCGACGGTCGTATGAACAACCTTTCCACCATCGCCACGTATCTTTCCCGTGTCTCCGGCCAGCTCCAGCCCATGCTGGAAAAAGTCCAGGGCATGGACCGCAGGACATTCCTGCTGGAAGCCGCCGCCCTGCTGGCCCTGACCAGCTGTGCGGAAACCTCCGGCAAGGCCGGTCCGGCGCCCATGATCTCCTTCACCCCCTCCAGCGTTCCGCTGGTGAAGCGTTCCCCGCGCCAGCTCCTGACGGAATGCAACGTGCAGCCGATGCTCATGCCCAAAACCTCCCCCCTGCGCCGGCGTTCCTCCCGCATGAAGCCCCGCTTCATCACCATGCACAACACGGAAAACCCGTCCGCAGACGCCATGCAGCACGCCCGCGCCCTGAACAACGGAGCCCTGCGGTGCAACTGGCACTACACGGTGGACCCGTACGTGGCCATGCAACACCTCCCTTTGAATGAAACCGGCCGCCATGCGGACCGCGGCGGCCCCGGAGACATGTACTCCATCGGCATTGAAATGTGCGAAAAGCGCGGACAAAGCATCGTCAAAACCTTCGACCGCGCCGCCAAGCTGGCCGCCTACACGATGTACTCCCAGAACATCCCGCTGCGCAACGTGGTGCCGCACTACTACTGGACGGGCAAGCGCTGTCCCCATCTGCTGCTGGACAACGGCAAGCCCGGCTTCAAATGGTCCTGGTTCATCTCCCGCGTGGACTACTACCACCGTTGCATCAGTTGAGTTCCCGTGCTCTGCTGCAACCCGGCAGGATGAGTCCCCAGGGAATCCCGGG
Organism: Akkermansia sp. KLE1798; assembly: GCF_001580195.1. Taxonomy (NCBI): domain Bacteria; kingdom Pseudomonadati; phylum Verrucomicrobiota; class Verrucomicrobiia; order Verrucomicrobiales; family Akkermansiaceae; genus Akkermansia; species Akkermansia sp. KLE1798. The sequence goes on from NZ_KQ971087.1 coordinate 88,694, forward strand.
GAAAAAATCCTGAAGCTGTGCCCATTTCCCCTATCCGCAGGTGCGGAACATGTCCCCGTCCCTGATCCGGCCGCACCGCAGGGTCCATCCCTCCTCCGGCTTCCGGATGGGGCATTCCCCATTCATTCCGGTTTGCGGCCGCGCCTTCTTGATGCCCTTTGATGTCCTTAAAGAACGGGTCCGGAAAAGAAATACCCTGCGGGCCAACCCGCAGGGTAATGATGAAAACCGGAAACCGGACAGGGAAATCCCCGGCGCACCGCGCCGTCAATTCTCCACCCGCCGCTTCGGCCTTTGCTGAAATCCCAGCTTTTAGCTCTTCCTGTCCGGGGCGGGCGCCGCTGCCGCCTTGGGTTGCAGCGGCAGGGTCTTCATGCGGGTCACGCTTCCGTTGACGCGCACGGGCACCACCCTGGGCTGCTCGGAATAAAGCTTCACGTTGCCCACCTTGCCGTTTTTCCAGGAGAAATCCACGGTAATGTTGCCGCGGGCCTTCAATCCCTTCACGGAACCGGACGGCCACGCATCCACGGAGGAAGGCATGATTTCAATGCCGCCTGCGTGGGATTGCAGCAGGATTTCACACACGCCGCCCACGATGCCGAAGTTGCCGTCCATCTGCATGGGTGGGTGCGTCGTCAGCATGTTCGGAAGGGTATTGTACTTGAGCAGGCCCTCAAACATTTCATGAGCCTTGTTTCCGTCCCCAAAGCGCGCCCAGAGAGCCGTGCGCCAGGGCCACGTCCAGGAACGGCGGCTGTCGCCGGTCGTGCCGCGCCATTCCAGGGACAGGCGGGCGGCCTCCGCCAGCTTGGGCGTCTTGAGCTTGGTGATCTGGTTGCCGGGGAAAACGGCAAAGAGGTGGGACGTATGGCGGTGGTCCGTCTTGGGAATGCGGTCGATCATCCATTCCTGAAGGTTGCCTTCCTTGCCGATCTTGTTGCCGGCCAGCCTCTTCAGCTTGCCTTCCAGGCTCTTGGCCCAGGAGGCGTCCTTGCCCAGAATGCGGGCGGCCTTGATCGTATTGGTGAAAAGTTCCGCAATCAGCTGCTGGTCGTGCATCACGCCGTCTTCACGGGGGCCGTGTTCGGGAGACCATCCGTCCGGAGCCACCAGGGTGCCGGCCTTGATGTCGGCCAGTTCCTTCTGCTGCTCTTCATTCAGGGGCTTGCCGCCGGACAGGAAGCCTTCGCCTTTCGCGCCCAGTTCCTTCAAATGGTCTTCCCAGAAATGGCAGATCTCCTTCATCAGGGGATAGGCCTGTTTTTCCAGATACTTCCTGTCTCCGGTGAAGGCATAATGTTCCCATATGTGCAGGGCGTACCAGGCATTACCCGGAATGTTCCAGGCCCACCCGTTGCCGCCGAAGATGTTCTGGGAGGTGCGCACCGTCCAGCCGCGCACCGGCTTGCCGTCCTTGGTATTGAACTTTTTATTGGCCTGGGAGGCGTCCCGGCAGCCGGGAGCCATGGCTTCCACGTAATCAATCAGCGCCTGGTGGCATTCGGAAAGATTGGCGGGTTCCGCGCCCCAGTAGGCCATCTGGACATTGATGTTGTTGTGATAGTCACAGGCCCACGGCGGACTCACGTACTCGTTCCAAAGACCCTGGAGGTTTGCGGGAAGGGTTCCGGGCCGGGAGCTGGAAAGCAGCAGATAGCGGCCGAACTGGAACATGGTTTCCTCCAGGTCGGGATCGGACGGCTTATTCTTGTAGGCTTTCAGGCGTTCCGGGATGGGAAGTTTGGCCACCTCCGGCTCAGTTTTGCCGAAGTCCACTTTCACGCGGTCGAACATGGACTTGTACTGGACAATGTGCGCCTGTTTCAGCGCGGCATAATCCGTAGAGGCGGATTTGGCCGCATAACGGTCCAGCTTCCTGGCGGGGGCCTCCCCCTTCCAGTCTTTCTTGTAGTCCATCAGGTAGTCCGTCTCCATGGCGACGACAACCGTGCAGGAATCCGCGTCTTTCACGGAAATCTTGTCGCCGGAGGCGGAAACGGTGCCGCCCTTCGTGCGTACCAGGATGCGGCCTTCAAAATTCATGCCGTTCTTCAGGGTACCTTTCCACGTGAGTACGGGGCCTTTGGCGGAGATGTCCGCATCCACCTGGCAATTCACGGAAAAGTCCGCGTTGAAACTACCGGGCTTGCTGGCGCGGTAGTTGATCACCAGGACATTGGCGGGGGTGCTGGCAAAAGCTTCACGGTCGTAGGTCACGCCGTCGGATTTGTAATTCACCTTGTAAATGCCGTCGCGCAGGTCCAGGGCGCGGGTGAAGTCCTCCACGGACACGGAGGCGGGCTGGTCCCCTTTCTTGAAGTCCACGAACAAGTCGCCGAAAGGCATGTAGTTGCCGAACTGGTTGGTCCCCGCATTCGGACCGTAGCCGTAGCCGCCCCCCGGATTGGGGCCGCCGGACCAGAGGCTGATCTCGTTCAGGGCAAAACGTTCGCGGTTGGGGGCGCTGAAAATCATCGCGCCCACGCGGCCGTTGCCGATGGGATAGCCTTCCGCTTCCCATACGGCGGAGGGCTTCTTGTATTTGCCCAAGCTGCCGTCAGGGTTTTTGTCCGCCTGGGGATAGACGACCACGGCAGGCTTGTCGTCCCAGATCAGATTGGAGGCGGAAGGCTTGTCCAGCGCGCTCCAGCCAAGCGACACTGCACTTACGGATAAAGCGGAGAAGAGAAGAGATTGAAGATGCATTGCTTTATTAATACTCTCATAAAAATACCCTTCCTGCAATCTCTATCTTTCAGCCTTCTTCATCGTGCGTCCAAAAAAAACCGGGACTGCCGCGGGGGGAAAGATCCGGTCCCCGGCCCTTTTCAGCAGGCGGTTTTCCCCGCAAAAAAAGAGGACAGGAAATTTCCTTGCCTTTCCCCGGAGGCTTCATACCGTTGCCATCATGTTGAAAAGGTTTGCCTCCATTCTTCTCTCCCTCCTCTTTCTCGGAGCTTCCGCCGGACTGGCCGATAGCAAGGTCACGGTTCCGGATATTTTGAAAGACCGCATTCCCCTGAAAAAGACGGAGCATCAGCTCAACATCGTTTATTTCCTGGGCAGTGATACGGAACCCGTGCCGGACTACGAACGCCGCATCAGCGAACTGATGCTTTACCTCCAGCAGTTTTACGGAAAGGAAATGCAGAGGCACGGCTACGGAGCCAGGGCCTTCGGGATGGACATCAAGTCGCCCGGCCGCGTCAACATCATTGAATACAAGGCCGAGAATCCGGCCAGCCATTACCCCTACGAAAACGGCGGCGGATGGAAGGCGGCCCAGGAAATTGAAAAGTTTTTCAAGGCCAATCCGGACAAAAAGAAAAGCCAGCACACCCTGATCATCATGCCCACATGGAACGACGACAAGAACGGCCCGGACAATCCCGGAGGCGTTCCCTTTTACGGCATGGGCCGCTATTGCTTCGCCCTGGACTACCCCGCCTTCGACATCAAGCACCTGGGCCAGCCGACCAAGGAAGGGAGGCTGCTGACCAAATGGTACGGCGGCCTGGCTCATGAACTGGGTCACGGCCTCAACCTGCCCCACAACCACCAGACCACGTCCGACGGCAAGAAGTACGGCACCGCCCTGATGGGAGCGGGCAACTATACGTTTGGCTCCAGCCCCACGTTCCTGACCCCCGCCAGCTGCGCGCTGCTGGACGCCTGCGAGGTGTTTTCCGTCACACCCGGCCAGCAATACTACCAGGGCAAACCGGAAGTGGAAACCAAGGGCATTTCCATCTCCTTCAAGGGGGACCAGATCCTGATTTCCGGAAACTACAAGAGCCCGCAGACCGTCAAGGCCCTGAACGTTTACGTCCAGGACCCTCCCTACGCCGTCAACCAGGATTACGATGCCGTCTCCTTCTCCGAACGCCTCGGGAAAAAGAGCGGAAAATTCTCCATGAAGATCGACAGGAAGGAACTGGATGGACTGAAGGACAACGAATTCCGCATTTCCCTCATGTTCGTGCTTGCCAACGGCCAGCAGATACAGAAGCACTTCAAGTTCCTGCGGGACGCCCTCCAGGACTACAAGGACGCGGACAAATCCTGATTAAATCCTGGTTCCTGCGCCCTTCGTATGGGCGGACGGCAAGCTGAATCAAAGAAAAAGATTCCTTCTCCGGGCATTCATTCTCCCCGCCAGAGGCCGAACACCCGGCCCAGGCCTTCACCAGGCAGGCGCACGCACCCGGCGGCGCAGAACGGCTCCCGGAATCTTCCGTCTCCGGAAAACCGTGCATTCATCCCGGCACGCATCCGGGGAACCAGTGATTATTCCTTCAGGTGCTTCCGCCAGTCGGAAGCGTTCTGAGAGTAATAAATCGCTTCCTTTTCAAGCTCCTTCATGCGGTCGTCCGGAGCCGCTTCATTCCCGTCCCGGTAGAATTCCGCGCCGCGCTGGGGCTTGAGCACCACCATGTCGTCCCCCCGCAGGTAGCCGATGTACTGGTAATTGCTCACGAAGTAACGGGAACGGTACGAGGGTTTCAAGGCATCCTTGCCGTAGAAGGAGGCGTCATAAGGCCATTTCAACAGGCCCAGAAGCGTGGGAAGCACGTCTATCTGGCTGATCGCCGTCTCCCGCCGTTCCGGCTTCAGCAGGGCCGGAGCGTAAAAAATGGAGAAAATGCGGTGCGTTTCCGGATTGAGCGATTTTTTTCCGGCGCTCCCGGCGCCGTGGTCGGCCACAAAAACGAACAGCGTGTTGTCAAACCAGGGCTTGCTCCTGGCTTCCTCCACAAAGGCCCCCACGGAATAATCCGCGTATTTCACGGCTCCCAGGCGTCCGGTGTGGGAGGGAATGTCAATACGGCCATCCGGATACGTATAAGGCCGGTGGTTGGACGTCGTGAACACCACCTGCAGGAACGGCACTCCGCGTCCGCAGGACTCATCCGCCTCACGGACGGCGCGGCGGAACAAGTCTTCATCACAGACGCCCCAAATGGTGGAATGGGTCACCTCGGAATCATCCATGGAGTTGCGGTCCATTACCTGGAACCCGTTGTTCCCGAAGAAATAATTCATGTTGTCAAAATAGCCGTATCCCCCGTAAATCCATTTGAGGTCATATCCCTTTTCCCTGAAAATGGAACCGATTGTCCGGAGGTTTTCATTGCCCTCCCGCCGCACGATGGACATGCCGGGCAGCGGCGGAATGGAGGTGCTCACCGCCTCCAGCCCCCGCACGGAGCGGGTGCCCGTGGCATACGTGTTCGGGAAAAAGATTCCCTCCCGGCCCAGACGGCTCAGGCATGGGGTGATGTCCTCCCCGTCCTTCCGGCATTCATTCAGGAATTCCGCGCCCATGCTCTCCATAATGACCACCACCACATTGGGGCGGATGGCCTCCGCGGCGGGGCGCACCTGTCTCTTCACGCTTCCGGAGGCGGCATCCGGTACGGAAGTATCGTCCGCCGTAAACTCCCCGGCCAGAAACGCCGCGGCATCCCGGTCCGGCAGGGTCCTGTAATAGGTCCGGTAATCCAGTTCATTCTTGATGAAAGCGCTGAACAGGCTGTAAAGGCCGTCCTTGGCCATTTCCGAATTATAGCGGTTGCCTACGGCATCCGCGTCCTTGATGTCCACCAGCCAATAACCGCCTGTAACGCACAGCAGCAGGGCGGCCACCACGCAGCCGCGCTTCCATCCGCGGGGAGCTTCAGCATTCCCGGGAATCAGGAAGCGGCGCATGCCCCACGCCGCGAGTACGGAGACGGCCAGAATGCCCAGCAGAATGGGAATAATGGGGTAGGACTCGTAAATGTTCCCGATCACTTCCTTGGTGTAAATCAGATAATCAACCGCAATGAAATTGAAACTGGCCTCAAACTCGTTCCAGAAAAAAGCCTCCGCCACGTCTTCAAACAGGCTGGCCAGCGCAAACAGGAAAAACCACGCCAGGGTGATCCAGCGGTCCGCCCTGCCCCCGGCCTTGCTGCGGGGCAGAAGCCACAGATAAATGGCATAGGGCAGAAGCCAGTAGCACATCGTGATCAGGAACTCCGTTACAAAAACATACCCCGTTTTCAGCAAAGGCAGAAAACCGAAATCCATGTTGCGGTATTCAAAGAACACCGTAAACAGGTTTTCCACTACTTCAATCCCGAACGCAAACAGGAGAAACGGCCAAAACCTGCCCCAATAATAACGAATCATGGCCTCCAGAAATATGGTGGAGGAAACAAGCCGTCAATGCCACATTACAACATCAGGACGGCAAGGCTGTCATCCGGTCTCGGGCACAGCATTCCTCCCCTGCCGGAAGGCTGGAACGCCCGGCAGATTGCCTTGAAAATTCTGGAATTAAACCACGTCCAGCCCTGAATCCCAATCCTTCCAGACGGGTTCCAGTCCGGCTCCCCGGATGGCGCAGACCACCTGTTCCGGAGAACGCTGGTCTGAGATCTCAAATTGCTCCGTCGCCTTGCATTGCCCCTTCTTTTCCTCCGGCAAATCCACCACGTTCCCCCGCACCGTCAGGTGGGCCGTGGCCGTTCCCACCCCCGTATAACCGCCCGGCTCCGTCCGGGCAATGGCGGACATATGGGTCATGCCCAGATGCATCAGCGCGTTTCTCATGGGCTCCGGCTCACGGGTGCTCACGGACATGCCTATCTTCGGGAAGCAGATGCGCAGGGCGGTCATGAGCTGGACAAAATGGCGGTCATCCAGCATCAGTTCCGGGTCAGGCTCATATTCATAATTCCCGGCATAGGGCCGCATGCGCGGAAAAGCCACGGAAAGGGCGGCTTTCCAGCAGTGCTTCTGCAAATAATCCAGATGGGCGGCCAGGGCCACCGCCTCCCGCCTCCACGGGGCCAGCCCGAACAGCGCGCCGATCTGGATGCGCCGGAACCCGCCCTGGTACGCCCGTTCCGGACAGTCCAGCCGCCAGTTGAAATTCTTCTTCATCCCCGCCGTATGCAGGGTTTCGTAAACTTCCCGGTCATAGGTCTCCTGATAGACGGCCAATTGTTCCGCCCCGTGATGCACGATTTCCGCGTAACGGTCATCCGGCAGGGGGCCGATTTCCAGCCCCAGGGAGGGGATGAACGGATGCAGGGCGTCCAGGCATTTCTGAATGTACCCGTCCGAAACGAACTTGGGATGCTCCCCGGCCACCAGCAGGATGCTGCGCAGCCCCAGGCCGTGCAGGTAGCGCGCCTCCTGAACCACTTCATCCACCGTCAGGGTGGTGCGGATGATGGGATTGTCCCGGGAAAAGCCGCAATACTTGCAATTATTGATGCACTCGTTAGACAAGTAGATGGGGGCGAACAGCCGGATCGTCCTGCCGAAATGCAACCGGGTCAGCCGCCGGCTCTCCTGTGCCATCGCCTCCAGCCGGGCGTCGTCCACAGGTTCCAGCAGGGACATGAAACGGCGCACGAGGGGAGAGGGATGGGCCGTCAGGGTGCTTAATTCTTCAGAGAAGGACATAAGGATAACTAATCAGGAATGAGAGACGGGCGGTCCCGGTGCGGAATCTCCGCACAAGGGCCGGAAAAGCCCAATTTGCTCCCTTCTGCGCCGGGGATTCCATCCTTTACCGTGTCATTTCCCGGTGCGGCGGGATTCCGGGAGAAAAGGAGAGGCTGCAAATCGTCGTGACAGACGGCCTTCCGTGGACTAATCTGGCCTTATCCTCCCATGACCTCCACGCCGAACAGCCTTTTCCGCCATTACCTCGATTCCCTGATCCAAAGGGGAACCACACGCGCCAGCCTGACGGAGGAGGCCCGGGACGTCCTGAGAACGTGGTACCTGACCGCCAAAAAGGGAGGCCGCGCACATTCCCCGTCTTCCCCGTCTTCCCCGTCTTCCCCG
>NZ_KQ971088.1:0-258 GCF_001580195.1 Akkermansia sp. KLE1798
CGCCGTTGCAGAATCCGATGATGGCATCCCCTTCCTGCAGGACCGTCCAGTCGTTGGGAGCGTGGATATGGACGCCCAGACGGATCATTTCCAAATAAAGGGCTTCGTTTTGGAAGCCGTCGTTGGTGGGGATGATGTGGACGTCAATGTCCATGTGTTTCCAGACCAGGATCTGGTGGTGGAGTTCGGTTCCCGCTCCCCCGTAGAGGCTGGGGAAGCCGTTGACATAGATTTTCTTTAAGGAGGTGCTCATGGGTT
>NZ_KQ971088.1:358-173770 GCF_001580195.1 Akkermansia sp. KLE1798
GACGCTAGCACGCGGACTTTTATCCTGGCAATGGGTAAATTTTGAAAATATGGCAAAGAAATACGTGCCACCGGCAAGGAATACCTTCTCTTTTCCCATGTTGTCCTCCGCCTCAAAAATTCACCAAATATCATAACGTTTCCGGCGTGTTTACTTTGCTGGTTTCTGTTAGCCGCATTCCCACTTCGGAGATCACAGCTGAATCACTGGTCGTAGACGGGGTTAGCGTAAGCCAGACTGACCATGAAGGCATTCATTCTTCACAACGGCGCTCCTGCATCTCTACAGGGATGTTTCTGGAAAAAACCGATGGTAGCGGCAACACCATTATGGAGGAAACGGACGTAGCCGGACGCCCGGCTAAGACTACTGATCCTGCGGGCCATGTCACCACCACCAGCTATCTGCCCCGCTGTGACAATCCTGCCTGCATCACCGATGCATTGGGAGGAACAACCTGTTATACCTACGACATACGCAGCAGAAAGACGGCAGAATATGGCACCGCCATTCAGCCGGCCTGCTTCGCCTACGTACGACGAAGCCGACCGCATGGTGGCCCTGACTACCTTCCGTGCAAACGAAGGCGACATCACCACCGATCCTTCCGGCCGAACCGACGGAGACACCACCACCCGGCTCTACGATCCAGCCACCGGTCTGGAACTGAAAAAAGCCTATGCCGATGGTTCCTGTGTCTCCAAAACCTATGACGATCTCAATCGTCTGAAGACATTGACCAAGGCCAGAGGTATCACCACCACCTGTGCCTATGCTCCTCTCACCGGAGAACTCGTCTCCGCCTCCCACAATGACGCTACTCCCGGATGGAAGTTCACCTACAACCACATCGGACAAATGACCTCCGTCCGGGACACTTCAGGTATCAGGGAATTTTCCTACGATGCTTATGGCCGCATGATTCAGGACACTTCCTTTGGAACCGTGGAAAGCTGCACCCAGGAAGAATACAATGCCTTGGGGCATTCCAACGGATACCGCCTGATGCTCGGCACACGCACGGTGCAGCACTCCCATCTTGACTACGGCCATCAGGGAGGCATTATTGGGATGAATCTGGAAGGCATCGCTTCTCCCTTTACATGGCAGTACGATCCAACCAGCGGCTTCCTCCACTCTCTCACCTACCCCAACGGCATGGTCCGCCAAAACACCTACCATCCTGCCCTCAACCTCGTAACCGCTATTGGTTACAGGAAGGGAGCGGACGGCGAATTGTCGGCCGGCTACGAATACGACTACGACGCGCTGATGCGTCCCACTCAACGACGGGACTCATGGGATGCTGCCACTCCCGCGACGATAAGAGATTTTACCTATAACAGCCGCAGTGAACTGCTGGAAGACCGCATCAGCCGGGGAGGAAGGTTTGCGTACTGCTATGACAACATCGGCAACCGCAAGACCGCCCGGGAACTGGAGGAAGACCTCTCCTACGAATCCAATCGGCTCAACCAGTACACGGATATTGCCGGAGGGGAAGAAGATTTTAACCCCGTCTACGATGCCGACGGCAACCAGACCAGGATCAAGACTTCAACGGGTGTCTGGGAGGTATCCTACGAGGCCAAAGACCGCCCCGTCGTCTTCACCAGCCAGGATGGCAGAACAACCATCACCTGCGGCTACGACTACCGGGGAAGGCGCTTTGAGAAGAAAACCACGGTCAATGGGGCAGTATCCAGCCATTCCCGGTTCCTGTACCGAGGCTATTTGCAGGTAGCCCAACTGGATTTGATGCATCCCGAACCCTTGCTGGTGAAGAGCTATTTGTGGGATCCGACGGAGCCCACGGCCACGCGCGTCCTGATGATGACATGTTGGAAAGACAACATTTCACAGCAGGAAAAGCATCTCTACTTCATCCACGATGCCTTGAAGAACGTCACTTCCATCCTTGACGGCCAGCAGAAACAAAAAACCCGCTACAAGCATGCACCTTTCGGAGGCCTGTTCACCGCTGAAGGGGACATGGCCCGGGAGAACAAGTTCAGGTTTTCCTGCGAGTTCTCGGATGACGAACTGGGACTTGTCTACTACAATTACCGCCATCTCAATCCCGCAGACGGCAGATGGATTAACCGCGATCCTATCCAGGAACAAGGAGGTTGGAATTTATACGGTTTTGTTTCAAACAAATTGTTAATTACAGACCTTCTTGGATGTGCCATCTACGTTGTTTCCTGTCTAGATAAAAACAAAGAAAAACACATATAAAAAATAAAATATTTAGGAAAAACTCTAAAAATATTACAGAGGAATATGATACATTAGCAGTAATCTCCCATGGTGAATATTTAACAGCTACAGAAATAAAAAAGCCTACAAATCAATTAATTATAAAAAAAGGAAGATAAATCTAAAATATATGCCGACATGGGAAAATTTAAAAAATTCTTATCGTCATTGTATCCATCGAATGCAAAAAATGGATATGGTATTTATTTAGGGCATGCCATCAAGATGGTACAATTTCCGATGGAGGCTGGAGAATTTATTCTAATGCACCAGAAGGAGAAAAAAGCTTTTCTCTCCAACTGAAAAAGAACGAAAGCTATTTAAAGTATTATCCAGCAAAAATTATAAGTACCGCGGACAATAATAATACTCCTCCGATTCCACGCCCACAATAAAAACATATGAATACTATTAAAAGAAATCTCCTAATTATTGTGCTTATTATTATTTCGCTATCAGAATTTATAATTATACTAAATTACACTAAGCTTATAGCATACAATCCCAGTGCATCCGAATTATTGTATAAATTTGATTCTTGCTTGAATGACGATGATTTTATTCCTGATATTTCTTCAGAATACCCTCATGTTTATTTTAAAAATTTAGAAACAGAAGAAGGTATCTCCATCGAATCAGGCGTTTTAATCACAGAAAGAAAAAAATCTAGACAGTCTATTAAAAATAAAGATTATTTTGAATCTGAAACAATTATTTTTAATCCAAACGGTAAGAACCACCTTCCAACTGAAATAAAAAATACACCTATTTTTTCTATCTCATGGACACCTGATCTTCTCTCAACAGAATCAAAAGATGATTCATTGTATATGGAAATTCAGAAAAGATCATCATGCCCTTTAAAGATGAAGTTAAATTTACGGGCCAAAGATAATAATGGCCAGGAATGGAAGCTCATATGGGTTCCAAATAAATTATAAGTATTTCACTGGGGGGTATACAAATTCAGGAACATCATCAGATAATCTCTTCCATCCAAGATATATTGTTCATATTGTTGAAATGCAGGCGGCGGCTTATGACAAGAAAGTGAAAGATTATCTTAAGGAAAAAGCAAAATATGATGCTCATTGGTATATAATAAAATTGTTTATTTCAGAACCTAAGGCACCGGAAATCGAAAATATTCCACCTGTTTTTGAAAAGAAATCGCCTACTGTTTCCTATGATACTGGCTATGATACTGGCAGTGAAAACCTTATTCAATTGGACGCTGATGATGTTTATGGAAAAAATTTCGGCCTCCACCCCAAAGGGGGATTTTCGGGTGTGCGGTGGCATATTGGCAACTCAATATTATGGAGTAGAGAATGCATGATAGTAGGTTCCCACCATGTTGAAGGAATAGCTGTACCTGATATCTCCGAATTATATGATTCCGATACATGTTTTTGATCTCAATGATTCCTTACTGAAAGCAGAAGATTATTCAAATTTGACTGTTGTTTAAAATGCAAATTAAAAAAATATCCTACTTTAAAAGTTGTTCACAAATCATAAAATATTATTTATCTATTTTAAGCATAACAAAAATCTATGCATGATTCTTGTTTTTTCATGAAAATCATGCACATGAACTTTAAAAATTATAAGTGTAGCATAAATTATTTAATATGAAAACTAATATTATATTCCCTTCGGTTATTTTGGCATTAAATTTATTAGGGTCCTGTACGTTCATATCCCAAAAAAAAGAAGAAACAAAAAACTCCTATATTCCTCCTTACTACCTACATTACAATACTCCTGCCTACATTGTAGGAAAAGATATGATTAGAAATTCATTAAAATCATATTGGGATTTGTCGTCAAATACGACTCCACAACCAAATCTTAATCCATATGATAAAAAATGGAATGGAAGCGAAACAGCTCTTATGTTGGCGGCAGCTATCGGGGATATTGATACCATGAAGAAATTACTCGAATTTAGGGCTGATATTAATGTAGCTTCAAATGAAATGAAGCTCCCCTCTATGACCTTTCCCTACAAAGAAACTGCCTTACATTATGCTGCTCGTACAGGACAAATAGGCGCCTACAATTTTCTAATTAAACAAGGAGCTAACCAGAATTTGAAAAATACTGATGGAAAAACAGCCCAGCAATTACTGGAGACTGAAGTAAAAAATAATTAAAATTATAGAGTAACATACAGGATCGAAATAGGAGGGATAGGCCTGCCGCACAGTAACAGGATAAGAATATATACAGGACAATTTCTTCCAAGAAAAGATTTTCAGAAAGAACTTATTAAGTTAAAATTATCTTGTCTATAATAAAAGGGCAGCAAATTAATATCCTCTATCTTCCCCATACCCCTTCTTGTGCCATGATTAATGATTTTCCACATGGACTGGGATGGGTACTGGCCCGGGGAACCATTCTCACAGCTTTCTTTTCTGCATTTATACTTTATATTGCTGTTGAAATGGGAGAATAATGATACGGCGAAATAGAGGTGATTTTTCCATTTCCTATATACTGGATGCACTCAATAATTTATCTCCCGAAAGTGCTCCTTGCGAATTTAAAACTCCTGCATTGGAATTGAATTAGGTTCTATACTTTTAATAAGTTTGAAAGGCATTCATTAAGTATATATAACACTTGTTATGAATTAAAATATGTTATGAATACAATAATTTTTAATAACAGATGGATTTCAGGAATTAAGCCGATAGTGATAGTGGTTTTCCTATTCCTCTGTTTCATCGGCATATTCTTTCCCGTCGTTTTCTATTCATTTATCATCGAATTAAAAAAGGAAGCCAATGGCCATTTCATACTTCTGGGAATCACGTCCTTTTTTTCTCTGATTTTCATTATTGCAACTTTCTACATCAATTTGCTGCTTGTTTTTGGAAAATTACATATTGTCTTAGATCATTTTAAAATTGTTATTGACCAGTATGTGCTGGGAATACGCATGGCATCAAAGCAGATTCCTTTAAGCGGCGATACCCGTATTATTCTGGAAAGCGGTCCTTCCGGTTCAAATGCCTATATCTTTAAAAACAATGGGAAGGTCCAGGCATTCCCGATGACTCCAGTCGTATACAGTATCAAAATTCAAGAGGCAGGCAGATCAGACGTTGTTCTTTCATCAGGTAATTATTCACTGGTATTAAAATTATTCCGCCAGATATCCGGCCTATATCCGGAATTAACGTCTGAAATTGATACGAGCAGTGAAAAAAGATTACTTGATGAATATAGGCAGCGGATAAATTCCGTAAAAAAACGGTCCGCATTGGTGCTTTCTCTTGTATGCTTTTTGGGTACAATGTTAATGGGTCTTCCTTTGTCCCTGGAATACATGAATTATAAATATTCCAGAAACTGGGTTGAAATCCAGGGGAGAATAGAGGAAATGCAGAAAGCTGAAAACAAGGATGGATTCCGTGTAGCATATTCTTGGAAAGGGAAAAAATTGTATACATCCCTGTATGAAAAAAGTTTCCTGTCGCATCAGCATGGGGAAAATGCCACGGAGGGAAATCTGATCCGTATCTATGTTAATCCCGAGGATCCGGAGCAATACACTTTTGGCAGTTCCATATTGTCAAGTATGATAGGACTTATTATTTGTTTTTTCTTATTACTACTATTTTCCCTATTATTATTCTGTTGGTTTTTAAAGCTTAGAAAAAACAAATATTGACTATAAATTATTTAAATTGAAGACTTTGTTGTACTATTTCCGGAAACCTTTCAAAACGATTGCTTTTCCGGAAACTGAAATACCCGCCTCCTTTGAACGGCGGCCTATTCAAGCATGTAGTACCAGAACATCTTGAACCGACCAACATTTGTCCTCCTTTTTAAAATTATGAAAATCTTAAAATACTTTGTCGTAATAATATCAATATTGATTACAATTTTTATAATTGGGCATAGTATTTTATTTTGTCCGTTTTTGGAAGATCCCTTTAATCTACACGGTCGTAATATTTATAAAGACTATTATTTATACTATTTTCAAGAAGGAGATATGTATGTCCTATGGAAAAAGTATTCTTCGTTGCCTGACATACCCTTTAACCAGGCGGTTTCCTGTATTTATCGAAATAATATTCATACCATTTCCGTGTGTATAGACAAGGAATGGTATGAAGTAGATATGATGGAGGATAATATTAAAAAAATATCTGGAAATATTTTAACGCCACATTCTGTACCCTCACCTATTTTCTATAAACAATTATAGGAGTCATCTGACAAAATCGGCCTTTGTCCATACATAAAAACGCCGTCCCGGAAAAATCCGGAACGGCGTTGCAAATGTTACGGCTATTCACTCTCAACCAACTCCCGGCGTATGTATTCCGCTGTGGGCGAATCCTTTTGAGCGATTTGCTCCGGGGTGCCGCTGGCTACGATGCGGCCGCCTTCCTCTCCCGGCCCGGGCCCCATGTCGATAATATAATCCGCCTCCGCCATGATTTCCGTGTTGTGCTCAATGACAATGACCGTGTTCCCCTGGTCCGCCAGGCGGTGCAGTACGTCGATAAGAAGACGCACGTCCCGCGGGTGCAGTCCGATGGAAGGCTCTTCAATCAGGTACAAGTCTCCGGGAAGCTCCTTCCCCTTCATCAAGGCGTTCCGGCTGACGCGCCGCCCCTTGATGAGTTCCGTCACCAGCTTGAGGCGCTGGGCTTCCCCGCCGGAGAGCGTATTGGAGGCCTGCCCCAGCGTCAGGTAACCAAGTCCGGTCTCCGCCAGCAATTTGAGGGGGTCTGAAATGCGGGGCTGGCTTTCAAAGAATTCCGCCGCTTCCGAGAAGTCCATCCGCAGCACGTCCGCAATAGTCTTACCTTTGTACCGCACGGTAAGCGTGGCGGCGTTGTAGCGTTTGCCGCGGCAGGTTTCACAAGGCACGAAGCACGGAGGCAGGAAGTCCATCTCCAGCTTCTGCATGCCCGTTCCCTTGCAGGACTCGCAATTGCCCTGCCCCGTATTGAAAGAGAAGCGCCCGCGGTCGAAACCCAGCCGCCGGGCATCCGCCGTCTGGGCGAACAGGGTCCGGATATCATCCAGAAACCCCACGTAAGTGGCCGGAGTGGACCTGGGAGTCTTGCCAATGGGGCTCTGGTCCACCCCGTACACCATCCGCAGGGAGTCAAACCCGGAAGAGGATTTCCACAGCTTCTTCTGCTCACGGGTCAGTTTGTCCCCCAGCGCCTGGCGCGCCGCCAGACGGATGGTCCCGGTCATCAGGGAGGTCTTTCCCGCTCCGGAAACGCCGGTCAGCACGGTAAGACGCCCCTTGGGAATAGCCACGTCCACATTCTTCAGGTTATGCAGGCAGCAGCCCTCCACCCGGAGCCACGCGGTTTCATCCTTGCGGGCAGGTATCCGGCGCCGCTTGCCGCGGTACGGATGGTGCGGCTTGTGGTGCAACGCCAGCCCGGTGACGGAATCCGGCATTTCCGCCAGTTCCTCAAAAGTCCCCTGGGCCATGACGCGCCCACCGTGGACGCCCGCTCCGGGACCCATGTCCACAATGCGGTCCGCACGCCTCATTGTGTCCTCGTCGTGTTCCACCACCAGCAGGGTGTTCCCCCGGCGCTTGAGTTCATCCAGCGTCCCCAGAAGCAATTCGTTGTCGCGCGGATGCAGCCCGATCGTGGGTTCATCCAGGACGTACAAAACGCCCCGGAGATGGGAGCCAAGCTGGGATGCCAGGCGGATGCGCTGCGTCTCCCCGCCGGAAAGCGTCGTCGCACTGCGGTCCAGGGACAGATACCCCAGCCCCACGCGCTGGAGGAAGCCGAGCCGCTGCGTCACTTCCGCAACCACGTCCCGGGCAATCAGGGCTTCTTCACGTTCGAACTTCCAGCCCTCCACCAGTTTGGCGGCCTCCATGGCCGGCAATGAGGCAAGCTCACCCGGCGTCACGCCCTGGAGCCTGACGGCGCGGGCAAACTCATTCAGACGCACGCCGCGGCAGGCAGGGCATGTTTTCACCTCCTTTTCGTCATCCACCTGTTTGGCAAGCTCCTTGTCGTATTTCAACTCCGCTTCCAGCAGGGACTGGGCCTGGTCTTCCTTCATCTTGCGCTTGCCCACCACGCCGTGCCCCCGGCAGACGGGGCACCAGCCGCGGGGAGAGTTGAAGGAAAACGTATAAGGCTCCAGTTCCGGGAAAGACTGGCCGCAGGAGGCGCAAGCCAGCTTCACGCCCATCAACTCCGGAGAGGAGGAACCGGAAGGAAGCACCTGCAGAAAGCCTTCTCCCATGTCCAGCGCGGCGTGAACCGCCTGCGCCACTTCATCCGGGGTCCAGGAACTTTCCGGACGGCTCATCACCAGGTCCAGATCGTGGCTGGAATAACGGTCCAGGGGCTGAAAGCCGCTCAGCGGCACCAAGCCGCCGTCCACCCACAATTCTTCATACCCCTTGCCTTCCGCCCAGCGCGCCAGATCGGAGTAATGCCCTTTGCGCCCGCGCACCAGGGGTGCCAGCAGGGCCAAACTGCCATGCTTTTTCAACTGCCGGGAAACAAGTTCCACCACTTCCGATTCCGAACGCTTGCCTACCGGCACTCCGCACTTCGGGCAATAGGCCTGCCCCAGCTTGGAATACAACAGGCGCAGGAACTGCCAGATTTCCGTAACCGTCCCCACCGTGGACTTGGTACCGCCGCGGGACATGTTCTGCTCAATAGCCACCGTGGGCGGCAGGCCCGTAAGGCGGTCAATGTCCGGACTTTCCAGTTGCTCGGTAAACTGGCGGGCATACGGGGACATGACGTCCATGAAACGCCTCTGCCCTTCCGCAAAAAAGATATCGAAGGCCAGGGAGCTTTTTCCCGACCCGGACAGGCCGGTCAGCACGGTCATTTCTCCGCGCGGCACGTCCAGATCCACGTTCTTCAGGTTGTGGTGCCGCGCACCCCGCAGGGCCATGACGCCTGCCGGAATATCCATATCCGCGGAATCCGGCATGGCGGCGTCCTGCGGATCGTAAACGGAGGGAAGGCCTTCGAGCACGTCCTTGAGGTACTTGCCCGTGTAACCCTTGCCGGCCGCCACGATTTCCTCCGGCGTCCCGGCCGCAACCACATGGCCGCCGCCCGCTCCGCCTTCCGGCCCCAGGTCAATCACGTAATCCGCGGACTTGATAAACTCCGGGTTGTGCTCAATCACCAGCAGGGTATGCCCCTGCTCCACCAGCTCCCGGAAAACGGCCAGCAGCACTTCAATATCGGCAAAATGCAGCCCCGTTCCCGGCTCGTCCAGAATCAGCATCTTGGGATTGTTTTTGCCGGAGCCCATCTGGTCCAGCAGTATCTTGGCCAGCTTCAGGCGCTGGTTCTCCCCGCCGGACAGCGTATTCAACGGCTGCCCCAGCGTCAGGTGGCCCAGCCCCACACGCCGGAGTACGCCCAGCTTTTCCGCAATGCGCCTGGCACGCGCACCCTTTTCCCCGCCGAAGTATTCCAGGGCGGCCGTCACGGTCATGCCCAGAACGTCGGCAATATTCCTGCCGTCGCGGTACACGCTCAATACCTCGTTCCCGTAGCGGGCACCGTGGCACAGGGGACACTGCACGAAAATGTCTGAAAGAAACTGCATCTCCACCTTCTCGCTGCCCATCCCCATGCAGCGGGGACAGCGCCCGTCGCCGCTGTTGAAAGAAAAGAATCCCGGCTTCATCCCGCGGGCGCGGGCCGTTTCCGTATCCGCAAACAGGGCGCGGATTTCCTCAAACACGCCGGAATACACGGCAGGAGTGGAACGGGGTGTGCGCACGATGGGGCTCTGGTCCACCATCACCACTTCATCAAGCAGCTCCCAGCCCTTGACGGACTTCACGTGTGCAGGCTCCTCCTCGCACACGCCGCCCTTCGCTACCAGGGCGTTCAAATACACCACGTCGTGTGCCAGCGTGCTCTTGCCGGAACCGCTGACGCCCGTCAGGCAGGCGAACACGCCCAGAGGAATATTCACGTCCAGTTTCTTCAGGTTGTGCCGGGTAGCGCCGGAAATCTGCAAAAACTTCCTGGGCTTGCGCCTCTTCTGCGGAATGGAGATGCTCCGCCTGCCGGACAGGAACGCCCCCGTCAGGGATTCCGGCACCTCCGCAATACGGTCCGGAGCGCCGGAATACACCAGGCGCCCCCCTTCGCGGCCGGAGCCGGGGCCCATGTCCACTAGGCAGTCGGCGGCGCGCATCACGGCTTCCTCGTGCTCCACGACCACCAATGTATTTCCCCGTGTCTTGAGACGGTTCATGGCGGAAATCAGGCGGGATGTGTCCCTGGGATGCAGGCCCACGGTCGGTTCATCCAGCACGAACAGCGTATCCGTCAGAGAGGCCCCCAGGCAGGTAGTCAGGCTGACGCGCTCGATCTCCCCACCCGAAAGGGTGCGCGTGGCACGGTCGGAACTCAGGTAGCCCAGGCCCACTTCATTAAGATACTCCAGGCGGCTCCGCAATTCCGCCACGGCATGCTTCAGGCCGGGGTCTTCATGGGAACACGGCGTCACGTGCTTGTCCACCCAGGCCAGCAACTCATCCATGGGCATGCAGAACAGGTCCGGCAGGCTCTTTCCGCCCAGCTTGAACTGGAGGGCCTCCGGCCTCAGGCGCTGTCCATGGCAGGACGGGCATTCCTGATAAACCCGGAAGCGGCTCAAATACACCCTGACGTGCATCTTGTGCGTCCGGCTCTCCAGATACTTGAAAAATCCAGCGATGCCGTACCACAGTCCGCGTTCGTACATTTCATCCGGGTCACTGCCGTCGCCATACATCAGCCAGTCCCGTTCCCACTGCTTCAAATCCTTCCAGGGCACGTCCAGACGCACCTGCCGGGGGCTCTTGCGCCAGGCGCGCATCAGGTCCTTCTTGCATTCGGAGAAGACCTTGCCCTCTCCCTCGAAAATATGGATGGCCCCGTCCCTGACGCTCAATTCCGGCTTGATGCAGCGGTTGTAGTCCACCGTAATCACGCGTCCGTAGCCCCGGCATTCCGGACAGGCGCCCAGGGGGGAATTGAAGGAAAACAGGCCGGGCCGCGGCTCCATGAGCGGATACCAGTCTCCGCGGAACTTCATGGCCGGCAGCCAAATTCCGTCCACGCGCGGGACCACGTGGGCCACGCCGCCACCCAGGCGCATGGCCGTTTCCAGAGCCTCCAGACGGCGTTCCCTCTGTTCCTCATTCAGCCGCACGCGGTCCTGGATCACCAGCAGGGATTCGCCTTCCGGCAGGGACCAGTCATCGTCCTCCAGCCGCAGCATCTCTCCATGCGCGAAAACGCGCAAATAACCCTGGGCCACCAAGTTCATCTTGAGCGTGGACAGGTCAATGGACTCCGTACGGGGCACCTCCAGGCAAATCATCAGCTCCGTGCCCGGAGGCAGTTCCGCGTTCAGCTTTTCGTCAATGGAACCGGGCGTCTCTGGCCTGATCTCCCGGCCCGTCTCCGGATCAAATCCGGACGCCAACCGGGCGAAGACGAACTTCCAGTAATCATTCAGCCCCGTCATCGTTCCCACGGTAGAGCGGGAAGTCCTGACGGAATTGCGCTGGTGCAGCGCAATCGCCGGAAGAATATTCTCCACGGCATCCACGTCCGGCTTGTCCATGCGGTCCATGAACTGGCGTACGTAGGGGGAAAAGGTTTCCATATACCGCCGCTGCCCTTCCGCGTACAGCGTATGCATGGCCAGGCTTGTCTTTCCGGACCCGGAAGGCCCCGTCACCACCGTCAAACGCCCCAGGGGAATATCCACATCCACATTCTGCAAATTATGCTCGCGGGCGCCCCGGATGCGTATGCGCCCATCATCGCAATGACTCATAGGCGGATAATATCATCAATTTGGAATCATTCCAATGATGTTACATGTCATGATTCCGGATTCATGCGCCCCACGCGCTTCCGCTGCTCCCTTTATTTCCGCTGCCTTTTTCCCTTGTATTCCGTCAGGAAAAAATTATTCTGGAACTCTCCTTCCACCCTTTCATGAACCAGCCTGTGTTAGCTTTATTCGGACTCGGAATCCCCGAGATTTTCCTGCTCCTGTTCTGGAGCATCCTCCCCATGGCCATCTATTACTGGCTGCGGTCCCGCAACAAGGAAAAACCCGTCACCGGCACGGAATACCTGGTCACCATTCCTCTTTTCCTGCTTTTCGGCTGGTTCACCCTGCTCTGCATCTGGCTCATCCATCTGACCCGGAACAAGCCGGCCGGCCGTTGAACATCGCCCTGCCTCCGCTGCCGGTCTTTACTCCTTTGTCCATGTGTCCAGCTTCATGCCGCAGAGGTTGACCTCCACGGAGGCGGCATTCTCCGGCCAGGGAATGACCAGCTGATAACCGCCCGCATAGAGCAGCTTTCCGGAAGTTCTGCCCGCAGGCCGGGTGTAGAGGAACACGTTGACCTCATCGCCTTCCGGCTGCATCTCCACGTACAAGTCTCCCTGATACTGGGTATTCAAGTCAAAATGAAGGGAAATATTCCCTTCTTCATTAATTTCCCCGGATATCAAATGAATATCGTCCTTGCAGACGGTTCCGTCCTCATGGCAGCATCCCGCCAGCGTACAGGCGAGGGCCATGGGAACCCAGCAGGGAAGTTTGTGGAAGACATAAGGCATAAAACGTTCTCTCCTTTCTCCTGTAACATCTTGCAGAGAAAATACGGATGCAAGGAAAATCAGGTCCAACACCCCGGCATGTCATTCAAAAATGAACCGATCACGTCATGATTTGCCCAAATCGCGGGCCGTGCTTGCATTTCCTTCCGCACCCGCTAGTATTTTTCGATTCTTAGATCGCTGAAAGCGCCTCTACCTCGTCAATTTTCAACAAGACAAAGATGATTAAGTGGATTCTAACCAAGATTGTCGGTACCAAAAACCAGCGTGAAGTGCGCCGCCTGCGCCCCATTGTGGAACAAATCGTCTCCATTGAGGAATCATGGAACGGCAAGGGACAGGACTTCCTGCTTGAAAAAACAAAGGAATGGCAGAGCTACCTGCATCGCTTCCTCCCCATGGACCTGCCGCCCGTGCGCATCGTGGAAGCCGCGCCCAAAGAAGAGCTGGAAAACATTGCCTCCCGGCTGAATGCCCGCTTTGAATCCCTGAAAAACGAATTCGCCGCCCTCCCCACGGTGGAAGCCACTCCGGCCTCCATTGAGGAAGGCAAGGCCGCATGGAACAACATCACGCCCCAGTTCGACAAACTCCGGGAACGCTACCTCAACCAGATCCTTCCGGAAGCGTTTGCCGCCGTCAAGCACGGCGCCCGCCTGCTCTGCGGAGAAGAACGGGAAATCTGCGGACAAAGACAGCTCTGGGACATGATCCACTTTGACGTCCAGCTGCTCGGCGGCATCGCCCTGCACCGCGGCTACATCGCGGAAATGGCCACGGGCGAAGGCAAAACCCTCGTCGCCACCCTTCCCGTCTACCTCAACGCCCTCACCGGCATGGGGGTGCACGTGGTAACGGTGAACGACTACCTGGCGCGCCGCGACTCCGAATGGATGGGCATGCTCTTCCAGTTCCTGGGGCTGACGGTCGGCTGCATCCAGAGCATGATGCCTTCCCAGCTGCGCCGCGAACAATACGCCTGCGACATCACCTACGGCACCAATGCCGAATTCGGCTTCGACTACCTGCGCGACAACGGCATGGCCACGTCCAAATCAGAACAGGTGCAGAGAGGCCACTACTTCGCCATCGTGGACGAAGTGGACTCCATCCTCATTGACGAAGCCCGTACGCCGCTCATCATCTCCGGCCCCGCCGTCGTTACCCGTGAACAGCAGTACGACAACCTGCGCCCCTCCATCGAACGCGTGGTGAAGGCCCAGACCGACCTCTGCAACGAACTGATGACCCAGGCCCTGAAAGCCCAGGAAGAGGGCAGGACGGAAGAAGTGGGACGCAACCTGTTCAAGGTGAAAATGGGCCAGCCCCGCCACCGCGCCTTCATGCGCGCCATGCAGGACCCGGAACTCCGCCGCATCGTGGAAAAATACGAACTGACCCTTTACCAGGATACCCGCAAGAAGGAACTCTACAAGCTGAAGGAGGAAATGTACTTCACCGTGGATGAAAAAACCCATGACGCGGACCTGATGGAAAAAGGCCGTGAAATCATCTCCCCCGGACACCCGGAAGACTTCGTCCTCCCGGACCTCGGCACCGCCTTTGCGGAAATGGATGAAAATCCCCGCCTGACGGAAAAAGACAAGCTCCGCCTTAAAAACGAACTCACCAAAAAGCTGGATGAAACGGGCGCACGCCTGCACACCACCTCCCAGCTTCTCAAGGCCTACTGCATTTACGAAAAAGACGTGGAATACGTCGTCAAGGACGACAAGGTCATCATCATCGACCAGAACACGGGCCGTGAAATGCCGGGACGCCGCTGGAGCGACGGCCTGCACCAGGCCGTGGAAGCCAAAGAAGGCGTAGAAGTGGAACGCGAAAACCAGACTTATGCCACTATCACCATCCAGAACTACTTCCGCCTGTACAAAAAACTGGCGGGCATGACCGGCACGGCGGAAACGGAAGCCGCGGAATTCCACGACATTTACAAATTGGACGTACTTCCCATCCCGACCAACCGCCCCTGCATCCGGAAGGACCAGAACGACCTCATCTTCAAATCCCGCCGTGAGAAATTCAACGCCGTCATCAACAAAATCCAGGAACTCCACGGCAAGGGCCAGCCCATCCTGATCGGCACGGCCAGCGTGGACGCCTCCGAAACCCTCTCCCGCATGCTCAAGAGGGCCAAAATCCCCCATGAAGTGCTGAACGCCAAAAACCACCAGCGTGAAGCCGAAATCGTGTCGCTGGCCGGCAAGCGCGGAGCCGTTACGGTCTCCACGAACATGGCCGGACGCGGTACGGACATCAAGCTGGGAGAAGGCGTGGCGGACCTGGGCGGCCTCTTCGTACTGGGTACGGAACGCCACGAATCCCGCCGCATCGACCGCCAGCTGCGCGGACGCTGCTCCCGCCAGGGAGACCCCGGCGCTTCCCAGTTCTTCATCTCCTTTGAAGACGACCTGATGCGCAACTTCGGCGCGGCGGAACGCATGACCAAGATGATGGAACGCCTGGGCGTGGCCGACGGCGAGGCCCTGGAACACAGCTTCCTGAACAAATCCGTGGAATCTGCCCAGAAGCGGGTGGAACAGCGCAACTACATGTGGCGCAAGCACGTGCTGGACTATGACGACGTGATGAACAAGCAGCGCGAAATCGTGTACGGTTACCGCAATGAAGTGCTCTCCACGGAAAACCCGCGTGAAATGATCTACGACGTGCTGGAGGAAGTAATCGCCACCCGCGCCCACGAATTCCTTGACCCGGACGCAGAGGGCATTACCCATCCCGACGAACTGCTTGCCTGGATGAACTCCTCCTTCCCGCTGGGCCTCACGGCGGATGCCGCCAAGCTGGAAGACCGCCCGCTGGACGAAACCATCGCCTTCCTGATCGACAAGGTAAAGGCCACGTATGAAGACAAGGCCTCCCGCGAACGTCCGGAATACCTGGACCATATGGAACGCCAGATCATCCTGGGGGCCATTGACAAACTGTGGCAGGAGCATTTGTACAACATGGACTCCCTCCGGGAAGGCGTCCGCCTCCGCGCCCAGGGCCAGAAAGACCCGCTCGTGGAATACAAGTCGGAAGCCTATGACCTCTTCGTCACCCTGATGGACAGCATCAAGAGCGAAGCCATCGGCAACCTCTTCAAGAGCACCACCAACCTGGACGCCTTTGAAGACTTCCTGGCCAGCCTGCCCCAGTTCGAGACCTCCGACGACGGACAGGAAAACGGAGCCAGCCTCCCGGAAATCGGATTCGACGGCATGCCGACGGACCTGCTCTCCGCCCTGCGTGAACAGGTATCCAGGGCTCGCGAACAGCAGGCGGCGCAGCAGCCGGAACAGGAATCCGCCCCCGCCGCCATCTCCGATGCCACCACCATCGGTGAAGGCTATCAGCCTGCGGCTCCGGAACCCAGACTGGTGATGCCCAAGCGCAAGGTCAGCGTCGTCCTCCGCAAGGAAGAAACCGCACCCGTACCGGCTTCCGCTCCCGTCTCCGACGATGAGGAAATCGCCGTCACGCTTGACTCCCAGGACTTCGCGGAAACCATGGACAACCGGGACTCTGCGGAAACCCGTACATTCTAAACACCATCCTGTCTTCGGGCGGAGGAAACGGGCTTGACGGCCCTTTCCTCCGCCTTCAAACTTTCGGCGCACTCCTTGACCACGCTTCCTCCCAATAAATCAACCAACGTCCGTTCCGTACTGGAGTATGTCCCCTACTTCAGGGGCAAAATCTTTGCCGTACATGTGGAACAGCCCCTGGTGAACTCGGAGGAACTGGTGGATGCCCTGCTGGACCTGGACGCATTGCAGGAAATAGGGGTGAAGCCCGTTCTGATTGCAGAAGGGCCGGACGCTTCCGCTCTATACGAACATACCCGCGTCTGTGAAATGCGCTCCGCCCTGGTGGAAGCCCCGCTGAAAAGCGGCCAGCTTGTCCGCGAGCGCGTCCGGGAAATCCTGGGGCGTCATCAAATACCCGTCGTAGCCTCCGGGCGCACGGGCTCCTTTGATACGGACTCCATTCATCTGGCGTACACGCTGGGCGCCTCCAAATACATCGCCCTGCTCAACGACCACAAGGTCCCTTCCCGGGACGGCCACCCCATCGCCGCCATTCTGGAATCGGAGGTTGCCGGACTATCCGGCGAACTGACGCACAGGGAACTGCTGGATCAGGCCGCGGAAGCCTGCCGCGCCGGCATTCCCCGCGTGCACCTGCTGGACGGCAAGATGCGCGGCGTGCTGGTGGAGGAACTCTTCTCGGAAGAAGGCGTGGGCACGATGGTCCACACGGACTCCTACCGGGAAATACGTCCCCTGAAAGAAGAGGACATCCCGGAACTTCTGTCCATGATCGCCCGTTCCGTCGTGGACTCCAAACTGGTGGACCGCAACTATGAGGATATAGCCGCGAAAATCGACGACTACTACGTTCTGACGCTGGATGACAGCATCGTGGGCTGCGTGGCCGTGTACCCTTATCCGGAACACCGCAGCGCGGAACTCGGCTGCCTGTACATCAAACACCGCCATGAAGGCCGGGGATACGGCCGCACGCTCTGTGAATTTGCCAGAAAAAAGGCGGAGGAAATGGGCATGAACTTCATCTTCGCCCTGTCTCAAAGCGCCGTCCATTACTTCCGGGACCGCATGCACTATGCGGAATTCTCCCGCGACAGCCTTCCCCCGGAACGTCTCCGCGCCCTGGAACTCAGCGGCCGCAAATCCGGAGTCTTCGGATTGAGGCTGAAGTAAATCTGCCAGGACTTCCATTCCTCTTACCAGCTCTCTCTGCCACTCTTTACCATTCCGGCAGTTACCTGCTAAAACACCCCGGAACCAAGCGGTTCCGGGGTGTTTGCAAAACTGGTAGCAGGGAGGTGATTTGAACACCCGACCAAAGGCTTATGAGTCCTCTGCTCTACCACTGAGCTACCCTGCCATGTAGTGGTTGGTGCCGTAAGGCGGGGAGATATTTAGCCCGAAACGGAAAGAATGTCCAGAAGTTTTTATGGGACCGGCATATTTTATGACGCCGGAGCCCTTTACCACGCACAGAAACTTTTGATGCTGAACAGGATCGTTCGGACACCGTCCATCGACCTGCCGGGACAGGGAGGCCGCCATGCTGTCCGGCGCCTTCCCGGCTGGATCATCCTTCTTCCCTGCCGGAGCCGTCAAGCCGGCGGGACAGGAAATAAAGCCCCATGAAAATTTTCGGGTCCACCACCTTTCCCTGTCCTGTCTGGTCCATCAGCCAGTCGTGCACCAAAGAAAGAGGAATCCGGTGTACGGTAATATTCTCATTGTCCACTCCTCCTCCTTCCGCTACCTGCCGAAGCCCGTCCGCCAGATAAAAGGATACCATTTCCGTCGTCAGTCCGGGGGAGGAAGGCCCGGTAAACAGATAGGTCCAGGAGGAAGCGCTGTATCCGGTTTCCTCTTCCAGCTCCCTGCGCGCGGATTCCAGGGTGCTTTCCTCTCCGTCATCCCCGGAAAGCCCGGCAGGCAGCCCGATGGTAAGCGCATGCAGGGGAAAACGGTACTCCTCCACCAGCAGCAATTCTCCCGCTTCCGTCACCGCAATCACCATGACGGCTCCGTTGGCGTTTACCCTGCGTACATATTCCCATCGCCCCTCCTTGACCAATTCCAGAAATTTGCCACGGAAAAGGGTTTGAGGCCGTTCTTCAGGATTATCCGCATGTTTCATCATGGGGCCACGTTAGATTTCCGGCCGATTCTTGTCAACCACGTCGCCGTACCTCTTCCGTAGCATGCCGGAATCCGGCATGCTACGGTTCGTGTAAGTGCTTGATAAGCCCGTTCGTAATTGTTTCCTCTTCGTCACATTAGGCCCAAACAACAAAGTAAATCATTGATAATAAAAAGATAATATGCGTTTCAAAGAAATATACTCAGGAGGACTAAATTATTGATCGAATCAAGACTAAAAAATTCTTTGATGTGGAACCCCCGTGGAACTTGAAGCGGTGGAACGATGACTCATGAAGATTCAAAAAGATGTTTTTTCTCTTGCCGCAAATCAGTAATTTGGCGCTCCCGTCAGCCGGGATGTCGAGCTGGAGGCGGACGAGTTCGCCTTCTCCATTCCGATAGACGCCGCGAGTTTTCACGGATACGGATGAACTGTCATGTTCTATCCGCGTCCGGTCTCGCAGCCAGACGGGGAAAGCCCATATGAGCTTTACAACCAAACAACTTCATCATTTTCATAACAATGACCCCTTCATCCGAATTGCCAGCAGCATGGACCAAAATCACAGGAGCCCTTCAAACGATCATGTCCCCGGAGGTTTACGGACTGTGGTTCCCCAAATTTTCCCTGCTGGAAGATTCCGGAAAAACCCTGACGCTGGTATGCGATGATCCGATGGCCGCCCTGTGGGTGGAAAACAGCTACACGCCGGAACTGAAACAGGCTGCCATGCTGGCTCTGGGAGGGGAACGCAATGTAAAATTCATCTGCGCGGACGAGGTGGCTTCCGAACAGGAAACGGACGCGCCGGCACAGAAATCCTCCGTACGCAAAAAAAACGCCCAGCCGGAGGAATCCCCGGCCCGCACCGCCAAAAAGGCACGCCCCCAGGGAGCCAGGGCCGCATTGAATGATTTGTACACGTTCGACTCCTTCGTGATGTATGAAGACAGCAGGTTTGCGTACCAGGCGGCCATTTCCGCCGCCCAGTCGGAGCGCCCCCTCTTCAACCCCCTCTTTTTATACGGAAAATCCGGCGTAGGAAAAACCCATCTTCTGCAAGCCATCGGCCATGAAGTTCTCCGTCAGGAATCCTCTGCAAACGTGGTGTACGTGACGGGTGAACAATTCGCGAATGAATTCATTGACGCCTCCCGCACCCAGAACGGCCAGAGCTTTGCCAAACTGCGCCGCAAATACCGCAAGGCGGACGTTCTGCTGGTGGATGACGTGCAGTTCATTTCCGGCAAGGAAAAAACGGTGGAAGAATTCCTGCACACGTTTGACGCCCTGTTCCATGCCCACAAGACCATCGTGCTTTGCGCCGATGCCGCCGCCTGCGACATTTCCAACCTGGACGTCCGCCTGGCCGCCCGGCTGGAATCCGGCCTGACGGTGGAACTGACCCTGCCCGGCGACGAAGACCGGCTGGAAATCCTGCGGAGCAAGCGCGACCGTGCCGGAATGAACGTATCCGACGAGATTCTGGAATTCCTTGCCAGCCGCATCCAGAAAAGCGTGCGCCGGCTGGAAGGAGCCCTGCTCCGCGTAGCCACATTTACTTCCCTATCCGGAGACATGCCGGACATCTCCAAGATCGAACAGCTCCTGCGCGATATCCTCCGGGAGGAAACCAGCCGCGTCCTCTCTGTGGAAACCATCCAGAAACGCGTGGCGGACTTTTATGAACTGAAAGTGAGCGACCTGACCGGAAAACGACGTCCGAACAGCATTGCCTTCCCCCGCCAGATAGCCATGTACCTGAGCCGCCGCCTGACGGAATGCTCCCTGAAGGACATCGGCAACGCGTTCGGCGGCCGTGACCACGGTACCGTCATTCATGCCAACAAGCTCGTAGCCTCCCGCATGGAAAACGACGTCCGCGTCCGCGATATCGTACTCCGGCTGGAGGAAGACCTCCAGGGTTGATTTCCGCCCCTCCTTCTCCGGCGCCTCAGGGAAATTCCAATCCCTTGCGCCGTTCCCCTTCCCGCCGGCACCGCATCCGGCTCCGGTGATCAAATGGGAGAATTAGCTTGAGGCTGCGGCGGTTTGGATTAGAATCACCCTGTTCCCACTGATTCTATGATTCACGCCGACCAGCTTTCCAAAGAGTTCGGCCGCTTTCAAGCGGTTAAAAATGCCTCCTTCACGATTGAAAAGGGAGAGATTGTAGGTTTTCTCGGACCGAACGGCGCAGGCAAGACAACAACTCTGCGCATGCTCACCGGCTATCTTCCCCCTACCTCCGGAACGGCCTCCATCGCGGGATTCGACATTGTAAAAGACCCTCTGAACGCCCGCAAGCACCTGGGCTACCTGCCGGAGCACGTCCCGCTTTACGACGACCAGCGCGTGACGGAATACCTGAAATTCCGCGCACGCCTTAAAGGCATCTCCTCCAAGCAGATATGGCCGTCCGTCTCCAAGGTGGTGGAACAGTGCGGGCTGGACCCCGTGCGCCGCAAGATGATCCGCACCCTCTCCAAGGGCTACCGCCAGCGCGTAGGCCTCGCGGACGCCCTGCTGGGCGAGCCGGACCTGCTGATTCTGGACGAACCCACCAACGGACTGGACCCCAACCAGATCCGCCAGATACGGGAACTGATCAAGGGACTGGCGGAAAACCATACCATTATTCTCTCCACCCACATCCTCAGTGAAGTGGAAATGATCTGCAACAAAGTCATCATCATTGACCAGGGCACGATCAAGGCGGCGGACACCCCCTCCAACCTGACGGCCAACCTCCGCGCCGCCGGAAAAATCACTCTGGAATTCCGCGGGGACCTCCCCCTGGTCACGGAAAAGCTGGAAGCCATGGAACACGTCAAGAAAGTGATCCACGAAGGCACGGACGCCGACGGATGGCACACGCTCACCGTGCGCGCGGAAGCCGGAACGGACACCCGTGAAAAAGCCGCCCGGCTCCTGGCGGAACAGGGCTGCTCCCTGCGCCACATTTACCGCCATACTCCCACCCTGGAAGAAGTATTCGTGGAAATGACCCGCAAAGACTAACCCGGCCCTTCCCCCCTCTTCCCCTCAACCAGCACCCCTTTTCCTCTCATGTCACCGGTACTTACCATCTTCAGAAAAGAACTCAGAAGCTATCTGATGACCCCCTACGGCTGGGTCATCCTGGCCTTCATCGTGGCCCTGCAAAGCGTCTCCCTGTCCGGCACGCTCAAGGCGTTCCAACTGGCCCCGCAGAAGGAAGGCATTCTGTTCTTCATCCTGCATTCCCCCATGTTCTGGTTCTACTTCCTGTTCATCTTCCCGCTGATTACCATGCGTTCCCTGGCGGAAGAAGAGAAGACAGGCACGCTGGAATCCCTGCTCACCGCTCCCGTCAAAACCTGGCAGGTCGTTCTGGGCAAATACTTTTCCGCCTACGTCTTTTACATCATCCTGTGGCTGCCCATGCTGCTGTACCCGCTGCTCGCGGACTGGTCCAACCTGGTCGTGCAGTGGGCTTACGGATATGACGCCGGCATGGCCCTGCCCTACCGTCTGGCGGACTGGGCCGGAGCATACGCCATCCTGCTGCTGATAGGGGCATGGTTCACCTCCATCGGCATCTTTGCCTCCTCCCTCACGGGCAGCCAGATCATCTCCGGCATCATCACCATCGGCCTGCTGGTACTGATCTTCTTCATGGGCCTGATTCCGGTGGTCTGGGGGGAATTCCCCGCGGCGGGCATCTTCCACTACATCTCCTGCTCGGAGCACCTGGACCGCTTCTCAGCCGGGCTCGTCGACACACGCCCCCTTGTCTTTTACCTGACCATGACCGTCCTGACGCTGGCCGTCTCCATACGCATCATCGACCACCGCCGCTGGAAACATTGACCGCCCTCCCTGCCTTTTCACCCCCTTTCCATCTCCATCTATGAGTGAAACACCAGCAACACCCGCCCCGGCGCCCCAGGAGGAAAACCGGCCTGCCGCCCGCAAGGTCAGGCGCCCCTGGATGACGTGGATCAAGCTCTTCCTGCTGTGCATCATTGTCATCTGCCTGAACTACGTGGGCTGCCACGAATACTACCGCCGGGACCTTACGGAAGACCAGCGCTATGACATTTCCCAGCAGAGCATCAACATGCTCCAGTCCCCGGAAATCCAGAACCGCAAGACTCCCATCAAAATCACCTTCGCCTTCCTGCGCACCACGCAGAACTACACCCGCATGCGCTCCCTGCTTGAGGAATACGAACGCTATTCCAACGGCAAAGTGGTGGTGGACTACGTGGACCCCCTGCGCCAGCCGAACAAGGCCCGTGAGATTTCCATGATCTACGGCGTTGAATTCCGGAAAAACCAGGTAGTCATTGACGCCCGGGAAGACACGGAAGTGGCCCTCAAGGACTCCGCAGGCAACTACCAGCCGGACGCCGCCCATGTGCGCATCCTCTCCGGAGACTCCTTCATCGTGTACGCTCCCGGACCGGACGGCAAGAGCATGAAAGCCGTGGCCCTTCAGATTGAGGACATGATGACGGCGGGCATCTTCGGAGCCGCCAACGGGGAACCCCGCAAAATGTATATCGCGGCGGACAAGAGCAACTTCAACGAAGCCATGAGCAACAGCAATGAGGAAAGCATCTTCACCACCCTTTCCCGTCTCTGCCGCTCCGTCAACCTTCAGCTTGTCCCCATTCGCCTGGGCGGCCTGCAGGAAATTCCGGAGGATGCCGCCGGATTCATGATCGTCGGCTCCAAATACGATCTGACTCCCCAGGAGGCGGAAGTTCTGCAAAGATACTGGGACAGGCCGAACGCCGCCCTGTTCATCATGCTGGAACCCCAGCAGGACACCCCCAAGCAACTGTACAGATTCCTCCGGGAACAGGGGCTGCGCCCCCAGAACGACCGGGTAATGCTCCGCAACAGAAACAAGCGCTCCGTATTTGAAATCAACGCCATCTTTGCACCGGGACTGAACTGCACCAGAGAATTCTGGAACTCCAGCACCGGGCTGGAAGGGGAAAGCATCTCCCTAATTCTGGACTCGGACAATGCCGCCATGGAGCACAAGCGCATCACGCCGTATCCCCTGCTGGTGACCACGGAGGAATATTACGGGGAAACCAAGTACAACCAGTTCCCCGTCCAGTTTGACGCCCACGAGGACAACCCGGGCCCCCTGATGATCGGCGCGGCGCTTATCCGCGGCAATTCCGGAGACGTCAACCAGACCAAGACCACCGGACGCCTGGTTCTGCTGGGCAATACGGACCTGCTCCAGCCCCGGCAGATCAAGCCGGAACAGCGGGACTTCGTGCGCACGCTCATCGCATGGATGACGGACCGCGAAGAACTGCGCGGTCTGGGGTCCCGGCATGACCTGACCGTCAAGCTCAACCTGGACCGCAACGCCCTCGGCGTCCTGGAACTCCTGACAAACATCGGGCTGCCCCTGCTGGCGCTTCTGATAGCCCTGATCATCTGGAACACGCGCCGCCATTAACCCGTCACGCCCCATTACCGGAAGCACATGCGCATACTCCGCTTCATCCTTCTCGTCCTTGTCACCCTTGCCGCCATCGGGGCGGCGGTGCTGCTGACCATTGACGGCAACCTGTCCCGCATCATCGGACGCACCGCCTTCAGTTCAGGAGAACGGCTCTTCCCCTACACCAAGGAGGAAATGAACGAAATCTCCTGGATGCGCATCAACTGTGGCGGGGACATGGCGGAATTCCGCCGCAGGCCCAACGGCGTATGGTGGGGTGAGAAACCGTGGGACGACCGCATGGACCCGCGCGCCGCGGCGGCCATCCTCCAGTACACGTACTCCACCAGCATTGTGGATGCGCTCCCCCTGCACAAGATTGACTCCGCCTCCCTGAAGGAATTCGGCGTCAAGACCACGCCCATCACCATCACTCTGAAAGAAATGAGTGCCGACGGCAGGCGTTCCTCCACCATGGCGCGCTACACCCTGGGGTCCACAGCCCCGTGGCTGGTGGACGATCCGGAGAACCAGACGACGGACGATACCACCTACATGCAGACGGACTTTTACGGCCGCGACTCCCGCATTCTGGTGGGCACCGGCAACATCCTGCCCCTCTTCAAGTCCGGCATCCGCCAGCTTCGGGACCATCGTCCCCTGCTCATCCATCCGGCGATGCCCGCCTCCATTGAAATCAACAACAAGGGGCAGCGCATCGCCCTGGAACGCCCCTCTCCCGATCCCAGGACTCCCTGGAAAATCACCTATCCCCTCCCGCTGGACACGGACCCGCAGATGATGGACGTCCTGCTGGGCACCCTCCAGAAACTGACGGCCGTGCGCGTGTATGATCCGGAGGAAACCAGCGTTCCGGACATGACGGACGACCAGGTCACCTCCGTTTCCATCAGGAACTTCACGGGGCGCCTTGCCGGAGACGGCAAATCCCTGGCCGTGGAGGAAAAGCCCGTCACTCTCCGCATTTATCCTCCTTCCGACAACAGCAACCTTGCCGAACTGGTGAAAGCCACCGTCTCCGACCGCAAGGCCGTCTTTGAACTGGCCCAGACGACGGGAAGCAACAAGGAAGTTCCCGGCGTCCGGAACATTCCCCTGGACCTCAACCTGCTCCGCTCCAAGCAGCTCACGGACATCGGAGACTACAAAATCACGGGGCTTTCCATCCGCCGCAGCCTCCAGGATTACCCGACCATCGTCCGTTTTGTCCAGGGAGACGAAAAGACCGGCCAGCAGCCCACATGGATGTACACCGCGGAAGGCTCCCGCTACCAGGAAGTCAACCCGGACCACCTCGTTTCCCTGCTGAAAACCGTGAAAACGGGCAACGTGGCCGGATTCGCCTCCGACAAGGCCACGGACCTTGCCGTGTACGGCCTGGACAACCCGCTCCTGACGCTCACGATGTCCCTGCTGCCCAAGCCCAATGAAGAGCCGCGCCCCCCGGTCACCGTCTTCTTCTCCAAGGGAACGGACGGCTCCTGGTACGCCCGCCAGTCCGGCAAGCCCACGGTCGTCATGCTGGACAACGAATACATGAAAAACTTTACGGCGAACGCGCTCGCCTGGAAAAAGAAGAGCCTCCTGTCCTTCAACAGGTACAACCTCAAGGAAATGCACCTGGAACGCATCGGCTCCGGGGGGCCGCTGGTCCTGAAATTCGACCGTCTGGACGACTCCTGGACGGCCAGCAAGGACGGCAGGGACGAAACACTGAACATCAACCCGAACCGGGCCAACCGCTACCTGGACGAACTGGAAAAAATGGAGGTGGTCTCATGGCTTCCCTACACGAACCCCGAAGCGCGCGAAGCCCTGAAAAAACCGGTCTTCCGCCTGAAACTCGTCATTCAGGTGTACAAGGACGCCTCCCGGCAGGAGCACCGGGAAATCACGGGAAAAGACGGAATCACCTTTTCCGCTGAGCCGGAAATGGAGGAAAAAACCATCTCCATGGAAATAGCCCCTGCGGGAGAAGCCGGCTTCAGCCGGTTCTATTACGGAAAAATCAACACGACGCCCTATTACTTCATCCTGAACATGGACTCCGTCCGTCTGCTGGGCGCCTCCCTGGCGGAAGACAACTAAAATCTTCGTTCACCACATGAGCATCAATCTGAGCGCAATCACCGCTTTTCTGGACAAAACCCTGTCCGTGGACTCCATCCCGGACGCCTCCCGCGCCCTGAACGGCCTTCAACTGGAAAACGAAGGCGCCGTCTCAAAAATAGCCGTTGCCGTGGACGGTTCGGAAAAAACCATCCATGCGGCCCTGGATCTGGGCGCGGACCTGCTCATCCTGCATCACGGCATCTTCTGGCAGGACATGCAGCCCGTCACGGGCATCTCCTACCGCAAGCTGAAGGCGGCCATGGACGGCAACCTCGCCATTTACTCCGCCCACATCCCGCTGGACGTTCATCCGGTTTACGGGAATAACGCCCTTTTGGCAAAGGCATGCGGCATCCGTCCTGCCGGGGAGGGATTGGACTACCACGGCGTTTCCATGGGCGTCTGCGGGGAATTCGCCGGCACCTGCCGGGAGCTGGCGGAACGGCTGGAATCCGTCCTCGGAGCGCCCGTTCAAACCTTCTGGGCGCAATCGGAGGAAGCTCCGGCCGGAAACGTCTTCATCTGCTCCGGCGGCGCGGGAAACGAACTCGTCCAGGCCGCCAGGCTCGGCTGCCGCACCTACGTGACCGGGGAAGGCTCCCACTGGAACATCCCCATGGCTGACGAACTGGGCATCAACCTGGTCTTCGGCGGCCACTACTTCACGGAAACTTTCGGCGTCAAGGCCCTGGGACAACTGCTCAAAGACGTGTACGGACTGGATTATGCCTTCATCGACATGCCTCCCTCCGCCTACAGCCATTGATCAAACGCCACGGATGATGAACCTGACCACGGACGACGCCGACGGAAAAATTCGCCTGGACCAGTATCTGGCCGCCCATCTGCCGGAACTCTCCCGCTCCAGAATCCAGGCCCTGATCAAAAGCGGAGATGTACAGATCAACGGTTCCGCCGCCAAACCCAAAACGCCCGTCAGCCGCGGGGACTCCATCTCCGTCAACATCCCAGAGCCGGAACCGGCGGAGGCCAGGCCCCAGGACATTCCGCTGGACATCCTGTATGAGGATGAAGACGTGGTCGTCATCAACAAGGAAAGCGGCATGGTGGTGCATCCCGCCGCCGGCAACCCGGACGGCACCATCGTAAATGCCCTGCTCCACCACTGCGGGGACCTCTCCGGCATCGGCGGAGTGGAGCGCCCCGGCATCGTCCACCGTCTGGACAAGGATACCTCGGGATGCCTCGTCATTGCCAAAAACGACGGTGCGCACCAATCCCTGACCGGGCAATTCGCGGCGCGCAGCACGGAAAAGCGCTATCTGGCCGTCGTCCAGGGAATTCCCCGCCAGAGTTCCGGAACCGTCTTCACGCACATCGGCCGCCATCCCGTCAACCGCCTGAAAATGGCCGTGGTCAATCCCGGTTCAGGCAAGGCCGCCATCACGGACTACGACCTGCTTTGTGCAGACCCCGCTACGGACTCGGCCCTCGTCCTGTGCACCCTGCACACGGGCAGAACACACCAGATCCGGGTGCATATGCTTCATCTGGGCCATCCCCTGATCGGAGACCCCATTTACGCCAAGCCCTCCAGGCAGAAGGCACAGCCCGGCAGGCTCATGCTCCACGCCTGGCGGCTGGGCTTCGACCACCCGCGCACGGGAAAACGCATGGAATTCGAGGCTCCCGTTCCTCCGGAATACACGCCCTGGCTCCAGCTTTTCCCCAACGCCATCCCGGAACCCAGGCCGGTACCGGAAGACCTGGAAGGGGAATAAAATTCTCCTTCCGGCAAACGGAGAAAGGAAAACAAAAGCCGGAAGTTTACTTCTTTTCTCCCTCTTTCTTGCAGTGCTTGCGCCAGTCGTCCAGAATCTTGGCGGGATGTCCGGTAATCACGGGCTTGCCCGTATTGTCCACAATGCCCAGGCGCGGAATTGTCCCGCCGGGGGCATAACCGGGAATGCCGTTGCCCTTCTTGGGCTTGATGATGGGGAATTTCATCCGTTCCTCCTTGGCCCATGCCTTGGCGGCCTCTTCCGTCTTGTCACAGGAAAACAGCACCAGTTCCACATCGTCCGACTGCCGTATCTTACGGTAGGTCCGCACGACATGGGGCATCTCCCTGCGGCAGGGGCCGCACCAGCTTGCCGAGTAAAGAAAAAGGTAATACCTGGCCTTCGTATTCGGCCTGTCCTTGGTCAGATAATCGGCTTTTTCCAGAGCTTTTCCCACCGGAGAAGAAGCGGCGTCCTCCGCCTTGGCGGCCGGAGCATCGGCATACACGGAAAAAGTTCCTGCAACGCCGCAGCCGGCCAAAACCAGAGCAAGGGAACATATCTTGATAGATTTTTTCATCATATTGTTCATTATCAATTATCCACTAAAACGTCAACAAGGAATGCAGGAACACGCTCCCCTGGAAAAACCTGCATGCTGCGTAGATCGTGCATATGCGTCCTCCTTCCCTTCCGCAGGCGGACCACTCTGTCCTCCACTTTTTCAGAGCCATTCAATCGCACAAGCAACACTGCGGCTCCCACGGCAGAGTGCCAAAGGCCTCTTACCGCGGCTGTTTATTTCAAGACACTGCGGCTCTTCCTTCAATGCCTCAAAGAAACGGCAGGAAAACATCATGGCCGCGGCAGTTATTAACAATGGCGTTTTCATCCTGTTGAATTGCCCTCAACTTACTAGAAACGTCTCGTCCGGACAGGATCAATCCACAACTGGAGCTCCGGGCCTTTGAACTTGATTTGCAGACGGGGAACCGCTACCCTGAACCGACTTTCAACGCATACCCCCGCACAGAAACATGGAGAACACGCACCACGGAGAATCCCCCTCTCCGGACACCCCCGCCCCGCAGCAGAAAAACGGAAAAACGGACGAACAGACCATCGCCCTGACCAAGGCGAGGCTGGCCATTGACGAGGTGGACGCCCAAATCGTGGAACTGCTTAAAACCCGTGCCCAATGGGTTCATGAAGTCGGCCGGATCAAGAAAGCGGACAATTCCCCCATCTTCGTCCCGGAACGGGAGACGGCTCTTCTAGGCAAGCTGAACCGCCTGAATGCGGGCGTTCTTCCGGAATCCTCCCTGCAAGCCATTTACCGGGAAATCATCTCCTGCTCCTTCTTCCTGGAAGGGGGGCTGACCATCGCCTATCTGGGCCCCAAGGGAACCTGGAGCCACCAGGCGGCGCTCAAGCAATTTGGAAAAAGCTGCGAGCTTATCCCCTGCCAGAGCTTCAAGGACGTGTTTGACATGGTGGACCGCGGGAAAGCCCAATACGGCGTGGTGCCCATAGAAAACTCCTCGGAAGGCTCCGTGACCGCCGTCATGGACCTCTTCGTCACCTCCAGCCTGAAAATCTGTGCCCAGATCAATCTGAACATCCGCAACAGCCTGATGGCCGCCATTCCGCGCGAACACATCCGCATCCTTTATTCCCATCCCCAGGTTCTCGGACAGACGCGGGACTGGATTCTCCGGCGCTACCCGAATGCGGAGCTCGTGGAAACCTCCTCCACCACCAAGGCCAGCATCCTGGCCAAGGAAAACGCCGCCATGGGCGCGGCCTCCCTGGGCTGTCCCCTCGCGGCGGAACTGTTCGGCCTGAACATTCTGGAGGAAGACGTGCAGGACCAGGCATGCAACACCACGCGCTTTGCCGTCATCGGCCGCCAGGACACCCGGCCCAGCGGCCGGGACCGCACCTCCCTGCTGATCCGCATCCAGCACAAGCCGGGAACCCTGGCGGAAGTGATCGACTGCTTCCAGCGGCACGGCATCAACCTGATACGCATTGAATCCCGCCCGTCCAAAGCCATCAACTGGGAATACGTCTTCCATATAGACGCCGTGGGACACGCCCTGGAATCCCCGCTCCGGGAAACCCTGGAGGAACTGGAACAGCACTGTTCCATGCTGAAAATCCTGGGCAGTTACGCGGACACGGACGTTGTCTGATCTGCGCCGCCTTCCTCTTCCCTTTACAGAACCAGCACCTATTTTCCGCAAAACCATGAACATTTCCACAATCGCCGCACTAGCCCTCTCCCTGGGACTTCCGGCCTGGTCCCAGCAGCCCGTCACCAAAATCGCCCGGGAAAACGGCCAGCCGGCGCTGGCCCTGGACGAAGGATTTGTTCGGGAACTAAAACAGGAAAGTTCCATCCACAAAGCAGACGGGGGCACACCCCCTGCCCCCGCCGGGTCCCATGCGGAACCATGGAGCCATGTATTCTCCCCTTCAGTTCCGGGACTGCCCATGGCCGCCGACTCCAACCATGCCGCCGTCAGGGAAACCGCGGCGGAACGCAACCGGCGCATGAAGTGGTGGAGGGACGCCAAATTCGGCATGTTCATTCACTACGGCCTGTACTCCGGACTGGCCGGAGAATGGAAGGGCAAGCCCGGCGGTTCCGAATGGATTCAGAAAAACGTGGAAGTGGATACGGACACGTACGCCTCCGAAGCGCTCCCCCTCTTCAAGCCGCGGGAAGGAGTCACGGAAGAATGGGCCCAGCTGGCCCGGGATGCGGGCTGCCGGTACGTGGTGCTCACCAGCAAGCACCATGAAGGCTTCGGCCTCTTCGACAGCGCGCAGACGGACTATGACTCCAAAAGCCAGATCGACCGGGACATCGTCCGGGAATATGCGGAATCCTGCCGCAAGCGCGGCCTGAAGGTAGGCCTGTACCACTCCGTGATCGACTGGCACCACCCGTCCTACGACAACACGATCTGCCCGGACCTCTGTTACCCCGCTGGACAGGCGGAAATGCTCAAAAAAAAGAACATTCCGCGCGACCACACCGCCTACCAGAAATACCTGCACGCCCAGGTGAGGGAACTGATGACCAGCTACGCCCCCATAGACATCATGTGGTGGGACTACTCGCAGGGGGCCATGGAAGGAGAAAAAGGCTGGAAGGCCCCGGAACTCATGGAAATGGCACGCTCCCTCAATCCCGGCGTCATCATGAACAACCGCCTGTACGCCTACTCCGGGCTGAACCAGAACCAGGCGGGCACCCTGGACCTGCGCTGTGGGGACTACATCACTCCGGAACGCTTCATTCCGCGGCACGGCTATCCGGGCGTGGACTGGGAGACCTGCATGACGGTGAGCGACAAATGGGGCTATAACCGCTATGACACCAATGTCAAATCGCCGGAGGTCATCATTGAAAAACTCGTAGAATGCGTCACGAAAGGCGGCAACCTGCTGCTGAACGTCAACCCGAAGGCGGACGGCACCGTTCCGGAAAAAGTGGCCACCGCCATGCGCGGCGTAGGACAGTGGCTCAAACTCAATGCGGAAGCCGTGTACGGCACGCGCGCCTGGACGGAACTGGACCAGCCCGCTTCCATCAATGAACAGGGGGACATCTTTGTTTTCCTGATTCCCCCGCCGGACAAGGGCCCCGCGGAACCGCCCAGCGAAGGAACCATGAAGGAACTGACGGAAGGCACGGAATACGCCCGCATGCAGCCCCTGGACGCCACCGGATATGAGGACGATGAAGGAGTCTCCGTCACCCTGCCGGCAGGCTATACCAAAGCCGTCCTGCTGGGCGACAATGCCGCCCTGCCCGTTGCGGATGGAAAAATCCTGTTCAAGGCCCACGAACACTCCAAATCTCCCTGTTCCGTCATCAAACTGAGCAAATAGCAACCTTTTTCACTCATTCTCTTCATGGAGGAAGACCTTTTTTCCCTGGCAGACCGCAGGCAGGACGGAACGGAAGAGGAAGCCGTGCGCCGGCGCGCGGAATTTCTGCGCTTGGAGCTGCGCCGCCATAACAGGCTGTATTATGAACAGGCGGAACCGGAAATCTCCGACGCAGAGTACGACGCCCTTTTCCTGGAACTGGAAAAACTGGAACGGGACCATCCCGAACTGGCGGAACCGGATTCCCCTACGCGGCGCGTAGGAGGAGCCCCCCTCCAGGGGTTCAACCAGATCAGGCACGCCGTCCCGATGCTCTCCATTGACGACATCTTCGAACAGCGGGATGCCCTGATTCCGGACGAGGAATTGGTGGAATTCTACAATAAGCTGGTCCGCACGCTGGGAACGGACGCCGTTCCCGTCTCCGTGGAGCCCAAGATCGACGGCGTGGCCCTGTCCATCATGTACCGCAATGGGCGCATGAGTTATGCGGCCACGCGCGGGGACGGCGAGGTGGGGGACGACGTAACGGCCAACGTGCGCACCATCCGCACCATTCCCCTGACCCTCCCGGCAGACGCTCCCGCCGTGCTGGAAGTGCGCGGAGAAGTCTTCATGCCCAACGAAGCTTTTGCCAAGCTCAATGAAGAGCGGGACGCGGAAGGTCTGCCCGCCTTCGCCAACCCGCGCAACGCCACCGCGGGAACGCTCAAGCAGCTGGACCCGCGGCAGGTGGCGGCGCGTCCCCTGGCCTTCCTGGCCCACGGGCTGGGCGCTTACGAAGGACCGGAGCTCAAGGATGTAAAAGACTTCTGGGACATGCTCCGCCATTGCGGCATTCCCTGCAATGAACCGGTACACTATATGGACACGCTGGAAACCACCCGCCAGGCCGTCCGCGACATCGACAGGGGGCGCCACTCCCTGCCCTACGGCACGGACGGCGCCGTCATCAAAATCCGTTCCATGGCCACGCGGGAAGCGCTGGGAGCCACGGCGCGCGCGCCACGCTGGGCCGCCGCCTACAAATTCCCCCCGGAACAGAAGGAAACCACCCTGCTGAACATCGTCGTCCAGGTGGGGCGCACGGGCGTGCTCACCCCGGTGGCGGAACTCCAGCCCGTGCTGCTCTCCGGCTCCACGGTGGCGCGGGCCACCCTGCACAACCAGGATGAAATCGACCGCAAGGACGTCCGCATCGGTGACACCGTACTGGTGGAAAAAGCGGGGGAAATCATCCCCGCCGTGCTCAAGGTAAACCTCTCCAGGAGGCCGGAAAACTCAAAGCCGTACAGCATTCTGGAAGCTACGGGCGGCCTCTGCCCCGCCTGCGGCAACCCCATCATGAAAGAGGAAGGGAAAGTAGCATGGCGCTGCACCAACTTCACCTGCCCGGCCCAGGCCGTCACGGGCATCACCCACTTCTGCTCCCGCGCTGCGCTGGATGTGGAAAGCATCGGTTCATCCGTAGCGGAGGCCCTGCGGGGCTCCGGCCTGGCCGACTCCGCGCTGGACCTCTTCTCCCTGACGCTGGAACAGCTTGCCAACCTCAATCTGGGAACGGCGGAAGAACCGCGCCGCTACGGGGAAAAAAATGCGCAGAAAGCCCTGGACGCCCTGCAAAATGCGCGGGAACTCCCTCTGGAACGCTGGCTCATCGCCTTCGGCATTCCCCAGATCGGTGAAGTGGTGGCCAAGGCGCTGGCGGATACGCACCCGGACCTGGACCATGTGGCGGCATCACCGTATATCAGGGACATCATCCGGCTGGATGAACTGGTGGAATCGGCGCTCAAGGCCAACCCCAATACCCGTGAAAACCGGAAAGCGGTCCGGGAAGGCACGCTCTCCGCAGAAGAAGCGCAACAGCGCTACAAGGAACTGACGGATGAAATCGATGCGCTGACCGGCCCCTACCTGGAAACGGGCTATCTCCGGAAAAACACGGGAAAACTCAGCTACGGCTCGGAAATAGGAGTGGCTGCCGCCAAATCCCTCAACAGCTTCTTCAACTCAGCCGCCGGCCATCGTACGCTGGACGTTCTTCATGGACTGGGAATCAATCCACAATCCCAGTCATACAGGGCCAATCTTCTGGAAATCCCGGCAGGCGCCCTGTCCGGCAAAACCTTTGTCATCACCGGCACGCTCAGCCAGCCGCGGGACTACTTTGAACGGCTGATTGCCGAACACGGCGGAAAAGCCACAGGGGCCATTTCCAAATCCACCTCCTACCTGCTGGCCGGCAGCGGAGGCGGCTCCAAACGGGAGAAGGCGCTCAAACTGGGCGTTCCGGTCATTTCGGAGGAAGAATTCGGCAAGCTCATCGGCAACTGACAGGAGACCGTACAGTACTCCCTGCCGGATAAACGGTTCTTCCCGCAACGAGGAAACCGGAACCTGCATTTTCTGTATCCCGGTTTCCATCCGGTCCGGAAATCAGCCCCTTCTCCGGAGCTACTGGAACAAAAAAGGCGCGGAACCGGACATTTCAGAAAGCCCGGATTCCCGGCCTTCCAGCCGCTTCTCCAGAAGGAGTCGCCATCCTGCCACCCCTTTTCTCCCCTCCTGCACGGAGAAAAAGCGATCCTTCCTCCGGAAATCTGCGGAATACGGAAAAACGCGGCTTTCCATGAACTTCTCCGCCTTTCCCTACCAGCCTTTTTCCTCCCCATCTTTCAGACAAAATTAATTCCCGGAGTATGCAAAAAACGCTTGCTACGAAACTCCATCTGCGCCCTAATGTCCGCATATGCTGAACCTGCCGAATACCATTACCCTGACGAGAATCGCGTTGGTGGTCGTCTTCACGGCAGTCATCAGCCTGGCGGCCCAACATCCCTGGGGATATCCGG
This sequence comes from Akkermansia sp. KLE1798, assembly GCF_001580195.1. Taxonomy (NCBI): domain Bacteria; kingdom Pseudomonadati; phylum Verrucomicrobiota; class Verrucomicrobiia; order Verrucomicrobiales; family Akkermansiaceae; genus Akkermansia; species Akkermansia sp. KLE1798. The sequence continues at coordinate 35,055 of NZ_KQ971088.1, forward strand.
CCGCTCTGATCGTCTTTGTGCTGGCCGCATGTACGGACTGGCTGGACGGCTATCTGGCACGCCGCCTGAACCAAGTCACTACCTTCGGCAAGCTCATTGACCCCCTGGCGGATAAAATAGCCGTCTCCGCGGCTTTCATCTACCTGACGGCTGCCGGGCTGTGCCCGTTCTGGGTCACCATCATTATCATCAGTCGGGAATTCCTGGTCACCGGCCTGCGCCAGATTGCCCAGGACCACGGCGTCATCATTCCCGCAGGAACTTCCGGAAAATGGAAAACGGCCTTCCAGCTGGCCTTCTGCATCGGCTGCCTGCTGGCGCTGACCTGGGTGCACACGCCGGAATACATTCCGTCCATCCTGTCCCCTGTGGCCTCCCTCTGCCACTGGCAGGGCGACGGAATCGCCAACTTCCTGTACCAATTCACGCTCTGGGGCGCCGTCATCCTGACCGTGTACTCGGGGGCCGTTTATTGCGTGGGTGCCCGCCGTTTTCTGAAAAGCTAGAAACGGCGGAAAAACAGTGAGGCATGGAGGAAATTCCCGCCTTCCCATCCATGACTTATCCGCAAATGCGGGAACATATTGTTTTGCGGAAAAGAAATAAAAGACATGGAACACTTGTTGCGCCGCAGGAAGGAAAAACTGTCAATAATTACAGAAAATCAATGGTATATAAAACAAATATAATAAACAGAACATCCCGGTAAACAGGCACGTCAACGTACCGGAAGTTTTTATTTCCCTTGACGCCGGAGCGCAGCCGTGATTTTATTAATCCGTTCCCGCTGAATGGAAGCTTGGTTGTTCATTTGATGGTCATTGCGGTTGGCGGGATACGGGCGTCTCCGTATTGATTCTTTCAGTATCGCTTCCGGCGGATTTTTTCCCTGCCATTTTGTGATTCCGTCAGTTCACTGCAGCCGGGACGCATTCACAGATAAAGAAATCAATATGGTATCCACCACATTCAGGGAGCTTGGCTTGTCGGCTCCCATTCTCCGCCAATTGGAGAAACTGGAGTACAAGACCCCCACCCCCATTCAGGCCGCCTGCATCCCCATGCTGCTGCAGAAAAAGGACCTGATGGGACTGGCGCAGACCGGTACGGGAAAGACCGCCGCCTTTGCCCTGCCCCTCATTCAACACTTTTCCGAACATCCCGCCAAACCCCGGCCGCGGAAGGTCAGGGCGCTCATCCTGAGCCCCACCCGGGAGCTGGCTTCCCAGATTCACGACAACATCACGGCGTATGCCAAGGGACAAAACCTGTCCACAGCCGTCATCTTCGGCGGCGTGGGGTATGCTCCCCAGTTCCGCAAACTGGCGGCGGGCCTGGACATCCTGGTCGCTACGCCGGGCAGGCTGATCGACCATCTGGAACGCCAGACCGTCAATCTGGACCAGGTGGAAACCCTGATTCTGGACGAAGCCGACCACATGCTGGACATGGGATTCGCTCCGGCCCTGAAAAAAATCGTGGCCAAAATTCCCCGGCAGCGCCACACCCAGATGTTCTCCGCCACCATGCCGGACAACATCCGGCAACTGGCCCAGGCCTTCCTGCAGGAACCGGAAACGGTCATGATCACGCCTCCCTCCGCCACGGCGGACCGGGTGGAACAATCCCTCTGCATGGTCCGCTCCCAGGCGGACAAAAGGCCCTGCACGCTGGACCTGCTGGAACAGCGCCAAACTCCGGGACGCACCCTCATCTTCACCCGCACCAAGCACGGGGCCAACCGTCTGGCCACCTTCCTCACCGGCAGGGACTATCCGGCCTCCGCCATCCACGGGGATAAAAGCCAGGGCACGCGGGAGCGCATGCTCCGCGAATTCCGCTCCGGGGAAACGCCCATTCTCGTCGCCACGGACATCGCGGCCCGCGGCATCGACGTCAAGGACGTCCAGCTCGTCATCAACTATGACCTGCCGGCGGAATCGGAAGTTTACGTACACCGCATAGGCCGCACCGCCCGCGCCGGAGCCGACGGACAGGCCATTGCCCTGTGCGCTCCGGACGAAGTCGGCAAGGCCCGGGACATCCACAAGATGCTCGGACGCGTCCTTCCCGTGCACGCCTCCAGCACGGAACTTCCGGCAGAACTGCTGACCGTTCCCGGTGCTAACAGGAGGCAGAAAAATTCCGCCCGGGAAAACGGCTCGCCCTCCCGCAGGCAATCCCGTAACGGATACAGCCGCAGCCGTTCACGCAGATAGGGCAAGGACGCCGAAAGAATCCGGATTTTAACCATTCAAAAAAATATTTGAACGCAATCCGGGGGAAAATGGTCCCACTTGCTACAGACGGTCCGCCGGGCCGTTGCAGCCGGGAAACCCAAACCAAGGTTTCACTCATGAAAATCCTGTCGTTAATCACCAAAACGCTGTGCGCGGGCACAATCAGTTCCCTCGCCTGCCAGGCCGCCGTTCTGGCTTACGCGGATGAAGTGCCCTCCACCTTCGTGGAAGGCAAGCATTCCCCGGAAGTAGCCAGTTACGTGCAGAGCATCGCAGGCGTGGCGCTGGCATCGGGAATTCATGATTATGACGAGAACGCAACCAACAGCTATCAAGTGCTTGCCCAGGTACTCAACAGCGGCAATGTCACCAACCTGCCGGACGACCTGAAGCGGGCCATTGAGATGCTGACCAGCTACGTTCCCGACCCGAATGCAACCATCCAGCCTATCCTGACCAAACAGCAGATAGAGCGCATGGAACACATGGCGGACCGGATCGAAAACCTTATTGAGGAAAAATACGGGGTGGACCTGGAAGACTGCATGAAAATCATGCAGCATGCGCTGGCTCCTTCCATCCCCGCCATCCTCCGCTCCTGTGACATGGAAGGCGCCAAACTGCCGACCACCACGGTTTTCCGCCCCAAGCTGGGCAAGGCGCTGAGTGAAGCCTACGCCAAACTCGCCGCGCCAGCACTTCCCGCCGCCAAGGCGGATTGACCGAACCATCAAAGACGACCGGGAAGATGATCCCGATTCTACGGCATGCGGAACCCACAACGGTTCCCTTACTGAATAAGCCGAAAGAAACGGGATGATCTCTCCGGCCGCCTGGAACGGTCCCGCCGCCGCACCGGCGACCACGCAACACTTTCCGGATGTCTCCGATCCAGAGCCGATCCTTCGGAACGCGGTGCCTGCTACGCACCCATTTCATTCCCAAGCAACGGCCTGCAACATCGGCACAACCGGGTGATGCACTCCCACAGGCCCTGTCCCCGCACCGCGGAGGGACGGGGCCTCTTTCATTTCCGGAAACGCCTCCTTTCACCCATATTCGTCCCCGGTTTGCGCCTCTTCCCGGTTCCGTGAAAAACGACGCGGGACCTCCGCAGCCTTCCCCACTCTTATTTAAAAAGCCGTGGACTTTTTGCACCATTCATGAAAGAAAGATTTTCAAGACCCGGTATCTATGGCAAACTGGGGATTCTATTCCTCCCTCACATACTATTCATTCATGGATACTTCATCATCACGTCGTCGTTTCCTCCAGACCCTGGGTCTGGCTACTGGAGCTCTGGCCGCCGGTTCCCTTGCCAACGCGCAGGAAGTGGAAGCCCTGGCTCCCAAAAAAATCATCATCCCCGATCCGAACAACATCGGCCCCATGACCACGTGGCCCGCGCGCAAGCCGGGCGCCCAGTATATGGGCGGATTCCGGGCCCCCAAGCTGGACAAGGTCCGCGTGGCCTTTGTCGGCGTAGGCGAACGCGGCTCCATGCACGTCGCGCAAATGGCCGTCATTGAAGGCGCGGAAGTCGTCGGCATCTGCGACCTTTACGAAGACTGGGCCAAGCGCAACGCGGACCTCGTGGAAAAGAAGACGGGCAAGCGTCCCCCCATCTTCACGAAGGGACCGGAAGACTACAAGCGCATGATGAAGGAAGTCAAGCCGGACGCCGTTATCGTCTGCCCCAGCTGGGAATGGCACTGCCGCGTCACCTGCGACGTGATGAAAATGGGCGCCCACGCCTTCGTGGAAGTGCCGATGGCCGTCTCCATCAAGGAACTCTGGGAAATCGTGGACACTTCCGAACAGACCCGGAAGCACTGCATGATGATGGAAAACGTCAACTACGGCCGTGAAGAACTCATGTACCTGAACATGGTGCGCCAGGGCGTCATCGGAGACCTTTTGTATGGAGAAGCCGCCTACATTCACGAACTGCGCGGCCAGATGAACCAGGTGGAGCGCGGCACCGGTTCCTGGAGAACCTACCACTACGCCAAGCGCAACGGCAACGTGTACCCCACGCACGGCCTGGGCCCTGTGGCCCAGTACATGAACCTGGCCCGCAAGGACGACTGCTTCGGCAGGCTCGTTTCCTTCTCCAGCCCGGCCCTCGGCCGCGCCGCGTATGCCAGGAAAAACTTCCCGGCGGACCACAAGTGGAACAAGCTGGACTTCGCCTGCGGAGACATGAACACCTCCATCATTAAAACCACCATGGGCCGCACCGTTCTGGTGGAATGGGACGAAACCAGCCCCCGCCCCTACTCCCGCCTCAACCTCATCCAGGGCACCTTGGGCACGCTGGCCGGCTTCCCGACCCGCGTGGCCGGTGAAAAACTGGGCAACGGCAACTATCACGAATGGATTGAAGGCAATGAAAAGCTGGCGCCCATCTTTGAAAAATACGAGCACCCGCTCTGGAAGCGCGTCGGCCCACTGGCCCTGAAAATGGGCGGCCACGGCGGCATGGACTTCGTGATGCTCTTCCGCATCATCGAATGCCTCCGCAACGGTGAACCCATGGACCAGAACGTCTATGAAGGAGCCTTCTGGTCCTCCGTTTCCGAGCTCTCCGAATATTCCGTGGCCCAGGGCGGCATGCCCCAGGTATTCCCGGACTTCACCCGCGGCGACTGGAAGACGACCGCCCCGCTCGGCATCGTGCAGTAATTAAGCATTACCTGTCTTTTTACAACAAGGCTGTTCCGTTTACGGCGGAACAGCCTTTTTTGCAGTTCGCGGCCGCAAATCGGTTTAATGCCTTCCCTTCTCAAACAGGTCCGTCCGTCGTTCTTCCTCCCTTCTGCCTGTCCTCTCCCGGACAACCGTTCCAGTTTTGACAGCCACACCCTCGCAACGCACCTTTTTTCATCCAGACGGCCCCCTGTTCTCCGGCAGCATAACTTCGTCCGGAACCCGGTGCCGTTCACGGTATCTTCTCCAGCCCCGGTTCAGAGCATCCCGCAATATTTGAACCCGGCACTTGAAAAGGCCGCTCCTCCCCGTCCGCAAGCCGAAAGCCGTCGAACCACCGCCCCTAATTCCCTTTAACGGCAACTCCCGGCGTCAACGCATAAGTCTTTTCCTCCCCATTGAAGAACACCTTGACGGACTGGGCGGCGGGAGAGGACAGGCTGAACTGCGTCACCCTGCCGTCTTTCCAGGCCATGTCCACGGAAATATTGCCGCGGGCTTTCAGCCCCCGGACGCTGCCGTCCTTCCACGCTCCGGGAAGTGCCGGCAGCAAATGCAGCCGCCCCGTATGGGACTGGAGCAGCATTTCGGCAAAACCCGCCACGATGCCCATGGTGCCATCCACCTGCATGGGCGGATGCGTGGTGAACAGGCTGTCCATCATGCTGTAGCGGATCATGCCCTGAATCATCTCGTACGCCTTCCGGCCGTCCAGAAAGCGCGCCCACAGATTGGTGCGCCATGCCCAGGTCCAGGAGCGGCGGGAATCACCCGTCGTTCCGCGCGCCAGCAGGGACTTGCGCGCGGCTTCCGCCCATTCCGGCGTCTTTGCCGGACTGATCTGGCTGCCGGGATAGACGGCAAACAGGTGAGAGGTGTGCCGGTGGTGCGGGTCCCAGGAACCGCTGCCCGGCTTTCGGTCGATCATCCATTCAAGCAGCATACCTTCCTCCCCCACCCTGGGCCCTACCAGCAGGTCCCTCCTGGCGGCCAGTTCCTTTCTCCATGCCCGGTCCACATCCAGCACCTCGGCGGCCTGCACGGTGTCATGGAACAACTCCCACACGATCTGCTGGTCATGGGCGCAGCCGTCTTCCTTCGGCCCGTGTTCCGGAGACCACCCCATGGGGGCCGCCAGCATGCCTGCCCTGATATCCTTCAAATCACGGGAAACCACCTCCGGAGTCACTTTTTTATCCTCCGTCCTGAAATTGCTTCCTCCCTCGTTCATCACCTTCAACTGGCTTTCCCAGAACTGGCAGATCTCCTTCATCATCGGATAGGCCGTCGTCTTCAGGTAATCCCGGTCCAGCGTAAAAAGGTAATGTTCCCACAGATGCAGGGCATACCAGGCGGAAGCGGGCTTGTTCCACTTGAACCCCTGGCCGCCGAAAATATTCTGGGCGGTTCTGCTCGTCCACCCCGGAGCGGGAGTTCCGGACGCCGACTTGAATTCCGCCGTCTCCCGGGTAATCCTGCGTGCCGCGGGCGCCATCTCCCTGATGTAACGCACCAGGGGCTCATGGCATTCCGGCAGGTTGGCGGGCTCCACGCCCCAATAACACATCTGGATATTGATATTGTTGTGGTAATCGGAATCCCACGGCGGAATCAGGCTGTAATTCCAGAGCCCCTGCAAGTTGGCGGGCAAATTGCCCGGCTGGGAGGAGGAAATGATGACGTAGCGGCCAAAGTTGAAAATCAATTCCTCCAAATCGGGGTCCGGACATTCCGTTCCCTCATTCACGGCCTTTTTGTACTTCTTCAGGCGTTCGTCGATGGGAAGTCCGGCCGTGGGGTCCTCCGTTTCTCCCAAATCCAGGGAAACCCGGTTGTAAAACTTTCCATAGGCCAGCAGGTGATCCCGCTTCATTTTCCCGGAAGGCACCTTGAGAGCCCGCGCCAGAACGGCGTCGTTCCTTTTCCGCGGAGATTCGCCCTTCCAGTTCCGGGCGGCATCCAGGACATAATCCGTGGCCAGGGAGACCAGCACACGGCAGGAATCCGCCTTTTCCACAACGACAGAACCGTCGGAAGCCTTGACGGTTCCCCCCTTGGGAAGAATGGCGATGCGGCCTTCATACGCCAGCCCGTTCTTCAACTTGCCCTGGATCAGAATCATGCCCCGTCCTCTTCCGGCGGTGGACGTAATCCGGTCCTGCGGATGGAGAGTTGTCAGCCGGAAGACGGCATCCACGGAACGGGGCTTGTCCCCTTCCACCGTCATGGAAATCACCTGATGGGGAATGCTGGCAAAATATTCCCTCCTGTAACGGACATCCCCCGTGGAATAGGACACGGAGGCCAGCGCCCTGCCCACGTCAAGCTCCCTCCTGTAATCCTTCATTCCATCCGCAGCCGGATAAGTGATTTCCAGCGTTCCAAACGGCTGATAGGACCCGAACTTCAGGGAATCCGGCCCCTTGTCCTTGGCTTCCGAACTGCAAAAGCCGCCCGACCACATGCTGATCTCCGTCAGTTCCAGATGGTCCTTCCCCACGCCGCCATAAATAAGCGCGCCTATTCTTCCATTGCCGATGGGGGTGGCTTCCTTCGCCCAGGAAGCATCACCCGTCCCTTTCTGGGGCCGCGTATCCTTCCATTCCGCCGGACGGCTGAACCAGAAGCGGGAGGATTTCCATCCCTCCCCGTCCTTGCCGCCTTCCGCGGCATGCGCAACAGTCCCATACAGAAAAACTCCGGAAGTCAGAAAAAGAAACAGGCGCATATGGAACATGGAAGCCGACCCTTACCATATGGTTCCGTGTTTCTGCAAGCCTATTTGCTCCACTGTGCAAAATGCCTTTTCCATGACGGCCAAAGACGCAAATCCATGAAATTTTACCCGGCCTGCCGTTCGTATGTACGTCTGAGGAACGCACCCCAGGCACAGCCACCTTCCGCCATCTCGCTCCCGGAGCGGAAGCACGTTCCTCCACAACACCCACCCGGTCCCGCCATGCTTTCCTACTGCACCAATATCCACCCCGCCGAATCTTGGGCGGAAACCATGGAAGCGCTCCGCCTCCATGTGCCGCGCATTGCAAGTGAACTCTCCGCTCCCCTCCGGAACCAGCCTTTGGGAATCGGACTGCGCCTGTCGGCGCGGGCGGCGCGGGAACTGCTGGAATCCCCTGAGGACCTGGACTCCCTGAAAATCTGGCTGAATGACAACCATGCCCGGGTGGAAACCCTCAACGGCTTTCCCTACGGCAGTTTTCACGGAGAACGGGTGAAGGAGCGTGTCTTCCAGCCGGACTGGACTACTCCGGAACGCTTTGAATATACCTGCAACCTCTTCCGCATCCTGGCCCTCATCGGCGATGAACGGGCCGGCAGGCTGACCGTCAGCACGCTTCCCGCATCCCACAGCTGGTTCCACGCGGATGAAGAGCGGATTTTCGCGCGGCTGGAAGCCATGAGCGGATTCCTGGACGCGCTGAGCAAACAGACGGGACGCCTCATGCAGCTCGGCCTGGAGCCGGAACCCTTCGGCCATTTTCACGACACGTTCGGGGCCATTCGCTTCTTTGACAACCTGCGCAACCGTTCCCGCCGCCCGGAACTCATCGAACGCCACATAGGGCTGACCTACGATACCTGCCACTTCGCCATTCTTCGGGAAGAACCGGATTTCACCCTCTCCGCCTGGGAGGAAAACAACATCGCCCTGTGCAAGGTCCAGCTCTCCAACGCCCTGGAATTCCACATGAACGGACTGGAAAGCCTGGACCTTCTCCAGGAATTTGACGACGGAGTCTATTTCCACCAGACCAGCATCCGGCACGGAAACCACACCATGCTCTTCCCGGACATGCCGAATGCCCTGGCCTACGCGCGGGACTATGCGGAGGAAACACGGAACTCCGTCTGGCGCATTCATTACCACATCCCCCTGTACGCGTCTCCGGAACCGCCTCTGAAAGACACGGGGTCTTTCATCGCCAAAACACTGGACTACCTGCACTCCCATCCCTCCCTCCGCCCCCATCTGGAAGTGGAAACCTACACATGGAGCGTCCTTCCGGATCATATGAAAATTCCCCTGGCCTCCCAAATCGCACGGGAAATGAACTACATTGCCGCGCTTCAGCATTCATGACATCCCCATACACATATGCCGTAAAACTTTCCGGAGGCCTGCTGCTGGCCGCCGTCCTGTCGTCCTGCACCCTGTTTCCGTCCTCCCCCGGCGGTCCGGACACCCCCCGTTCCCTGGCGGAACGCATGGAACGCCATACGCAAGTCCTGCAAAAAACCATAGGCCCCAGAAACTCCCGCCAGCCCAAATCCATGGAGGCGGCCGCCAAATACATTGAAAACAACTTCTCGGACATGGGGTATGCCGTGACGCTCCAGCCCGTCACGGGCGGCAACTCCAAAAAGGAAGCCGCCATCTACAACATCGTGGTGTACAAGCCCGGCCTCTTCTCCGACAACCAGAGCATTGTGGTAGGGGCCAACTACGACTCCGACGAGCGCTTCAACAACGGCAGCGGAGCGGCCGTGCTGATGGAAACGGCCAGGGACCTCAGGGACATCGCGACCAACCACAACATCTACTTTGTAGCCTACGCCAACGGGGCGCAGCCCGCGGGGCAGTCCGGTCCTTCCGGAGCCGGCGTGCATGCCAAAATGCTGAGCGGCCTCATCGGAGCCTCCAACATCCTGGGAATGATCAACCTGGAACCCCAGAAAACCGCTGTTCCCGCAGAAGGGGAGCAGACGAAAGAAGCCGAACCCCAGACACCGGTCCTGTTCCTGACCACTCCACGCGGACAGGAATTTGCCGCGCAATGCGCAGCCCCCTTTGCAAAAAGCTGGGAACAGCCGCCCTCCACCCTTCACCGGAAAACAGCGGCCATCAACAGCAATGACCGCCATTATGCGGCCCTGGACATCCCCACCCTCTCCTGCAAATGCGAATATAGCGTCACGGACTCCCGGACAAAAAACTATGTGCAGGCGCTGACGGACATGATCCACCAGGTGGCGGACAACGACGTATCCAAAACGGACAAGCAGCCGGACGCCGCCCAAAAGCCGAAACAGCCCTGACCGGGAAGGAACGCTTCTGAAAGCCGCCCTCTTTTATGAATGATCCCCCTGCGGGAAAACATGTTTCCGCCCTGCTCCGTCGGAATACCACTCCTACCGGGATGCCCTGCCCGCCCGGTGTCCCCCTACGATCAGCACGGGCATGTACAGCAGGGCCACCAGGGCAATGACCAGCGGCATCCAATTGTCCGAATAACGCTGCATCAGGAACGACGTCAGGGAAGGACCGGCCAGGGTCCCCACGGAATAGCTCAGCAGCAGGAGCTGGTTCATCGTCACCAGCTCGTCGCGGGAGGCTTCTTCGCATCCCCAGGCCATGGCGATGGGATACAGGGAAAAACCCGCCAGGCCGAGGGCGACCAGGGAGGGGGCCATCAATCCGCCCCTGGCCATCAGGCCGGCGCAGGCGGCTATCACCAGCAGGGACTGGCATTTCATCACGAAGGCGCGCCCGTACCTGTCAGACAGCCGTCCCATGGGCCATTGCCCCAGAATGGCCGCGGCAATCAGCAGGGCCATCCAATACCCCACGGAGGAATGGCTCATGCCCTGGTGTTTCAGGAACAGGGGCATCAGGCAGTAAATCGTTCCCAGAACCACGCCGGAAATCATGCAGCCCGCCACGCCCAGCACCACGCTGCGGCGTCTCAGCAGGGGCCGGATTTCCACGCGGGGGGAAAGCTCCCCGCTGCCGGCATCCGACTTCAAGCGGGCGAACAAGAGCGGAATCATGCCGGCGACGGACAATCCGCACACTTCGGAGACCACCACAACCATGTCGCTGGGGAACCAGCCGATCAGCAACTGGCCCAGCACGGTGCCCAGATAATAAACCACCATGTAGGAAGCCAGAAGAACGCCGCGGGTCTTCAGCGTTCCCGCCCTCAGCAGGGCGCTCTCCACCACCACCCACACCAGGGCGCAGCTTGCTCCCGTCAAAAACCTGAGACCGCTCCAGGCAGCAGCTCCGGAAACAGCCATCAGCAGGAGCGTGGACACGGCGCACAGCACGCACGCGCAGCGGTAGCTGCCGTTGAACCCCGTCCTGCGTATCAGCCACCCGGCCATGAGGGTGCCGGCCAGGTTCCCCAAAAAAAAGAAAGACCCCACCATGCCGGCCTCCCACATGGCCGCATCCGCCTGCTCCATCCACAGCGGAACCACCGTATTCAGTACGGCGAACGCCACGGTCTGAAACAGCAAACCGAGCAGCAACAATGCAATGGGCCATGTAAATGTACGCATAACGATAAAGCGATAAAGGGAGGCGACTATATCACTAAAGCCGCATCAGTCAACCGTTGCCTCCGCCAGAAACGGCAATATCCGGCATGTCCTTTTCAATCCTGACAAAAACAACCTGCAATCAACGTGTTGAAGCATCTGAAAACGCTCTTTAAAAACGTCATATCCCCTTGCGCAGGGAGGCGGGCAGAATCTTCATCTGTTCGCGGTACTTCGCTACCGTTCTGCGGGCGATATTCACCCCCTTCTCCTGGAGGGCGGCAGCCAGCCTGGCATCGCTGAGGGGCTTGGCCGGATTCTCCGCCGCGATCAACGCCCGCATCAACTCCTGGACAGCTCCGGAAGCGACCGAATTCTCCCCGGCGCCGGATGCGGCCTCACCGCCCGCGGAGACTCCGGAGCTGAAAAAGGACCTCAACTCCCTCATCCCCCACTTGCACAACAGGTATTTGTCACGGCAGGCGCGGGAAACGGTGGAAACATGCACGCCCAGCTCGTCCGCAATCTCCTCCATGCCCATGGCCTTCAGATGAGACGGCCCGGCCCTGAAAAAGGACTCCTGTTTCCGGACAATGGCCCGGGCCAGCTTGAGAATGGTCTCCTGCCGCATGTCCAGCGCGCGCATCAGTTCCTGGCCATCCCGGAACGCCTTGCGGAGGTACTGGCGCAAATCCCGGTTTCCGGAGCCTTCCGCCATCATCTCCATGTACTGTTCATTCATGGACAATTTCGGAAGGTATTCCGAAGTCAGCGTCACTTCCAGTTCACCGGAGGCCGACTCCTCCACGACCACATCCGGCAGAATATGCGGATTGCCGCCCGGCGCATAGGCGCAGCCGGGATCGGGAGTCAGGCTTCTGACAACCTCCAGGGCCGCCGCCACTTCCTCCGGTTCCGCGTCCAGCAGGAGGGCGGCTTCCTCATACTTGTGCGCCGCCAGCTCCCGCCAGCACCGTTTGACCAGACGGAACGCCAGCGACCGCTTCAGCCCGCGCTGTTCCAGTTGAATCAGAAGGGAGTCCCTCAAATCCCGGGCCCCCACCCCGGGCGGGTCCATCCCTCTCAGCACCGCGAGAGCCTCTCCCATATCCTTCATGCTGAAACATTCCCTCTCTTCAAGTTCTTCCGGAGACTCCGTCAGAAATCCCCGGTCATCCAGGGAATCAATCAGCAGCAGCAGGGCTTCCCTGGTCCGCCCGGTCAGCGCGGAATGAACCGCCTGGTCCATCAGATGGGACTTGAGAGACTCCGGAGCCACCACGGACTCATACATGAAATCCCGCCGGGCCGCGGCCTCCGCGGAAGGGCGGCCTTCCGCCGTAAACTCGTTCCAGCCGTCATCCCTCACGTCGTCAAGGTCTCCGGACGGCTCATCCGCAAGCGCCTCCGGGGAAGCGTCCGGCACATCCTCCAGCAGGGGGTTCGTCTCCAGGGCCTGACGGATCAACTGCTTCAGCTCCAGAGAGGAAGCCTGGAGAATCTGCATCCCCGTCTGCATGGACTGTCCCGCCACCATCTGGCGCGTCATTCCGTGCTGCAGGGACACCTCGCTCATACCGGGACAAACTACACCAGCCGCCGAATTCTGGCAAGGGGGAAGGGACCCGCACACAATGTGCCTCATCCATGGAAATCAAAAAAGACCACCTGTTTGGCGCAACATTTTTTCCGAATTTCCGTATCATTGGCATATGAAGAATTTACATGCACTTGTCCTGGCCTGCCTGGCGCCCTGCCTCGCCCTGTCCGCCCTGGCGGACGCCCCGTCCCCCCTGTCCCCCGTTTCCCGGGAAGGGACGAAGAGTTGGCAGGACCGCTACGACCAGCAGGTGGAGCAGCTCCGGAACAATCCCTGCGGCGTCCTGTTCCTGGGAGATTCCATCACGGACTACTGGGACCGGGACGGAAAGCAGGTATGGGAAAAAACGTTCAAACCCTATCATCCCTGCAACTTCGGCGTTTCCGGGGACCAGACCACCAACCTGATCTACCGCATCACGCATTCCGGCATGCCGGCACAAACGGCCCCCCAACTGTGCATTGTCATGATCGGTACCAACAACACCGGACACTTCAAGGGCGGGGAAGACCCGGAAAAAACGGCCATCGGCATCCTGGGGGCGGCGCAGCACCTGCTGGTGCGCTTCCCGGACACGCATGTACTGCTTCTGGGAATTTTCCCCCGCGGCAGCGGCCCGCAGGACAAGCTGCGCCAGCACAATGATAAAATCAACGCCATTGTGGCGCAATGCAAACTGCCCCGCACCACTTACGTCAATATCAACAAGCGTTTTCTGGACTCCTCCGGCAGGCTTCTGCCCGGCATCAGCAGGGACAACCTGCACTTCACGGAAAAAGGCTACGCCATCTGGGCAGACGCCGTACTCCCCTACATCAAGAAATACTGCAGGCAGTAAGGGAAGCTTCCAAGGCAGTGCCGCCTGATGCCGCCAGCGCGGCCTTGCCTACTTCCTTTTCCCATCCTGCCTAAAGCATCAGCGTCAGACGGAATCACCCCTTTTGCGGATGACAGGAAAACTATGAAGGCCGGCCACCCGAATGCCGGGAGCAACGGGTCCGGAGGAATGGAAACCTTCACGAAAACGGCCCTGGGAAACCCTTTGAAAAAACTCTCCATCCATGGGAGGGAAAGCCTGGAGAGGCCGCTCGCAAGGCATGCCGCATCTCCAGGCCGGAAAACCGGAAAAACATTGATTTTTTCTCCATCTGCCCCTAAATTTCCCCTCCCTTCATGAATCCGGCTGATTTACTCTTTCTGGCATTTGCGCTATCCGTGGACGCCTTTGTAGTAGCCTTCTCCTTCGGCCTGATCATCAAGAAAAACCGGTTCCGCAACGGCATGGAAATATCCCTGGCCACCGGAGGCGGCCAATTCCTGATGCCCGTGCTGGGCTTCTTCCTCACGGGAACCGTACACGGCTACATAGCGGAATGGGACCACTGGCTGGGATTTGCCGTCTTCACCATACTAGGGATCAACGTCATCCGGGAGGGCTGGAACCACAGGACGAACAAGGAACTGCCCGACGTCTCTTCCCTGACGGCCTTCACCCTGCTGGGCGTCGGCATAGCCACCAGCATAGACGCCCTTGTAGCGGGCATCAGCATTTACCTCTCCTCCGTCCAATGCGGGGCCTCCCCGCCGTTCCATGCGGTATTCCTCCCCGCGGCAGTCATTGGAGCCACCACCTTCCTCTGCACGGCTGCCGGATTTTTCCTCGCCCGCAAGCTGCACCGGTTCCCCTCTTTCCATCTGGAAGCGGGTGCGGGAATCATCCTCATCGGCCTGGGGGTGAAAATGCTCTGCGACCATCTGTGCTGATCTCCGCAACGGCGGAAGGTTTTTCATCCCATCAATGATAAAAACACTCCTTTCAAACCGTAATAAGCCGGAAAAGGAACTGGCCCCGCGCCCTCTTTTCCGCTATAATCGTAAAAGCTTTTCCACATGAATATTTCACACCTTATTCTCTGCACTTCCCTGCTTGCCGCGCCCATCTGCGCGGCGCAGGACTTCACGGAACCGGAAACGGCAGCTCCGGCCGCTGCCAGCCCCCTGCCCTCCTCCATGGCGCAAAAAATTTCCTCCGGCGATTTTGCAGGCCTGCAAACGGAAATCAGGGAAGCCCTGCAAGCCGCCGGCGAACAAAACAAGGCCACCCAGAAACTGTTGCAAGACAACAAATACCGGCACCTGCTGGACATTCACGAGTTGCTGCGCGTTACGGGACCGGACAACATGAAAGCCGTCTTCTCCAAAAGTCCCCAGGATGCGGCCTTCGTCAAGGCATTCCTGCAAGACCCGGTGTGGATGGAACTCTACCTGGGCGCGGGACTCATTCCGGAAAACTCCCCGGACGGCATCCAAATTCTTTCCGATATCTGGAAAGCCGACGGCAAAAGTCCGGACTTCCGCACCTACCAGTCCCTGGCGGCGGGGATCGCCTCCGTCTTCTCCACGGGACCCTTTGCCGGAAAGCTGAAGGCCAACTCCGCCAAATGCAACCCCGTGCGCCGCTACCAGATCTTTAAAAAACTGCATCAGGAAAACAAGCTGCACCCCGGCTTTATCAAGCTGCGCCCGTGGGAAATCCGCTTCGTCACCGGCATCCACTGGGACGACAAGTCCTATGAATGGCTCAACGAGCACATCAACCTGCCCTGGCGGCGCTACACGGACGCCTGCTGGGCCGCTCCCTATACGGGCAGCAACTTCTTTGGAGACACCATCCAGGGCCCCCTCTTCTACGTTCCGTGGAGGGACTCCAGCGGCGAGGCGGAAAACACCCGCACCATTGGGGGCGTCTGCGGCGGCCTCTCCCACTTCGGGACCATGGCGGCCCAGGCGCACGGCATTCCCGCCTACCCGGTGGGCCAGCCCGGCCACTGCGCCTACGCGGTGCGCCTGAAGCGCGGCGAATGGAAAGGCGGCTTCGGCGGTCCGGACGGCGGCATGCACAACCACATCTTCGGCAGCGAGGCGCCTACCTCCTACCTGCTGATGGAAGCCGTCTTTGCGGACAATGAAAAAATAGACCTGGCGTACCAGTGGGCGGCCCAGGCCCGGCTTGACGAAATCCTAGACAACAAGGACAAGGCCATCCAATCCTGGCAGGAGGCCCTGAAACAGACGCCCCTGCACCCGTTCTTCCGTACGGAACTTCAGCGGCTTCTGCTGGAAAAACAGGGCATGCAGCCCATCGACTGGTACGTGTACGCCAAGGACGCCCTCTCCCACTACAAGGGCAACGGATTCGCCGCCTTCAACATCCTCAAGGACGTACAGAACAAATTCCTGATGGACATTCCCGCCGCCGACCGCATTGCCTGGTTCCGGGACCTGCATGAAACGATTGCCGCCACGCCCACCTCATGGGCGGTGAAATTCCAGCCTGTGCTGGATTCCCAGTCCGCCTTCCTGACCACCCCGCAGGAAAAGGCGGCCTATCTGGAAACGGTTCTCTCCACCCACCTGAAAACGGGAGACGGCACCAACTTCGGCCAGGCGCTGGAATGGGCCGTCAAAACCTTTGTGGAAAACGGACAGGCCGACACCTTCTCCAGCGCATTCGCCAAGGTGGCCCAGCAGGCGGGCGGCAATGACGCCTCCGGCGCTGCTCCCGACCCCAAAAAGCTGAAAGAAGCGTACGGAAAGGCCATTTACGCCACGGAAGTGGCGCGCTCCATTCCGGCCTTCCAGACCCTGAGCAAGGCCGCGGCCTCCTTCTCGGACGCCAACACCTCCTCCAGCACCGTCAACACACCTGTTCCCCAGGGCTGGAAACTTGTCCCCGCCGACGGCATGGTCAGATGCTCCACCACCTGCCAGTGGGACAGCCCGTGGGACCACATCAACCTGCTGCGTCCCTGCGGCGGCTCCCACCACACGGACAAGGAAACCAATCCGAACGTCATTGTGGAACTGAAAAACGGCGTGAACCTGGCGGGGCTTGTCATCACCAAGCGCAACGGCAATGAAGACCGCATGAAAAAGATGGAAGTCTCCACCTCCACGGACGGCGCCACCTGGTTCCCCCTGGCCTCCACGGACAACATGCCCAAGGAATGGATCGTCACCGCTCCGGAAGGCACCAGGGCAAAGTGGATCAAAGTGGAAGCCAAAAACGCCCAGCCCGAATTCATGCACCTGCGCCACATCCTCGTTTACGAAAAGTAACATCAACCACTCTCCGCCACTCACTCCATGTTTTACAGCATCACCACACTCCCCCGCCTTCTGGCGGCGGCCGTCATCCTTGCGGCGCCCCTCCAGGCCGCCCTGCCCGCCTACCATGCCGTCAAGGATGAGGCAAAAACCGTCAATAAATACATGATCGTCGTCTGGGCCGGCACGGACTGGTCTCCCAAGTCACGGGAAGTCACGCGCGCCGCAGAACACCTTTCCAAAAGCTCCGCGGAACCCGTTCTCTGGTGCGTCCAGGACGAACGGGAGGAAATGACGGAGGAAGAAAAGAAACTGCCCAAGCCGCCCGGAGCCGTCTGGAACATTCCCGCCATCCAGGTAGTCTCCCCGGACGGGCACACGGTATTCCTTTCGGAAGGCGTCTCCAGGGACACGCTGCCCGCCGTCGTGAAACAGGCCGTGGAAGCCGTCAAGCAGCAGAACAAGGCCGATGCGCTGTGGGAAAAAGCCGCTGCCGCCTCCGGAGCGAACGCTGCCGCCCTGTACGGGGAAGGCCTCCAGCAGCTTCCGCCCTATGCGGCACGGGAAAGAAAGGACATTCTGGAAAAAATCAGGAAGGCGGACCCGGAAGACACCCGGGGCATGCACTTCAAATACACCTTCAACCACCTGCCCTACATTGAAAAAGTCCAGAGGATGGTGAACGACTCCGCCAAGGACGGCGGCCGGAAGGACTACAAGGCCGCCCACGCCTATGTGGACAAGCAGCTAAAAATACCGGGCATGACTCCCCTGCAGAAACAGCAGGTCATGGCCGCCAGATTCTGGCTCTACCGCACCGAAGGGAAAAAGGACCTGGCCCTGAAAACCCTGACGGACATAGCCCGCATCTCCCCCAAGACGCTGATGGGCGTGGGAGCGCAAAGCTATTACCGCTACCTGACGGAACCCGTCACTCTCAAGGAGCCGCGCATCACGGGCTACTACCTCCGCCCGGAAATGACGCCTACCCGCGTCAACATTGCCAACATGCTCAACGGCCCGGGCAATTACAAAATAACCTTCAAGATGAACAGCGGCGGCTGCAGCATCCGCAATCCCCGTTTCATGAGGGGAACACGCGTCGTCAGCGAACTGCCCAGGGACCAGCAGGACAAAAACGGCAGGGAATTCACCCTGCGCCTCTCCGGCTCGGAAAAACCGGACCTGGTCTTCGACTGCCAGGGCCACGGCTGGTTTGACGTGGACTGCGACATCATCGTCACCAAGGAATAAAAATCACGGAAACCACTGCCTGGCAACACAACCCGGCAGAACCATCGAAAAGGCGGCATTCTGCACCGGGAATGCCGCCTTCTTTTTTCCCGGCTCTGAAAAAATGCCGCGAAAATAAACCTGCCGAAGAAGGTATATTTCCTGTCGAATTCGGAACGAATTTTAATCACTCCTTCCGACGGTCCGGAAAAAGCAGGGCTGCCGCCTGCTCCGAAAAGAACAAGGGCACCATGAAAGAAGATTCATGGCAGGCCCGTAAAAGGCAAATAGGTATGAAATCTTCCGTGTTCATCTGCTTTCTGATATGCGTGGCCGTGTGGAGCAAAGCCGACCCGGCCCCGGCACGCCAGGATGCCGCCGCGGTTGCCGCTCCCGCCAGAGAATCCTCCTGGCAGGATATGAAGCGTCTGGACTTCACCGTGGCTGGACGCCCCGCCCTGGTAATCGTGCCGGACAAGCCGCTTCCCGGCAATCCCTGGATTTGGAGAACGGAATTTTTCAATGCCTTCCCTGCGGCCGACATCGCTCTGGCGAAAAAGGGATTCCATATAGGCTACATCAACATGGAAAATATGTACGGCTCCCCCGATGCCATGAAACTGATGGATGCCTACTACGACTACATGACCCGGGAATACAGGCTTGATCCCAAACCGGTGCTGGAAGGCCTGAGCCGCGGCGCCCTCTTTGCCTTCAACTGGGCTTCCCGGAATCCGGAAAAGGTAGCGGGTCTGTATGTGGACGCCCCCGTATGCGACTTCAAAAGCTGGCCCGGAGGCAAAGGCACGGGAAAGGGTTCCCCCGAAGACTGGAAAAGATTGTGCCAGGCCTACCGACTGACTCCCGAACAGGCCCTGGCTTACAAAAAGAATCCCGTCGATACACTGCTCCCCCTGGCGAAGGCGAAAATCCCCATTCTGGCTGTGGTCGGAGATGACGATGACACCGTGCCCGTTTCCGAAAATACTGCCGTGGTTGAGAAAAAATACAGGAAACTGGGAGGTCCCATCCATGTGATCCACAAGCCGGGCGTCCGCCACCATCCCCACGGCCTCCTGAATCCGGCGGCCATCGTCAACTTCGCATTCCGGGCGGCAGGCGCGGTTCCTCCGGTACGGGTTGTGTGTATCGGAGACAGCATCACCTTCGGAGCGGGCTCGAACCGGGAAGAACGATGGTCCGCCCGCCTCCAAAACGCCCTTGGTGAAAAATACGAGGTCTTCAACCTCGGCATCAGCGGAACAACACTGCAAAGTGAAGGGGACAGCCCGTACACCACCAAGGACAACTACACGATTGCCCGGCAGATTGAAGGGGATATTATTCTGATCGCGCTCGGTACCAATGATTCAAAACCTGCCAACTGGAAAAATGCCGCTGCATTTTCCAGGGACTATGAAACAATGATCAAGGAGCTGAGAACCGGCAATCCGAAGGCTGAAATCTATTGCCTGCTTCCCGTCCCCGCCTATCCCGGAAACTACGGCATCCGCGACTCCATCATCAGGGGGGAAGTCATCCCGGCCATCAGGAAAGTGGCGGGAAAGGCCAAATGCCGGGTGATCGACCTCTATACCCCGATGAAAGGAGAAGGAAGCAAGGTTCCGGACAAGGTGCATCCCAACGGCGCAGGACATGCCATCATGGCACAGCATATCTACAAGGGAATCACCGGCAGGAAAATGCCGGAATGAAAACTCCCTCTCCTGGGGAAAAAGCCGGGGCGCTCCCCCTGAAAAGAAAAAGCATGGGGAAGGTGCGGCAAATGTTTCACTCCTTGCAGACACTCCGGAGGCAGAAGAACAAACGGAAGGGAAACTCCCATTCTCACAGCAAACGGAAGCCTCGGATCAAAACCTACTCCTTTGCCGGCTTATCCGGCCCCTTTACGGCTTCTTCCGCCATTTTGCGGCGGTATTCCATCCGTTCGCTGATGCGCAATTCCAGGCCGTTCCGGGTGGGCGTGTAATACACGCGCCCTTCCGGCAGGTAGGCCTGGGGAACGTAATGCTCCGGATAATCGTGGGAATACAGGTATTCCAGACGGGCGGCGTCCGCCCCTCCGGCCGCGGCCAGTTTCTTGCGCGTGGGCGTCCGGAGATGCTCGGGCACGGCAAGTGTCTTGCCATTCCGAACATCGTTCATGGCGGCGTTGATCCCCATATAGGCGGAATTGCTCTTGGGAGCGGTCGCCAGATATACCGTAGCGTGAGCCAGGGGAATGCGGGCTTCCGGCATCCCGACCATTTCCGCCGCCCGGGCCGCATCCAGGGCCACGCGCAAGGCATTGGAATCCGCCAGGCCTACGTCTTCCGAAGCGGCGATCACCAGCCGCCTCCCGATGAAGCGGATATCCTCCCCCGCCTCCAGCATCATCCCCAGCCAGTACAAGGCGGCATCCGGATCGGAACCCCGCATGGACTTGATGAAGGCGGAAATCGTATCGTAATGGGAATCACCCAGGCGGTCGTACTTGATGGCTTTGCGCTGGATGGACTCCTCCGCTACGGACAAATCCACGTGGACGATTCCGTCATCCCCCGCAGGCGTGGAAAGCACGGCCACTTCCAGAGCCGTGAGAGCCTTTCTGGCGTCTCCGTCCGCCTTGGCGGCCAGATGGTTCAGAGCTTCCTCCTCCATGTCCACGCGGGACGCACCCAGGCCGCGTTCCGCATCCGCTAGGGCGCGCTTCAGCAGGGAAACCAGTTCCTCTTCTGGAACAGGCTCCAGCGGAAACACCTGGGAACGGGAAAGCAGAGGGGAATTAATGGCAAAATAGGGATTCTCCGTCGTGGCTCCGATGAATCTGACGGTGCCCTTCTCCAAATGGGGCAGCAGCACGTCCTGCTGGGCCTTGTTGAAGCGGTGCAGTTCATCCACGAACAGCACGGTCTTGCGGCCATGCATGCTCATCCGCATCTGCGCCTGGGCGATGCGCTCCCGGATCTCGGCCACGTTGGACTCCACCCCGTTGAGCATCATGAAATGGGCGTTTGTCGTGCGTGCGATGACGGAAGCCAGCGTCGTCTTGCCGCAGCCGGGAGGACCGTAAAAAATCAGGGAAGTGAACCTGTCCGTTTCAATAGCGCGCCTCAGCAGCTTGCCGGGAGCCAGCAAATGCCTCTGTCCGGCCACTTCGTCCAGGGAACGCGGCCGCATGCGCGCGGCCAGCGGCATGACGGACGTATCCGCGCCGGGCTCAAAACCTTCCTGGGATTCGGCCTCCTGTAAACTGAACAAATCCATCACCGGCATGCTAGCAACAAACTCTCCGCCGTGAAACGGGAAAGTCTGACTTGTCCGGCAGAAGGCACGAAAAGCCGCGCAGGCAATCGCAAAAAACACGGTGACCCCATTCCCGCACCCATGGCATGGCGTTCAAGAGGAAAATCCCCGCTCTCCCTATCCTCCCTATCCTCCCTATCCTCCCTATCCTCCCCGCTTTCCCCTTTCTTCAGAAAACGGACCAGGCCGCCAGCATGAAAACCATGCACGCCGGAGCAAGCAAACTGAACAGGAAAGCAGCTACGGCAACGGCCCGTTGCTTCACTTCCCAATACCGCAGGGAAGCTATCAGCATCCAGATGGGAAGAATGATCAAATGCACGAGGGCCAGAAAGCCCCATCCCAGCAAAATAAACATGCAGGTCCACGCACCTTCCGGGTCGCCCTCAGGAAGACAGAGGCCGAACAGCCAGTCAATGAACAAAAAGGCGATGAATGCCGCAAAAGGAATCCAGCCCCAACTGGCTTCTTCCTTCCGACGGGCAAAGACCAGCTCAAGATAAGGGCTCTCTGCAACCAGGGCAGTATCAAATGAGGAACGACTGGGACCAAACATATTGTCAGGTTCTCTATTCGTTTGCCCCTTTCCTGTCAACGCTATTCAACGGCAAAAACGGGCCGTTTATTTCAACTATCCTTTTATCTAACAAATATTAAATATCAGGCATACTTACACTTCCCGTCGGAGTAAAAACACACCGCCATCATTTGCTGACCGCTCATTTTAAGTACGTGGATATTCCTTTTTGGAAAACCTCCCTAATCATACTCAATACATTAACAAATACGGCTGGATGGCATAAATTGCGGCACACGGAAAATTTGTCATACAGGCCCTAGCCTGAACGCAAAAACAACGGGGACCATCCCGCCGGATGCGGCGGAATGGTCCCCGGAAAATCAGGAAATCAAAACTCCGGAAGCTTACTTGCCCAGAATGCCCCTGAAGTAGTCAAGGGTGGTGGCAAGGCCCTCCGGCAGCGTGTATCTGGGCTGCCAGCCGGCATTGCGGAGCTTGTCGGCACAGGCGCGGGAATGCTTCACATCCCCGGCGCGTTCAGGAGCGTGGAGCACCTTGGAGGAGGAACCGGCTGCCTTGATGATATTGTCCGCCAGCTCTTCAATGGTGATTTGGCCGCCGTATCCGGCATTGAACACCCCGGTCACACCCGGATGCTCCGCCACGAAGGTGAGGGCTCCCACGATGTCCTTCACGTAAATGAAGTCGCGCGTCTGGGTTCCGTCGCCGTAAACGGTGATATCCTCCCCTTTCACGGCCTTCTCAATAAAGATGGGCACTGCGGCGGCATAAGCCCCCTTGGGGTCCTGCCTGGGGCCGAACACGTTGAAGAAGCGGACGGCGGCGGTGTTGATCTTCCCTTCCGAACGGAACATGTTGAGGTAATATTCCCCGTCCAGCTTGGTGATGGCATAGGGGCTCTTGGGTTCCGGGTACATGGTCTCCAGTTTGGGGACCGTGGGATTGTCCCCATAAATAGCGGCGGAAGATGCCAGCACGATCTTCTTGACTCCGGCGGCGGACGCCTCTTCCAGCACGTTCAGCAGGCCGTTGACGTTGATGTCAATGCATTCGCTGATCTTGCTCATGGACTCGGGCACGGAAACGAGCGCGGCCATGTGGAAAATGTAATCCACGCCCTGCACGGCCTGCCGCACCAGTTCGCGGTCGCAAATGGAACCTTCGATAAAGGTATGCTTCAAACCGTCCAGGTTCTTGAGGTACCCGGTGCGGAGATTGTCCAGCACGCGGATTTCCTCCGCCTTGTCCTGATAATGTTCCACGATGTGGGAACCGATGAATCCGGCGCCGCCGGTTACGAGAATCTTCATGATTTGTCCGATATGGGTTGAATGGTTGGGCTTAATAACGGTCCACGACCGCCTTCATCTCGTCCATCTGAGCTTCAATGGACTCCACCAGGGCCATCTGCGTGCGGCAGCGGTCCAGGTTGTGTTCCGGACGGTGAATCTTGAAGTACACGTCCCCGGACAGGTAGTCCGTCAGGAAGCGGATGCCGCACTCCATCGTAAGCAGCTTGCCGGAGAACGGCAGGAGGCTCTTCTCCAGAGGAGTCAGGAAGCTCTTGGCGGAACTTACATAACCCTGGACGAGGGCTTCAAACATGAACATGCGCATGGTTACCTTGGAAATATCCTTCTCATCTTCCGCGGCGGGAGACGTAGCCGTGCGGATCATGTCCCCGAAGTCGTAAATGGCGGAACCGGGCATCGTGGTATCCAGGTCGATCACGCAAATGCCTTCCCCGGTCACGTCGTCCAGCATCACATTGTTCAGCTTGGTATCATTGTGCGTGCACCGCAGGGGCAGTTCTCCGGACTTCAGGTAATCCACCACCAGGTGGCAGTCCGCCTCACGGGAAAGGTACCAGTCGATTTCCTTCTGCACTTCCTTCACACGGCCCAGCGGGTCCGCCTGGATGGCGTCCTTCAGGGCGGCCAGCCGGGAAGTCGTGTTATGGAAATTCGGAATGGTCTCAAACAGGGGTTCGCCGGGAAGGTCGGCCGTCAGCTTCTGGAAGTCGCCGAAGGCTCGGGCCGCTTCCACGCACTGCTTGGTGGTTTCAATCTGGTCGTAGGTCCGGGCGCGTTCGATGAACGGATACACGCGCCAGCAATTGCCGTCCGCATCCAGGGCGTAGGGCTTGCCGTCCACGGCGGGCACCAGCGTAAGGGTCCGGCGGTAGGCTTCCGGACAATTTTCCTCCTTCAAACGCTTCAGGGCGTGGTCTGTCACGCGCTTTACGTTCTCCATCAGCGGAATGGGCTGTCTGAACACGTTATGGTTCACGCGCTGGAGAATGTAGCGGATGCGCAGGCCGGCCTGGTCCACCCAGACGCAGTAGGTATCGTTGATGTGGCCGCTGCCGTAGGAATAGCCCTGGACGAAATCGCCCCGGAGGTCAAACAGGGAAGAAACAGCCTTGAGATCGTGCATTGCGGGAACTTAGTTGAGCTTTTCAGGGTACACGCCCTGCTTGATCAATTTGTTGATGCCTTCCACAACCATGGGCTTGTCATCCGGATAGGTGACGCCAAACCAGGTGGAGGTAGTGGGCAGAACCTTGCAGTCCGCCCGGTCCGCATGAATCAGGGCGTCCACCACGGTGGGAATGAAACATT
This sequence comes from Akkermansia sp. KLE1798, assembly GCF_001580195.1. Taxonomy (NCBI): domain Bacteria; kingdom Pseudomonadati; phylum Verrucomicrobiota; class Verrucomicrobiia; order Verrucomicrobiales; family Akkermansiaceae; genus Akkermansia; species Akkermansia sp. KLE1798. Next base: position 59,694 of record NZ_KQ971088.1, read on the forward strand.
CGCTCTTGGGCTCCTGTCCGTGTTCTTTCAGGAAGTCAATGAAACGGTCTTCCGTCAATTCGACAAAGGAGGGGGAGAAGAGCCAGAAATTCATGGACACCAGTTCTTCCGGATTCACGGGCAGGCGTTCGCCCTTCAGGTTATTGCCGCGCACCACTCCGTCTTCATCGGCCTGAATCTTCACGAACTCTTCCACTCCGTCCAAAAGACCATCCTTGATGGAGCAGATGCCGCGGTTCACGTCACCGTTGTCGGACAGGGTGTTCTTCAGCGGATAGCCGATCATGCCGTAATGAGCCTTGTTCGGTTCATCCGTGGTGGAAGTCAGGAACCTGGCGGCCTGGACAAAAGCGTCCGCACCGTAAAAATCGTCAGCGTTCACGACGGCAAAAGGCTCCTTCACCACATTGCGGGCGGCGCGCAGGGCGTGTGCGGTGCCCCAGGGCTTTTCACGGCCTTCCGGCACGGAAAAGCCTTCCGGCAGGTCGTCCAGGGACTGGAACGCATAATCCACTTCAATCTTGTCGGCAAACCGGCTGCCGACCTTTTCCTTGAACACATCTTCAAAATCGCGGCGGATGATGAACACCACCTTGCCGAATCCGGCGCGGATGGCGTCATAAACCGAATAATCAAGGACGACTTCACCATTGGGGCCCATCGGGTCAAGTTGCTTGAGGCCGCCGTAACGGCTGCCCATGCCAGCTGCTAAAACAAGAAGTGTAGGCTTCATAATACGCGGGCCATTATGACCAAGCCTCCCTGTTTGGCAACTGGAAAATGCCGGGAGAAGGGAGAAAATGCCCGGTCAAAAAGCATAAGAGCACCAAAGGCCCAGAACCACTTTTTTAAAATCGTCACGCCCGTAGCCGCAATACAATCCAATGAAAGGCTCCACGCGCAACCCGGTGGAGGCGCCCCACAGGAATCCCGTGCGCACCATCACCTCCTTCAGGCCGGTTCTGCCCAGATAATCCTGGGAAAAGCCCAGCGACACCGTATTCACCATGGCCACGGACTCGGACAGCAAGGGCTGCCAGGTGGCCGCCCACTCCGAATAAAACCCATCCTGCCCGGAATCGTAAAGCAGGGAGCCCCGGAACGACCAGTCCCGGCTGGGATTCCACCTCAGCGCCAGCCCCGGTTCCGAACCGCTCTTCAGCGGGCAGGAATCATACCACTGCCCGTTCAAAAACAGGCCGGCCGTGCACTCATCCGCCAGGTAATACTGAAGTTCCCCGTGCAGAGAAGTCTGGTTGAAATTCCGCCCCTGCCAGTTGCGTACGGAAAAAAGCTCCCCGCTCACAGCCCAGGAATTGGACAGGGAAAAACCGCCGGAAAGCTGTCCTTCCACGGAATTGTTCCCCAGCCTCTCTCCCCGGTAAATGTAATGGGAACGGTAGCCGCCCAACAATTCGCCGCCCATGCGTATGGGGGAACGCCCGTCCATCTCCGTCAGCGGCGGGGGCCCCTCGTAACCTTGAGCCGCAAGCGCGGCACAGCACAGGATCATGGCAAAAAGCCTCATTAAGTTCATTTAACACATCCGGCCGCGCCTTTCCAACGCCAAAACGGTGCATGCACATTCTCCGGGCTTGGCAAAAGGGGATAATGCCCTTACCCTCTCGCGCATGATTCACTTCACGCTGTTCGGGATACCCATCTATATCCGCCCCACATTCTGGATAGTGCTGGCCATCTTCGGCGGCATACTCGGCGTAAGCAGTGTGGAATCCCTCATTTATCCGGCCCTCTTCGTCATTGCCGGGTTCATTGCCATTCTTTCCCATGAACTGGGGCATGCCCTGGTGGGGCGCAAACTGGGGGGAGGCCAGCAAACCATTATCCTGGAACTCTTCGGCGGCGTAACCAGCAGCCACGGCATGCAGCTTACCCGCGCCGGACGCGTCCTGATGATTCTGGCGGGTCCCATGATGACGCTGGTTCTGGGCGTCATCAGCATCCTGGTTGCGTGGAACATCGTCGGTCCCGTTCTGACCGCCAACGGAAAGGACTTCTGGGATCTGGTGCTCTATCCCTACCTGGCAACGGCCGTCTCCCCCAAGCTGTACATCCTCTCCTGCCTCATCATGATCGGCGAATGGTGGACTGTCCTCAACCTGCTGCCCATCTATCCCCTGGACGGCGGCCAGCTGGTCGCCCAATTCGTCCGGTCCCCAAAAAAAGTATTCATGACCGGATTCATCACCTCCATCGCCATCGGCCTGGTCAGCTTCCAGCTCTTCCACGGCTATTTTATCCCCATATTCATGGCCCTCTTTGCCTTCAGCAACTACCGGGAATATAAAAACGCCCCCTTTTAATGCATTCGCGGGCTCTCCCCTCCCTTTCAACACACCATCCATATGTCTCAACAAACCGCAATCACCCCCACCCGCGCCCAGGACTTCCCCGAGTGGTACCAGCAAGTCATCAAGGGAGCCGACATGGCGGAAAACTCCGAAGTGCGCGGCTGCATGGTCATCAAGCCGTGGGGCTACGCCATCTGGGAACTCATCCAGAAAGACCTGGACCAGCGCTTCAAGGACACCGGCCACACCAATGCCTACTTCCCCCTGCTCATCCCCATCTCCTACCTGGAAAAGGAAGCCGAGCATGCCGAAGGCTTTGCCACGGAATGCGCCGTAGTCACCCACCACAGGCTGGAAGCCCAGAAAGATGAAGCCACCGGAAAAACACACATGATCCCTACCGGGGAGCTCACGGAACCCTTCGTCATCCGCCCCACATCGGAAACCGTTATCGGCGCAGCCTTCGCGCGCTGGACGTCCAGCTACCGCGATCTCCCCCTTAAAATCAACCAGTGGTGCAACGTCATGCGCTGGGAAATGAGGCCCCGCATCTTCCTGCGTACCGCGGAATTCCTGTGGCAGGAAGGCCACACCGCCCATGAAACGCGGGAGGAAGCCATTGAAGAAACCCTCACCATGCACAAGGTGTATGAGGAATTCCAGCGCGATGTGCTCGCCATCCCCACCATCCCCGGAGAAAAAACGGAAGCGGAACGCTTTCCCGGAGCGGAACAGACCTACACCGTGGAAGCCATGGTACAGGACCGGAAGGCCATCCAGGCGGGCACCTCCCACTTCCTGGGCCAGAACTTCTCCAAATCGCAGAACATCTGCTTTGCCGGACGGGACAACACCCAGCAATTCGCGTGGACCAGTTCCTGGGGCGTCTCCACCCGCATGATCGGCGCCCTGATCATGATGCACTCCGACGACGACGGCCTGGTATGCCCGCCCCGCGTAGCTCCCCAGCAGGTAGTCATCATTCCCGTTACTCCCAAGGAAGACACGCGCCAGGCGGTTCTGGACCACTGCGAGGAACTGGCCCGCACCCTCCGCGCCAAAACCTTCCACGGCCAGCCCCTCCGCGTTCTGGTGGACAGGCGCGACCTGGGCGGCGGCGCCAAAAAATGGGAATGGGTCAAGAAAGGCGTGCCCGTTCGCTTGGAAATAGGCCCCCGCGACCTGGAAAAAGGCTCCGTCTGCTTCCAGCGGCGCGACCAGGCCCCCAACGAAAAAACCTTCCTTCCTGAAACGGAATTGGCGGACACCATCACGGATATTCTCCAGAACATTCAGGACACCCTGCTCAACAAGGCTGTTGCCTTCCGGGACGCTCACATCCGCCCCGCCTCCACACTCCGGGAACTGGAAGAAAACTTCTCCGGAGAAGGAGACGCCGACTGGCTGCAAGTGCCGTGGGACGGCTCTCCGGAAGAGGAGGAAGAACTCGCCAAACGCCTGCGCATCTCCATCCGCTGCATTCCTCTGGGAAAACTGGGCCACGGAGACCCCGCCCCGTGCATCCTCACGGGCCGCCTGACGGAACGCCGCGTCCTCTGGGCCAGAAGCTACTGACCCTCTCATAAAACCATCCGCTTTCACGGGACTGTTCCGCGGCAAGGTAAACGAGCCTTCCCGGAACAGTCCCGTTTTTCATGCGGCAGAGATTCTTCCAGTCCTCCGACACTTTGTTCAGAAAAACACTTCTATCGGATATCGGGCACCAGACTTCTCTATCTTTTAATCCCTCATAAAGCATAAAACCATAGACCTCTGGTTTATCTTCCTGAATGCCAATCTCTACCGTCCTTGGAATGATTGTATGGCGTGATAACAGCCAGGCGGAATCACCTATTCGTTCATGTCCACCTGAAAAACGGGGACGATCTGAACGCGACAGACACTTTGCTGACAAGGTTCTCCGTGAAATAGGAATAGTCTGGACAAGCAAACTCCCCTCCCTCTTCCTTCAAGATGCCTCTGATAAATATGGGGACTTCCATCCGCCACACGGCAAACGGTAATTTTCAGACAGCTTCCTGGGAAAAAGACGGACTTTTCTCTAAAAAAATCTTGCCAAATTCGAATCCCCATATATATTTTCTGCCACACGGACGCCGCAAGGCAGCCGGTCATCCAAAGCGGATGTAGCTCAGGGGTAGAGCGCAACCTTGCCAAGGTTGATGTCGTGGGTTCGAATCCCATCATCCGCTCCATTTTTTCTTTTCCAACTTGCTCCTTCCGGGCAGTTTTTTTGCGTGTTCATCTACTGATTTTGATGGTGAGCCAAAATAGGCAGAGCTGAATCTCTGGGTTCTGCTGTGATTGGTGACGCATTGCGTGATGCCAATAGATCACGCTATACCCATCATTCACTGAATCAGCAATGATCACTTATAAAACGTGTTGATTACTACTTCATCATTGATATAGTAAAGATGATCCTGGTTATTAGCGTTACTTCACCATGAATATATTATTGCCAATAAGCGCATGTGCTTTTCTGCTCTCCGCTCATCCTTCCATGTCGGCAGAAGAAAAAAGCATTTCTCATCCTAGCGACCAAGCCATTACGATCCCCGATTCTCTTGACGGGTATACGCTGACCATGACGAGTAAAGAGTTAAAATACCTTTATATCAGCTACTATCAGCTTGCTCTTGACAATGGTGCAATCGTCAGAAATGGAGGAATTGGAGACTACTACGAAAAAAATAAAGAAAACAAAATACAAGGAGCATATACTTCAAATTCTCCCTACGATGTTACGATCATATTTTCCAAAGACCAATGGACAAAGGGACAGACTTCAGGAAGTTATACTTGTGAAAAAATAGGGAATGACAAGTTGATCATCACATTGGCAGAGATAAAGAATGGGAAACCTTCACTGGTTACATATCTATTATTCCTTTATTTTAAGACATCTGATGCGGGCAATGCTTATTCTTTACTGGAAGAAAATATAGGTGGAAACATCTCATTCATGTTGAAAAAATCTTCAGAAAAACAATAAACGGAAAAGGACTGCCCGAGACTGGAACAGCCCTTCCGATTGCTAAATCGGGGGGAAGCCCCCGCAGAACGATTTCCCATGCTTCAAGAAGGGAAACATGGGAAATCGTGTTATTGGGTTACGGTGTTTTACCCCGAAGGAATCTCCTGCACCCTTTCCTTGACCAGGAGGAAGAACGACGCAATGCCGGAAAATAGTGGCAACACTATTTTATCAGATAATTACCTGATAAATGCTCTCACGTCCGATTCGTTTAATGAATCGCCCTCCATCCAGATACGTCTTACACACCTTGCCATCGTATAATCTCCATCCGGCGCTTCCCCACACGTGAAAAACCACCGGATTATATAACCTGTTCAGGCTACGTTTCCATCCCTGGAGGCCCCCAGCAGCAACAACCATGCCATCATACGGACCATTCTCTTGGTTTCTGCTTCTTTTTGGTTGCAACCAGACATCCTTTCGCCGACTTGGGTACAGACGCATTCGCGGACAAAGCTTTCGCCCATAAAACAGCGTTACCGCCAGCCTCTCACAACAATTACCATCCTTCATCATAAATCCTTCCATTTCTGATCAATTCCCCCTTCACAACAATATAGACAAATGATCCGGCTAAAAAAAGACGTGTTGCTTCTCTCCCGCAAGATAAATTCCACAGCAAGTTGGGCCTTGCAGGCCAGCAGGATTTCTCGGTTAAAGCAGGATTGAAATTACTGGACGTGAAAATAGGCCGTGTTAATGTACAATGTACCATGTGCTTTATCCTCCGGGAGTACCAGCATGCAAGGGAGAAAATTTGAGCCAGCTACCTCAGACCAACCACAATAAACTACTCCTTCTAAACATCTTGTTCTATTTCATAACATTCATTATATGTATCTCTCAAAATTGTTGGTATTGACATGCATCCTATGGATGAGCGGGGCCCAAGGTTCCTTCACCCGGGAGGCTGCAGAATCTGGACAGAAAAAATCACCCGATCTGCAGCAAAACGACCTTGGAACAGACATTTCTTCATTCAAATACGGCGTCTTGCTGGTCCATAATATCTTGCAAGATTGTAAACAACTAAAAGACGTTCTCGATTCCATTACAACGCCGGAAACCGGACAAAACAAGGAAGAGACAATTTCCTTTCTTTGGGAACGTGCTGTACTCAACAATGTTATTCTAGGGGACAGCATTCGGAGCAACCCCGCAAAGTACGAGGCAACGGAAGATGAAGCAAAAGAATTGTATGCCTCCCTGGTAACTGTTAACCAGCAGCTCAAGGATACATTAGACCTGTTGCGTGACCTGCAAAAAAGAAACCTGTTGGAAATTGAATTTGAACTTATGCTGGAAACAAAGCGCTCCATCCTTGAGGGCTGTCTGGACAAGCATCAATCCTATCTTTCCGATCAGGACTGCATCAATGCTTTTGAGAAAAATAAGGGATATCCCTATTTGCTCCAGGCTTTTTTTGCGATGTACCGTGAAAAAGACATGAATGCGGCGAGGCTACTCTTCCGGGAAGGTGCACAGAAAGGGAGCAAGGAGGCGCAACTCATGGAAGCGCTCTGTGCGCATCCCAGCCCCCGCAAAATCATGGATGGCATTCTGGAAATTCTTCCCCATTTAAGTGCAGCCGCCGCCAGGATCACAGATCGGAACACGGCGGAAGCGAATGAGGAGAGCCTGGTCTCATTATTTAATTCCCTTCGTTTTCAAATTTCCCTGCTCAACAGGAGTCCCCAGTCTGAAAAAAACTCCGAATATATGCTTCAGACCTGGGAGCCCGCTTATCAAAAAGCAATGCAGCAATTTCATCAGGAATGGGCCAGAATAAAATCCTCTCAATATTTTGGAAATAAAAATCTGGAAAAAGCCATCTCAGGCAAATCAATATCCCTGAATGTGTCCATCAATTTAAAAACCCTTCTTAAATTGCAACCGAAATCATAGAAACATAAAAAGAAGTGCAGTCTCGTTTCCATATCTTAAACAGTTTCTCATTGAATTTATTCCAGCCTTTGGCTGGCCTGCGCCCCAGTAGCTCTCGACAAGCTGCTCTTTGCCAAAACCTTCATGCAGGCTCGCCATACCCTCAACGGCAGCACTCTGTGCGTGACCATCACAACGCGGCAGGCGTTCAGCATGATGTCCTGGAAAAATCGTAAATCGTAAATAACGACTATGACCTCCAGCTCCTTCAGGTCAGCTTCATTGGCCTGTAGCCCGGCGTCTGCTTCCTGATCACCGATTCCCTGTCTTTAATCAACATCGGCACTCCAACACCAAGAAGTATGCATGCGTCTGTCCGATGCGGCGTTCCAAAGACCAAGTGTACAGCATGTGGGAAAACGCCAAATTTCACAAGTTCCGGCCGCATGATTAAATCGACATCCTGTTGGAGGAAGCGGGCTTCGACATGGACGCCGTAAACATCGTGAAAGAAACCGTGATTTCCATTCACTTCGAGGAAAAATTCTCTGTAGTTCAATTCGGCCATATTGATACGGTTCACATTCAAAGGAACGGCTCCGGGTGATCGCCTTTTTTGCGATACGTGTGTTGGAGAAGTGTTACAGATTAATGTAACGATCTGATGATAATTTATCACAAATCCATCATCTCCCTTTTCGAATCCTTGCAAAGCTTCTGCGTGGTAAGGATTCCTTCTTTTCCTCCTTTCCATAATTTCCGGGTAGAGAAAATCCTCTCATACTGAAACTCATAACATAAAAGAGACATGAAATTCTAATTCAAATCTCTTTCTATTTCTATAAAAATAAATACTATATAGATCGGTCCCTAATTTAATCTGAAATAGTAGGATTCATCTATTTTTTTGGCTGGTGTTTTATTATCAATATATTCGTAATGAAATGTAGTCGTTTGTATTGTTATTGCACCCTGAACACTAATACTGATGCTTCTTAATTTTTTCACAATATGAATTTTGGTCCAATCATCAACAATATTCAAATCTTCCACGCATAGACCACGAATAATATTTTCAAGAATATCAAAATTATTTTCCCTTATTTCTATTGTTTCTCTAAAAATGAGTACATTGGAAAAACAATTCATAAGATAATTAAATTGATCCGAATTGCTGTACCTCCCCTGACGAAATGCTAGTTTAACATTATCCTCTTGATTGCTGGGTAATTGCATATCATATACGTCAAAAACGCTTTTCTCAAGATTACTATCTGATTTTCTTTCGAATAAAACAATATTCTCTTGAGGAATAATGATGAAGAAGGTGTTTTTTCTATATTCAAACGGCCTCAAAAAAGCCATCTCCATATTTTCCTGATCCTTCCAATTTAAATATGATGATAAATCATCATAATTTTTTGGGAAATTAGATTCTTTTTGAGAAGAAGGTGAGCAAGATATTTGTACAATGATTACAATAAATGCGATGATGATCTTCCTCATGGTTCATATATAATATTGTTAAGGATAATTAATTTCTTAAATTATTAGAATTTAACCTTGTGGGGGTCTTGCTACATTTCCTGTGGGACTGGAACACGAAAAAGCGCAAAGAGGCTCCACCTCCAGGTGCTCCTGGCAAATGAACCTTGTGCTGAAAGGGAATGGAAGAAGCGCAGGAGATGCGTTTCCGGATGAGTGCTTAGTTCCTTTTTCCAAAATCTTGCACACGACAGTGGCTTCCACCAGCGGAGCAGTATCACTTTCCTCAAAGATGATGAAATCTTCCGCGTTGGCAGCAGGGATCGGTCAGAATCCGGGCCAAGGGGAGCACAGCGGGAACGAATCACAAACAGGCCGCCATGGCACCAAGGCATGCAATGGAGGTTCTGCCAGTTCCGTATCATCCAGCCACGGGACGTTCTGCCTGGAAAGAAAGGCTGCCAAGCATACTCAGCCGGAGAAAGTCCTTCTTTACCCCTAGGAGCTCTCCCGGCATCTGGAATAGCAGACAATAATAACACTGGAATTCAAAAAATAATAAATAATCATAACCAGAAAGAGCAATAGAATAGTTCAAAGCTCTTCAATTAATTTATTTAGAAAAAAGGATTAATCTTCAAGTATGAAAATTCCTTTTTTTAATCCTTTTCGGAATCCCCAGCTTATCCAATTTGGAAAGGAAAGAGATTGCCTATTATTATTTTCCAAATTATATTTATTAATATTAAAATACTTAATAAATTGATTACTGATATCCACATATCCACATAATACAATATACATAAGCTTTTTATTATTATAAAAATTATTTTCTGCCATTGTCTTTATTTCTTTCAAATACAAATCTGTTATAACAAGCCATTCTTTACTCAAGAAAGCAGAAAATATCTGCATTTCAAATTCATTCAATTCCGGAATATGTTTTTCCAAACTTTCCATCAGAATTTTCATTTTATCTTCCAAAACATCTAAATCTTCATCTTCTATATTCTTGTTTTTCAACAATTCCAACAAGGATAAATAGTCTCTTACAATCAAAATTTCCTGCATAAATTTCGCATGGATATATTCTGAAATCACTATTTCAGTTTTTCCAATAAAATTATTATAAGATATTGCCATATTATTAGGTTTTATTTTATTTAACAAATTATTGTCTTCCAAAAATATCATTGCATCAATAATATTCTTCTTGGATTGTTGATAAGATTTAGAATAAGAATCATTCAATTTCCATAAAATATTGAACTCATTAAAATCTATATACTTGTTATATCCTTTTTGTTCCAATTTTTCCAATGAAATATTGGCTTTATTTATATCTTTATTGGCGACTTTAGCAGAATCAAAACTATTCACTTTTGACAATATATGACTGCATTCAGTCATAATGTTAATCCAACTATGTAATATAGCTTGCTTCTGAATATCTCGCTCTAAATAAAAATCATTTTTAGAACATTGAGCCATAGTTAAATTCCCCAATGAGAACAAGACAAACAATAAATAACATAATTTTCTGAATGCAGTCATATTTAGTAAAAGTTTAAACAATATTATTCTATATAAGTATATTTACCTGTCCATATATTACATCTACAAGTCATTTTAAAAGAAGCAGTGCTACTAAAGTTCTTGATTTCTTCATTACAATTTCTTTCCATATATCTTGCAGCTGAATAACTTGGATGTATGGATGAGACTTCTCCCTTTTTACCTGTATCAAAGATATATATATCTTTCAATGTAGTGTCTGATTCAAACTCATTATCTTTAGTTTTTTTAATTTTAAAATCAGATCTAACACCACCGTAAGAATATAACAAATAAATATCTTTCAAGTATCTAAATTCTTGATTTTCTTTTTCTACTATTTCCCCTATTTCTTTAGGAGCATGTTTTTTCAAATCCTCGCACAAAGAGTTACCACTTTTCTTCAACATATCTTTGATGTATTCGTCGGGCACAGTAATCTCTCCAGGCGTATTCTTATCTAAAAATTTCTCCATAAAATAGGCAGCCAATTTGAGTTTGTTTGCTTTCCATGAACGTATTTGAGCTTCGAGCTGTTTTCTGGCTGATTGACAATCCCAACCTTCTTCCCAAATATCAAAACCGGATAATCCTAACCGATCAAAACTGATAAGTGAATTATTGAAAACAAAAACATATAAATTTTCATTTTCTTCTTCTTGAAGAGGGTCTCTACTAATCCATCTGCCATCCATAGGATTGAGATAGCGGTAATTGTAATAAACCAATCCCATTTCGTCATCAGCATACTCGCTTGAGAAGCGGAACGGATTCTGTTCGGCTGCATTGCCTTCCATTTTGGTTATCTTACCATAAGGGCCGTATTCGTACAAGGCCCTTCTTCCTGCCTGGATGCCAAACAATGCCATTGTGTTTTTCAACAAGTCATGCGTGTAGTACAGGTCTTCCTGGTAAGTTCCCGCTTCATCAAACAGGCTCATGGCAAGAATGCGTGTCGCTGAAGATTCCATCGGGTCCCACAGGTAGGTCTTGCGCAGGATAGGTGTTGCCTCCTCCGTTGTATCGGTGGCATCCAGCTCCGCAATTTGCAGGTAGTTGCGGTACAGGAAACGTTTGCGTGTAACAAGGGCTTCCTCTTCGTACACGGATTTCTCCACACGTCTTCCCCGGTAGTCGTAACGGCATTTCACACGTTTGTCACCTTGCGTGAAGCTCACCGCCTGATTCAAGGCATTGTAGGCAACGGTCCATTCTCCCGTGGCTGTCCTGATTTTCGTCTGGTTCCCGGCGGCGTCATGTTCCGGAACGAACGCAGCCAGCTCTCCTTCCCCAATGGAAATATACTGGTTGAGTTCATTGGTTTCATACGCAGTGGGAACAGCCGTGCCTTCCCGGGACATTTCCCGGTTCCCGATATTGTCATAGGCGTAGCTGTAGGTTCCTCCACGGCTCATGGCATCGGCAGTCAGCTCGCCACGGTCATTATACGTGTAGGCATGTGTCAAATCGGGACTGGGTGTGTTGAAATAATCCTTTTTCGTCACGGGACGTCCCAGGGAGTCATAGGTGTAATCAACCTTGGCCGGATAATTCTGACCTCCCGGACGCAGATAATCCACTTTAATGACCAAGTCTCGCTTTTCTTCCCATGTGTACCATCTCTTCAGCGTATTGGGATAGTTCAGCGTCTCCAGCAAACCGTTATTGGCATTGTAGCCATAGGTAAACGGAGTTGCGGCTTCATTGAGGGCAACGGTGGAAAGCCTTCCGGCATCATCATAACTCAGCGCCGTCTGCAGAACAGTGGCATTGCCGTATTCCAGGCTGTAACCGCCGTCCCTGCCTAGGTTGTCCTTCCGGTACGTCAGGATGCCCGGCACCAGTCCCGCCGTTGTTTCCGCCTCCAGTTCATTGTACTGGTTGTAGGAGAATTCCCGGGTTCCGGCATCGTCCGTCACGCGGGTCATCTGCGCCAGATGGTTGTAGGCATAGGCAATGCCAGGAGTTCCGTCACTGAACGTAACGGACGTGTTCACTCCCTTGGGCAAATCATATCCATAGGTAGTCCTCACTCCACGGGCATCCGTGGTGTTGGCAACCATGTTCAGGATATTGTAAGCCGTATCTTCATGAGTTCCATCCGGATAGGTTTTGCGCATCGGCAGGCCGCCAGCCTTATGGTAGGTCCAGGTGGTCGTGTCCCCGTCCGTCCTTTCCCTGGGATCGGTCGTTATAGTTTCACCACTTGTCCGGAACGTGCGCAGGCTGGTGAGATGGTCGGCATTGTCATAAGAGAAAACGGCTGGCTGAAGGGCCGTACCCCATTCTGCAATCTTTCTCCCCCTCATGTCATAGGCGTAACAGGAGGTATGCCCCAGAGCGTCCGTGATAATAGTAGGAGAGTCGATCGGTTCCCCATAAGCGTAAGTAGTGGCATTCCCCGCAGCATCCGTTACACTGACTGTCCGCCTGGCGATGTCCTGGACAGTCGTTGCCACATTGCCACGAGCATCCGTGGAGGCGAGAACAATGCCTGTTTCCGTGTAGCTGCGGGCAATACTTGTCGTTACTCCGGCATAATCAGTACGGGACACAGCCATGCCATCCACGATCAGGGAGCTTGCCGCAATTTCACAACCCGGTATTTTGTTCTTGCTGATTCGCTTGGCATCTCCGGCATACTCCGTCCAGGCAACAGTTTCCTGCCCTCTCGGGTCAATAGAAACCGTCCTGTTTTCCAATGTCGCGGACAGGGAGGAAATCAAGACCTTTTCCGTGAGGGAATAGGTTGTTCCCAGGCTGTTGTTCATAGTCGTGGTCGTGAGCCGGTAGATGCCGTCATCCCCCTGTTCAGCTGCATAGGAATAAGTCGTGATGCGGGAATTGGTGGCATCGGGATGATCGTCCAGCTTCCATGTTTCCTTCGTTACATTGCCAAAGGCGTCGTATTCCTTCAAGGTTGGAGCCATAGCGGTAGCAGGCGTTCCCGCATCCACCTCCGTCTTGACAAGATGCCCCCGTTCATCATACGTGAACCGGCTGTAATAGAAACTGCCCAGAGCATTGGCCGTGGCCGTGCGGATGATTTCCCCATAACCGTTGGTGATTTCCCGGAACGTTGCTACCGGGTCTCCTTCAGCCTGCGCTTCCAGCGTGACTTTCCGGATGCCATCCTCAAGGATGTCAATCCTGTGGGACAATTCCTTCTGACCCGTCCCTCCCTGGTAGAGAAGAGTACCGTCAGGGGCAGTTGTCCGAATCAGGGTTGCTCCACGGGGAAGCGTCGCCGTCGTCGTTAATCCGTCGTCGCTATAGGCGTAGGTCGTAACCCTTCCCAGTTCATCCGTCTCGGAACTGACGCGCCCCAGCACGTCATAAGCCGTCCGGCGCACAGTGCTCATGGCTCCAATGTCCTTTCTTTCCTCAACCACACGCCCCAGGGCATCCCTCGTATAGGAGATGATGGATTCAGGGGTAGTCTCCGTCGCGGAGCGGATCATTTCCACCAGCCGCCTTGCGCTGTCATAGCCGTAGCTGGTCAGGATGCCGTCTTCGTCACGCTGCCATAAAACGCGCCCGTCGCACATCAGTTCCCGTTCCGTTATCCGTCCGTTGCCGCGCGTCTTCCTGGTCCAGCGGTTCTGAAGGTCAAACTCGTAGTCGGCGCTGTCCAGCAGCGACCAGGTTCCATCCGTCAGCAGGATGTATTCCTCCGTCCTGACCGTGTTGCCTTCCGCCGAGATGAAGGACACCATTCGGCGGCTCTGCCCCGGTACGGGCGCTCCGTCGATTTGCGTTTCCTCCGTCACGGTATAGGCCGCCCCATACCGGATTGCACGTTCATAGGAATAAACCCTCTGTACGCCGTCAATACCCTGGCGCATCTTGAGGCGTCCCCTGGCATACGAATTGGGCGCGGAGGCCAGCCACGTCTCCGTCACTTCCAGCCGCGTTCCTTCAGCCCCAAGGGCAGTCGTCCTTTCTTCCACGCGCCTGACGTCGTTTTCTTCCGTATAGGTATAAAGCGTCTGGTTCAACTGCACGTCCGCCTTGTTCTTTTGCCGAAGTATGGTGGTCACTTCTGCGGGATCGTGATCGTTGAACTTCGCTTCGCAGTAGGTCGTCTTCACTCTCTTTTCCGCAAAGCCTTTATACGGTGTGGAAACGAGAGTCTGGCGGCCCAGACGATCCTGTTCGTACTTGACTTCGGAACCGTCCGGACGCGTTTCTTTCGTCAGAACCCCGTTGGCGGAATATTCATAAGAAGTCGTGCGGGCCATGCCGGAACCGTAGCCTTCCGTTCTGCTCATCAGCAGATTGCCTTGCGGGGTGGATTTGTAGCTCTCCATCAGGCTGGAAACCGCCATTCCTTCTTCCCCCATCCGCACTTCCGTCAGCAGGTTCCATTCCTTTTCGGAGGCCTCTGTGCGTGTCCTGACCGTATGAATAGCGGAGTCTCCCGTGCCCTTGCCCAGGCACCATACCTCTCCATTCTTCCACCAGGTTGTGACAAAATCATTCCTTCCGGGCGTTCTTTCCGTCACGCTCGCCTTGTCCCCTTCTTCATTTCGGGCAAAAACAAAGCGCTTGAACGGCTCTCCCGTCACGGCATAAAGCCCCGTCGTCTCATCCTTGGCCCCCACTTGGGAAGGAAGGTACAGGGCCAGCGTATAGCCCGCTTCCGTCACGTCCTGCACGCTGGCAAGGCCGTCTGAAATATTGCTCACCTGCCGCAGGGAACCATCTTCCGCATACACCACATCCATGAAAGCATGAAAATCCTCTTTCGTGAGCTGCTGGCCGCTGGATGCCGTAAAACGCACGGGATCTCCCGTTTCCACGGAATAGACCACCTTGCTGCCATTGGCTTCCGCCACTTCAATGTAAACCGGATTGGAAACGACCGGTGTAAAATCTTCTCCCAGCCTCCGGGCGCGGTTGGTCAGGCGCGTGTTGTAGCCGATGTTGCCCACACTGCCGTTGTCCTCTTCCCCCTGGGTGATGAAGTAATAGGCCAGCAGGGAACCTTTCTGAACAGCTACCATGCAGTTGTTGCTCAAGCCTTCCGTGGGTTTGAGCAATTTGCTGTGCAGCACATGGCGGAACAACAGGGCGGAGGGGGACCAGAGGCGTTCTGTAAAGTCCTCCTCCACGATTTCAATCTGGCCTCCGGGTACGCCGGGCAATCCCCGGAACAGGCCAAAGTTGCACTGCCAATACATGCTTTCCTGGGAGGCATCCGCCGCCACGTTCGTTCCTGCGGAGGAGCCGGACACCGTGGAGCGGGCCAGCCGGGAGGACATACGGGCGGAGGATGGAGAGGAACTGGGGCTGGTTCCCCCGCTGGGGGCGTCCGGGTCCTCACAAACTTCCTTGCCGTCACATCCCTTCTTGCACACCACCGGCTTGTTTTCTGCGGGCACGATGTCGTAGAGTTCCACCTGGACTCCGTTCAGATAGGAGTCGAAGCGCGAGACGTTGCCGGATTCCGGCTTGTAGTCGATGTTGGTGTGGGAAAGGAAGGCCTGGTGCCATCCCGCTTCCAGTTCCACGGTGACAGGATCGGATTCCCGATATTGTCCCGGATCGGCAATGCTGGCTGTCTGGCCTCCCAGCGTAAAATAACCATAATCGTCCGCGCCGATTTTGATTTCATAAGAGCCTGCGGTTTCAATTTTGATGTAGCCGTCCCAAAGGGTGGTTTTTTCGGGAGCTGGAGCTTCCACATTCAAATGGGGCTGGTCGCCTTTCAGTTGGCCTTCCCATTTGTCCAGGGGAAATTCCGCTTCAAGTAAAGTAATAGAGTTGTTCATGGTCTGATGATTGAGTTTTTAGTTTTAATGATTGGTACAGCCGTCCTGGAAAATGCCCGGAAGACTGGCGGCTGCCATGGGCCGTTCCGGGAGAAACAGAAAAGGCCTGTGGCCTTTTCTTCCGGTAATGGTTGATATATTTAGGAGACGTTATAAAAATATTTATAAACAAGAAATTACCGTTTCTTTTCAAAGATCGCTATTCCTCTTCCTATCCGCACCCATCCGAATACGTTATGTTGCCTGTCGAAGAGAAGCTACCATCGGTAAAAAGCTTATTCATCACTCTACACTTCCCTGCAGGGCGACTTTTAAGCATTACTTTCTCATGATCAAACCTCCGCTGGAGCTTCCTCTTAGGAAACCCGGATCAGGAACCAAGTAGGTCAATCCACTCCTTCCCCCAAATGGAAGATTCGCCATCGCTGGCAATTTTACATTACCCCCTTCCTATCCGATATGGTTAAAACCCCTTGTTGACCATAAATATAGCTTCGTTCCTAATCTGATAAAATTCCAAAAAATCATCCATATTAAAAACAATTATTTTCCTTCCTGAAATACTAAAACATCCCTCAGGAACAGTTGCAAAGTGAACGGAGGCATCTCTTTCCCACTAGAATCCAGACGCTTAATCCGTTCTTTAAAAACGACTTGTTTTCTCTTGCAAGCACTTTGCCGGGGTTTTATAGGTAATCATCATTTTCCTGAATCATGCGTCTTTTGGACTTCCCGAACAGGTTGTCCATTTTTAACGGATACCATTTTAATGCCGGAAATTAGGGAAGAAGTATCAACTCTTCTGGAAAAGAAAATGAAAGGAAAAGCCGGAAATCCGTCTCAACACAATTTCGGCATTTTTCTAAAGATACCAATAAAAAACCATATGAACCTCTACTTCGTCGCCAACAACCGCCATCATGTCTTTCATGCCGCCGTGGCCCTTTGGAGCATCGTCTCCTGTGACGATTCCTCCACCCGCTACAACGTATTTCTGAAAACGGAGCTGGAGGAAAAAACATGGCGCGACTTTTTCCTGCCAATCCCCCGCGTTTCCGTGTATGGAGTTCCCTTCAATGTTCCCTATGAACAATCGGTCCTTCTGAAAAAAATGAAGGACCTGGACGGGAACGATTCCAGAAAATACTTTTATCATAAATTCGATCTCTCGTGGACAGAGTCGGTCAGCCATCTCCTGACGGATGACAGGCTGCTCCTGCTGGATACGGACCTGTATGCCCGAAAGCCCCTGCAGGCGCTGTACGAAACTCCGCTTATCGATCACGAATGCATGGCCATGGTCATTGACACGGGAATCTGGAAATACCCGGAATGGGTGCTGAACCACAACCGTTCTCTTGGAATCGACCACCCGTGCTTCTACAACACCGGCGTAGCCCTCATCCATATAAGTTCATTCGTAAAACACCAAATCTGGGAAAAAAGCCTGGAAACCTATTCCTTCCCCACCATGCCGCCCCAGCACGACCAGGATATTCTCAACAGGCTGATTTTCAACAACGCGACCAGGGATATCAAAAGACCCTGCTGTAAAACCATGCCAAGCGTGTACAACATGAGCACAAAATGGTTCCCCTTCATGAATCTGGAAAAGGACGACATTGCCCTCGTCCACGCCTACGGGGACACGAAGCTCCCGCACTCCTCCTGCGATTGGGCCAACAAGGAATACGAACGCCTGACGGAAACCTACCGGAACATGGAAATTTCCTCTCCCAAATGATTCCGCACCATAGAAAGCCTCATGGAGTTTCCCTGCAAATCATGCAGGAACAATAAAAACAAGCAAATGCGGAATCTGCCGCCGGGACTTCATCCATGCAAGCCCCCGTACCCATGATCACGGCCCAAAGGCTCAAAGGAAACGATGCCGGTCCACGGAAGCCCATGTTTTCCATGGAACTCTCCTATCCTTTCCTGCGGCCAAAACAGGTAAGACGCGCGCCAACGCCCGTCAATACCGTTCGTTCGGGTACGGATTGCCGGGAAGAGCCCCGTTCCGGGGCTCTTCCGCATGATCCTTACATGTGGATGGCGATTCCCTCCGAGGCCAGCATGGATTCATGAATGGCTTCGGACAAGGTCGGATGGGCGAAAATCGTGGCGTGAATATCTTCATCCGTCAATTCCGCTTGAAGGCTCACGCCGAGCGTGGCAATCAATTCCGTAGCTTCCGGCCCCACAATGTGCGCCCCCAGCAATTCGCCGTTCTTGGCGCCGTACAAAGTCTTCACGAAGCCGTCCGGTTCTCCGGCGGCCACAGCCTTGCCAATGGCCTGGAAGGGGAACTTCCCCACCTTGTACTCCACGCCCGCTTCCTTGAGGGCGCGTTCCGTGCTGCCGACAGAGGCCACCTGCGGATAACAATACGTGCAGCTCGGGAAGAAGCCGACCTGTTTGGGCTGATAATCCGGATTGAACATGCCTTCCACCGCCTGCACGGCTTCATACGTGGCCGTATGGGCCAACAGAACACCGCCAATCACGTCGCCCGCCGCATAAACGCCGGGAATGGACGTGGCATAGCGGTCGTTGACCTTGATGAATCCCTTTTCCGTCAATTCCAGGCCGGAAGCGGCGGGAACGACCGGCTTCACGCCGATAGCCACCAGGCAAATATCCGCCGTAATTTCCTCTTCCTGCCCCTTGCTGTTTTTCACGAGGGCCTTCACCTTCCCGTCGCAGGTTTCCGTGACAGACTCCACGGAAGCGCCCGTCATGGTCTTGATGCCCTGTTTCTTGAAGGCGCGCTCCAGCGTCTGGCAGGAATCGTCGTCCTCATTGGGCAGGATGCGCGGCAGCGCTTCAATGAGCGTCACCTTCGTGCCGAACGAGTTGTAAATATAGGCAAACTCCGTGCCAATGGCCCCGGAACCAATGATGATCATGCTTTCGGGCCGCTTCTCCAGAACCATGGCTTCCCGGGAGCCGATGATGGTAGTGCCGTTCAGCGGAAGGCTGGGAACGGTGCGGGTCACGCATCCGGTACTGATGAGGATGTTCTTTCCTTCCAGCACTTGTGTCGTGCCGTCGGCAGCTTTCACTTCCACCTTGCCGGGGGCCGTGATGGAGGCTTCCCCGGTAACGGATTCCACCTTGTTTTTCTTGAAAAGGAACCCCACGCCGCCGGCCAGGCGGTCGCTGACCTTGCGGGAACGGCCGATGACCTCGCTCCAGTCCACGCTCACGCCTTCCACCGTCATGCCGAATTCCTTGGCCCGGCTCGTCACGGTCAGGTAGGCTTCCGCATTCTTCAAGAGCGCCTTGGTGGGAATGCAGCCCCAGTTCAGGCAGGTTCCCCCCACCCGGTCGCGCTCCACGCACGCCACGGTTTTTCCCATTTGGGCGGCGCGAATGGCGCCCACATATCCGGCGGGGCCGCCACCAATGACGATCAAATCATATTGCATGAACGTACTATAAAGGCATCTCCCCCGCCGGGTAAAGAATGAATGTGATCATCCGGCTTCCCGGGGGATTCAATGACAAAAGATGAAAGGCCACAGAGACAATCCGCCCATGGACATGGAACGGCTTTTCCCTATTTATCTTTGGCTGCCAATCTCTTATTTGCCCACTTTATACTTTCCCTTTTACCCACTCCACCAAGTCCTGCATTTCCGCGGCGGTATCCGCATACAGGCCGTCCGTGTAGCTGCCATCGTCATACAGGACACGGCCGTTCACCATCGTGAACACGCAATCCTTGCCGGAGGCGGCATAAACAGCGTGGGAAACTTCATTGAAGATCGGGCACAAATTGGGTTCGTCCAAATCCAGGGCAATCATGTCGGCGGGGGCTCCGGGGGCCAGCGTTCCCAGGCCCGGCGTACGGAAAATGCGTGCGCCTTCCACGGTTGCCATGCCCAGGGCTTTCATGGCGGGAACGGCTGTGGCGTCCCCGGTGCATCCCTTGGCAAGGATGGCCGCCAGCTTCATGGTTTCAAACATGTCCAGGCTGTTGTTGCTGCATGCGCCGTCCGTCCCCAGGGAAACGGGAATGCCTGCCTTCAGCATATCCTGCACCCTGGCGAATCCGGACGCCAGCTTCAGGTTGCTCACGGGATTGTGCACGATGGCCGCACCGGAGGCCGCCACCGTTTCCAATTCCTCATCCGTCACATCCACCATGTGGGCCAGCACGGCGCGTTCGTTCAGCAGGCCCATGTCACGGGCATAGGCCACAGGCCTCCTGTCCTGGTGCAGGGAGCGGCACTGTCCCACTTCCCCCGCAGACTCGGAAAGATGAATGTGGAGCATCAGGTCCAGTTCCTCCGCCAGTTGCATGGAACGCCTGAGAACGTCGTCGCTCGTGGTATACACGCTGTGGGGCATCACCGCCAACTGCACCCTGCCGCATCCTCCAAAGCGGGCGGCCTGCTCACGGTACAGGGCTTCCGCACCGTTCCAGCCGTCATAGGCCGGGGACGGGAATGCAAAAAGGGCCTCGCCTCCCGCACAGCGCATACCCATGCGTTCAGCTTCCTGCAGAACATTGATTTCCAGCAGATAGGAATCCACAAAGGCGGTCGTGCCCGTACGCATCATTTCATACATGCCCAGCCGCGCTCCCAGGGAGACTATCCTGTCCGTCAGATGCGCCTCCACCGGAAAAATGTGCTTGGTCAGCCATTCCATGAGAGGCAGGTCGTCCGCAAAACCGCGCAGGAAAGTCATCGGAACATGCGTATGCGCGTTGACCAGCCCGGGCATCAACAGGGCATTTCCCAAATCGCGCCGGACGGCAGGCATCCAGGCCGCCTCCAGCTTTTCCGCAGGTCCCGTTTCCAGAATCTTCCCGTCCCGGACGGCCACTCCGGCCTTGCCGTCCACGCCGGGCTGTTCCGTCCCCGTAATCAGACGGGAGGCGGTCACCAGCAGATCGCACGTTTGTTTCTCCATGCCGCGGAATGTAGCGTAAAAGGCCGGTTTTAGCAATTTCATCCCCCCGTCCGGCATGATTTCATGTAATTATGACATTTCTGTTTGACTTCAAACGTAAAAATTGACAAGAATGCGGGACAGTTAAATTCACCATTTATCCCACATGAACAAAACTATACTGTTAGGTTTGGCCCTTGCGGCCTCCGTATCCGCCGCAAACGCGTATCATGTTGAAAAATATGACGGCCAGTTCGGCATGTCCCTGGAAGGGGCCTACGGCATTGCCACCAAGGACGCCATGCCCAATGTGGCCGGCGGCAATCTGAGCATTTTCAACTACATTGAAACAGGCAGCATTGTTCACCAGATTTCCCTGAACGGCGGCATTCTGGCCGGCTCCCACCATCCCAGCGTTCACGACCTGGGCATCAGCGGCCCCTACACCGCCAGCCTCCGTTCCACATACATTCCGATGATGGCCGGCTATACCCTGAACCTGCCCATCGGCGACTACACCATGTTCTACCTGGGCGGCAAGGCGGGCGCCACTTACGGTGACGTGAAAGCCACTATCCACAGTCTGGAAGACGGCAGCCGGTCCCGCACCATTTCCACCACCAAATTTTCCTGGGCGGCCCAGGCCGGCTTCAAGTTCAGCGTGTCCCGGAGCACGGACTTCGTGATCGGCTACGAATACTACCAGATCCAGGGCTACAACGATCCCGGCTACCATATCATCAAGCTGGGCTTCTCGTGGGATTTCTAAGTACATTGCGTTCATCGCTATCTCCGGCGGCTCCGCATCATGCGGAGCCGTCTTTTTTTGCGCTTGAAACGGGACAACTCCCTTCGGATAGCCGGAAAACAAGGCGAGCGCCGCAAAGCCGGCTTTCTCAAAAGGCGGCACCTTCTGGAAGCGTATGACTATTCAACTGCCGGGAAGCCCGAGACGTTTCATGCTTCTTTGAAGGAGTAAAAATCTATTCAGATATAAAAATACCTCCTCTGCCTGAGGAGGTATTCCGTCCACGGAAACAAGAAAAAAACGGACGGCATCCGCCAGACAAACGGCCCCCGTGGAATGAAAAAACCAACCTTCCATGTCCGGAGGCCGGAGATACAGCCCAAAAAAGGCCCCGGTCGGGGCCTTTCAGGGATAAAATCGCCCGGGAACCAGGACTCTCCGCCCCGGTTCCCGGCCAGGAAAACAGTCCTCACTTGGCAGGCTTGAACGGCTTGGGAGAAGCGTACACCTCATAATCCTTGATGCGCCCGTTTTCCCGGTCCTGGCGCGGCAGGTAGCGGAAGCCGGAGAGCTTCTGCACCTTCCCCAGGTCCAGCACGATCATATGCGGATGCGGAGGATTGTCCCCCTGCCATTTGGTATGCCAGTATGTCGTGGGCTGGTTGTCCATGACCAGGCCCGCCTGGGCG
Organism: Akkermansia sp. KLE1798; assembly: GCF_001580195.1. NCBI lineage: Bacteria > Pseudomonadati > Verrucomicrobiota > Verrucomicrobiia > Verrucomicrobiales > Akkermansiaceae > Akkermansia > Akkermansia sp. KLE1798. The sequence goes on from NZ_KQ971088.1 coordinate 82,103, forward strand.
GCTTCTCCCGCCGTTTCATGGGAGTCCGCATAAACGACGGACCACTGTTCCCGCGGCAGAAGGTTGCCGGAGGCATCTAAAAAGTTCAGCTCCGCAATGGCCGCATGAGGGCCGTTGTCATAGGCGTTCCTGCTGACGATGGCAATGTACCGGGCCTGTACGGGAGCCTTGAATTTGATCTCCTGCTGTTCCGCTCCCTTGGCAAAGGTGCCTTTGTGCACCATCTGGCCGGGTTCGGGAGCCACAGGCTTGCCTACTCGGAACACATCCGCCATGGCCGGATCCTTGTTCACTTCGTAAATGGCTTCCTTCACACCCTTCACGGTGCCGGAACCACCTTCCAGATCCAGCACCACGATTTCATTCTTGCCCGGTTTCAGATACTCTCCCGGACAGTACAGGGCCTGCTGGGAACCGATGAACCAGAAACGGCCCAAATTGGCCCCGTTGACCCACACCACGCCCTTTTTCCAGCCGTCGCGCATGTCCAGATAAGTATCCTTGGGCTCGGAAACATTGAAATACCCCCGGTGGAATACGGGCTGGTCCCCTCCCGGATTTTTTCCGGAGAAGGACAGCGTTCCCACCCCCTTGCACGGGAAGCTGTAAATGGCAAAATACTCCAGCTTGTTCCCGTTCAGCGTAATGGGGCCGCGGATGCCCTTGCGCTCATCCAGTATCTGGCGGCCGAAGTTGATGCGGCCCATGTTTTCTACCAGAATATCCACCGTATGCGTTCCGGAGGGAATGTTCACGTCACAGGAATCCTGCTTGTAGCGGCGGTCCGCCGTCCCCTGCCTTTTCCCGTCCACGTAAACGATGGCGCGGTCCTGCATGTTCTCCATCTTCAAGACTCCCTGCACGGGCCCCTTCACCTTCGTCCGGTACAGGATGAAGCCCAGGCTTTGGCCCAGCGCCTCCATGTGGACGGGTTCCTTCCGGATTTCCGGGCGCGGCATCCGGGCGAACATGCCCGCCTTTTCCGTGAAAGTAATGGGCGGCAGCTCCATCATGTCCGGCTGGGGAGGCGGCTCCGGTAGCTTGACGGTATCTCCGTAATAATCCTGAATGGTCTTCCGGAAAGTATGGAAGCGCTGGGTCAGCGTACCGTTTTCAGAAATAGGGGCGCCGTAATCGTAATTGGTTACATCCGGAGTGTAGGCCCCTTCCCAGTTGGCTCCGTTCATGAATCCGAAGGAAGTTCCGCCGTGCGCCATGAACAGGTTGGGGGAGACATTGTTCTCCAGCATCCATTTCAAATCCCGGTTAAACCCTTCCGTGCTGCCGCCATTCTTGGGCTTGCCCCAGTGGTCGAACCAGCCCACCCAGAACTCGCCGTTGAGGCGGGGAGTCTTGCCCTTGTGCTTTTCCAGATTCGCAAAAGCCCCCTTGGCACCGCCTCCGAAGTTCATCGCGGGAACGATTCCCGGCAGCGTGCCATTATTAATCATCCAGTCATTGGAGCCGTCGGAAGTGAAAGGCACCACGCCAGGCAATTCCTTCTGAATCACTTCCAGGTGCTTTTTCACATAATCCTTGTCAGACCCGTAGGAACCATATTCGTTCTCCACCTGCGCCATGATGATGGGGCCGCCCTTGGTGATCTGCAGCGGCTCCAGCATGGAGCAGACTTTCTGGAGATAGGCCATGGCCGGCTCCAGGAAGCGGGGATCCTGGGAGCGCACCTTCAGGTCTTCATCCTTGAGAAGCCAGCCGGGGAAGCCGCCGAACTCCCATTCCGCACACACATAGGGGCCGGGACGCACGATAACCCACAGCCCCGCCTTCTGGGCCTCCTTGACAAACTCTACAAAATCCCGGTTCCCGGAAAAATCCCATTTACCCGGTTCCGGTTCATGCACGTTCCAGAACAGATAGGTGCAGACGGTATTCATGCCCATGGACTTCATGCGCTGGAACCTGTCCTGCCAGTGGGAACGCGGCACGCGCGGATAGTGCATCTCTCCGGAAATGATCTTCACGGGCTTGCCGTCCATCAGGAAATTTTCCTGATTGGTGGTGAAGACGTGCTTGGCGCCGTCATTGGACTCCGGCATGGGCATGGGAGCGGCCACACACAAATGGGCAGCCAGCAGCAAAACGGAAAAAAGGGATAATTTCATGATAAAATAAAACGAATGGTGATCGGAATTACTTTCGCAAAAATGCGTCTGCATTCAATATTAAAAAGGATAGACCAGAAAGAGACCACTTCCGTCCCGAACGGATTTAGTCATGAATTTTCAATACTGAATATTACAATATTTAATCAACGATTATTTGCGCTGCAATCCCTCTTTTCCTACCTGCAGGGCCGGAAATGGCAGCCGGAAATTTCTCTGTGGGTGCCCTCGCCATTTGAGGCAGGCAGTGTTTTCAACCCAAGAAAGGAACCCGCTGCTCCGACACGCCAAAGCCTCGATACTGCTTCGCCGTCTCTCTCTCCCTGCATCCCGGTTTCTTCCCGACTGGCCTTTTATATTCAGGCCACCTGGGCAGAGGCTACTCTCCGGAAGAAGGTCGCAACGGATCATCACGGTCCTTCAAACGTATCACCTCATGCCTTTCCTCAAACGGAATGCCACGGCGGCGGGCATCCTGCGTCTCCTTCTTCACTTTGTCGTCCACCCAGTACAGATGGGATTCCAGCGGATTGTAGAGCCGGGGGGAACAAAAACGGGTGGGAGACTCCGGCCAGCGTATCCAGCGCCAGCAGGCAATGTGGGTATAAGGCTCCCTCCAGCCCGGAATCCATACGCAGAGGTCATGAATCCGCTTTTGGGCACGGTGGAGCGCCTCCTTCAAAGCCGGGTAATCGGGAGCTTCCCGTTCCGCATCCAGCGCGGCATCCAGTTCGGCATCCGCCACGGCGAAAATATTGTTCGTGTTTCCTACGGAATTTCCCCGCCCGTCATACGCCAGTTCCGAGGCGAACGTCTCATACAGGCGGGGGAACGGCGTGTCCAGAGGCCACGCCCACAAAGCGGCTTGGTACCTCTTTTCAAAAACCTTGCGGGAGCACACGCTGTACGTGAGGGGGTCCAGCTTGAGGTCCACACCGCACTTCAGGGCCTCCTGCCTGATGATGGAGCAGACGTTGGTCATCATGTGGGAGGAATCCGCAAAAGTCAGCTCCAGACACAGGCGTTCCCCACGTTCGTTTTTCAGAATTCCGTCTTCCCCCATCTCCCGGAAGCCCGCGCGGGCAAAATATTCCATGGCTTTTTTCTTGCTGTATTCCGGGGCTTTCAGCGGCAGTGTCAGGTCGCCGTATCCCTCCATGTAGGAGCCGAGACGCCTCATGTTCCCGCGGAACAGGGAGTCAATCACCATCCCCATGTTCACGGCATGGGCCAGCCCTTTGCGGATGTCGGTATTCCTCAGCATCCTGTCGGAACAATTCAGGTACAAGCCATACGGAGGGCAGGCATAGCCCGCTTCCAGGCTGTATTTGTCCATGTAGCCCCGGTGCACTTCCGGCAGTTCCAGCTTGCCCTCCCATATTTCCGGCTTGCGGATGTTCATCATGTCCAGGTCCCCGCGCCGGAACATCTCAATCGCCTTGTTCTCCAGGTTTACAAAAACATGCTCCACCTGGTCCGCATTGCAGGAATAGCGGTAATACTTCCTGTCTTTCGCCCACCAACTCTTTACGCGGGCAAGAGTGATGCGCTCCCCCTGCCGGATTTTTCCGGGCACAACCATGTACCCGCCCGTGTTCGGCGCGGCCTTCCACTGGTAGCGTTCCAGAAACAGCGCATTGAAATCATGGTAAAAACCGGGATGCGCCGGATGAAAATCCACACAGGCCATGTAAGGCAGCAGAGGCCGCGGAGACGGTACGGTGAGCGCAATCACGGAATCTCCGTACACGGTGATCCGGTCGAACGTGGAGCGGAACAGGGCTGTCCAGAAAGGGTCCCTGGCGGCGTCCGACGTGCGCAGGCAGATATTCAGCAGAAAATCCTCCGCACGCACGGGCCGTCCGTCCGAATAGGCCGCTTCGGGGTCCAGATGGTAAAAGACCGTGCGGCCATCCGCGGAGACGGCCCAGCGGTCCGCCAGCCCCGGGATGGGCCGAAAAGTTTCCGGATGCAGTCCCACCAGGGGAATCCACACATTGTCAATGGCGGAATAGTTGAAGAAATTCTCGCTGCCGGGACCGAAAGCCCGCAAGGTGCCGGGGAACGGCGTATTGATCCACAGCCGGACCTGGCCGCCCTTCACGGCACGGGGGTCCCCGATCTCCGGTTCCTCCATGCCCGTATGCCATTCCAGGCCGGAGGGCATCTCTTCCAGCGGAAGCACGCGGATATGGTCCCCCTGTTCCAGACGCTTTTTGATGTGTTCCACGGAACGTTCACGTTCCGCCAGGCGGCGCCCGTCGCCTTCCCCGCGGGAAACGGCCAGCAGTTCTTTTTGCTGCTCCCCTCCCGCCAGTTCCCGGAGCAGCTCCCTTTCCACGGACCTGTTCCAGCGTTCCACAAAACCGTCAAATACGGCCGGCATTCCCCGGTCGTCGGTATTTCCGGCCCCCTCGTTCCAGACCGCGGATTCCCGGTGGGAGAAGTAAAACACCCCCCCTATGAACACGGCCAGGAGCAATGCCCCCAGAATGGACAGCCAGCGAAACACGATCAACGATTACCCGCCCTCTTTTAACCTATATCCGGTCCTAATGAAAAAGAAAATCCCCATCCTCCGCCCGGGACAGTTTCCTTCGCCTGAAACAGTCCGCAAAACGGAAGATGGGGGTGCAATCAACAATTAACGCTGGAGAGAGTTTAGAATTCGACCGTCACACCGCCGAAGACGCCCAGTCCGCGGGCCTGGCGGGGACCAAAGTTGTAGTCGTTCGTGATGATGAAATTCTGATCGAACAGGTTTTCTACGCGCACATGCAGGGCTACGTTGTCCGTAACCTGGTACCTGGCGAACACGCGCGCCGTGAAGAAATTGTCCAGGCGGGCGTAGTTGTAGTCCGTGCGGCCCATTGCGGACGTCACGCCAAAGCCTACCGTCAGTTTCTCAAGCGGGGAAGTATGGATTTCCGCGTTGATGGTGTGGCGGGCGGTGTTGGCCATCTGGCGGGTTTCGTAACTGCCGATGGAGTCGCGCTTGGGCATCGTGAATGTATAGTTGGCATAGTAGCCGCTGTTCCACGCGTCCTTGAACTGTCCCTTGAAGGCGACTTCCACACCGTAGGAGGTGGCATGGGAATAATTCGCGTACGTGGTGTAGGAATCCGGCCAGGTGCCTACGGACCTGGTGCCGATTTCATCATTGATGCGGGTCCAGAACCCCGTCACGGAAGCGTAATGATTGTCCGCCAGGCGCTGTTCCACGCCCAAGTCGCCGCCCAGGGACTTGGAAATGTCCAGATCGGGATTGCCTACGTAGCCGTAATTGGCGGCATACTGCTCAAAATACGTGGGAGCCCGGAAGCCGGAACCCACGGAACCGAAAATGCGGGTGGGGGAATCCTTGCCCGTCACCTTCCAGGAATTGGAATAGCGCCAGGTGAAATGGTTGTTCCACACGGAATCATGCTCCAGGCGCAATGCCACGCTGGCGTCAAAATTGTCCGTGGGGGCCCACATCTGTTCCGCGAAAAACGCCAGCGTGCTTTGCCATTCGTCCTTGGACACGTAATTGTTTTCACTCGTGTAGGCGGAGCGGTCCCAGGCCATCCCGGCAATCGTCTTCCACTTCCTGTTCCAGGAAAGGGCATTGCGCCACTCCGTCTGAAAACGGCGGTTCCGCATCACGTTGGGCTGGAAGTCGTATTCCGGCGTGTGGGTGGAATAATTCATGTTGTAATGTCCCACCATGAAGCTGGTGGACCACAACTTGCTGAGTTCCGCATCCACGCGACCGGTGATCAGGTTGCTGCGGTTTTTGTCTTCCGTATTGTACAGGTGGGAGTCCGGCACGGCGGGCCACTGATTGTAATCCACATACGGAGTGGGATATTCAAAATAGGAATCCAGGCGGCGGTAGGTAAAGCTGAGCTTCACCTTGTCGTTGACGTCATAACCCAGGCGCAAGGCTTCCTGCCACTGGCGGAAGTCGTTCATGCCCGTCCTGTTGTCATAAATGGAATCGTAAATCGTGGGATCGTTTTCCGTGGTCTCAAAACCCACGCCCACAAAATAGGACAACTTCTTGATCTTGCCGGAAGACGTCACATAGCTGTTGAAGGAGCCGAAGGAACCGGCCTCCGCAAAAATCCTCGTAACCGGGTCGCCTTCCCCTTCCGGCGTGTCCATGGCAACCACGCCGCCGATGGCGCCGGAGCCGAACACGGCGCCCTGCGCGCCCTTCACCACTTCCACATTGCCCACCGTAAAGAGATTGGTGATGCCCAGCAGCTTGTTGCCGGACATGTTGACATCGCTGATGCGCATGCCGTCAACCATCGTCAGGGTGTAGGTTTCCTTGTTCATCCCGCGGATGACGGTATTGCTCACGGAACCGCGTTGCCAGGTGCCGCCGCCGTCCAGCGTGAACACGCCGGGCGTCTGGGAAAGGGCTCCCGTCAGGGTTTCAATTCCCTCTTTCTGGAACTCTTCCGGATTGATCACGGAAACGGAAACCCCGGACTGGTTGTACGGCACGCCCACAAAATGGGACGCCATGGTCAATTCAGGCATAACCTGCATGGTTTCCGTCCTGGTGACGGGCTTGGCGTCTTCCTTGTTGACGGATTCTGCAAGAGAGGACTGGCCCGCAAACGCGGCAAGGCCAACGGCAATAGCGCCCATCTGAAGGGCTTTCTTGGTATAAAGCATGGTTGTAACGCCTTACGTCCGGTAACTCGCCGGACAGTTTGGACAACCCCCTGAGGCTGGTTTTCTGGCTTGCAGGATATCCTGCTTACAGTGGCGGTACCGCTCCGGATTTGCACCGGTATTCCCCATCTATTTCCTGCCCGGCTACGGGCGTCCCTGAGGTCTGTAGCCCTTCCCATAAGGGCTCATGGGATGGATGAAATACCAAAGCCCCCACCATGACAAGACAAAAAAAATTTTCTTTGAACATTTTGTCACTTGATTGTTTTCCCCGGTATGCTCCCTCTTCCGCCCTGCTCGCCTCCTCCTTGGAACATTTCTCCGGGGCAATCCGGGAGGACAAATTAATGATTGATTATAAATATTCTATGAATATTAAATTCTCCAAGGCATCAAAAATGCAGAGAAAGAATTCCAGCGGCTAAAAAAATTGCCGGCTGGCAGATGCCAAAACATCCCCCTCCGCACCGTCACATCTGCCGTCATTTTTCCTCTCCATCTCTGCCCGGAATGGAAATCTCCAGCCCGCTGCTCAATTCCTTCCGGAGCACGGCGGAGCATTTCTCTCTTGTTCCGCGCATGGCCAAACGGACAATTTCCCATTCCCTTTTTACCCGGCAAACCCGGAAAGCCTCCGGAACCGCACCGCCATTTTTGTCTTGTCATTGCCTTCCCCGCCGGAACATGATGCGCCCATGATCCGCCCTCCGTCCCCTTTTCAACATCCCGGGCGGATCTTTGTCTTCAACGGGGCTTCCAGTTCCGGCAAAACCAGCCTGTGCAAGGCACTGATATCCCTGCTTCCTGCCGGCTCCGTCCTCCTTTCCGTGGATGATTTCCTGGATGCCAACGGAATGGGCTGCATGCATCTGATCCACGCCGTCCGCAAGGCAGGACCGGAACTCGTCCGGTCTTTTCATGAAACCGTATTCCGGGCCTCCCTGCACGCGCCCTTCGTTCTGGTGGACCATGTGATCGGAGAATCTCCGGACTGGCCGGACGAACTCCGCCGTCAATGCCGGGGAGCAAAACTTCTCCTTGTGAAAGTCGCCTGCGACGCGGAAGAACTGGTTCGCCGGGAACATGCCCGCACGGACCGGAAAGCGGATGTCTTCCACGCCCTGCGGCAGCACACGTCCATTCATGAAGGGCTCTTTTACGACCTGGAGATAGACACCACTCGTCTTTCCCCGCAGCAGGCGGCGGCCCTGCTGGTTCCACACGCAGGCCATACAGCTTTAACAACGACGGCATGAACGACTTTTCACACGGAGGAAACCTGAAATCCCTGGCGGCGGATGCCCGGCGCCCCGAACGCGACATTCTGGACTTCAGCGTCAACCTGAGACCGGAAGGCCCCCCGGAATTCATCACGTCCGCCTTGTGGCGCGCCATGAACGGCGTCACGCCCTACCCTTCTCCGGACATGCAGGAACTGAGGGAAAAAGCCGCCTTGCACTACGGCCTGCCGCTGGAATGCTTCGTCTTCGGAAACGGGGCCAACGAGCTGATTCATGCCCTCCCCCGCGCCCTGAACCTGAAACGTGCCGTTATTCCGGAACCTGCCTTTTCCGAATACCGGCTGGCCTGCCTGCGCCACGGAATGGAAATTGACTCCGTTCCTTCCGGAGAAAAAACGTCTTTTACTCCCTCTCTGGCCGCTCTGGCGAAACGCGCCGGAACAAATCATAAAGGGGAAGAACAGGAAACTGCCGTCTTCCTGGCCAATCCCTGCAATCCGTCCGGCGGCCTGCTGGATAAAAAGGAGCTGTTTCAGACAATAAAAGAAAACCCCGGAACCGTCTGGATTCTGGACGAATCATTCATTAACTACGCGGGAGGGGAAAAATCCCTTCTTCCTGACGCGGCTACCCTTCCCAACCTCGTTATTCTTCGCTCCCTGACCAAATTCTACGGCATGGCGGGCGTCCGTTGCGGTTTTGCCGTGTGTTGCGTCCCCCTGGCGGAACGGCTGCGGAAAAATCTTCCCGCATGGAATGTAAACGTCTTCGCGGCGGCGGCGGTGCGGTCCATCCTGAAACAGCCCTCTTCCTGGGCGGAACAGGAACGCACCCTGAACAGGGAACGCCGGGAAGACCTGTTCCGCAGATTGTCCGCGCTGCCGGGAGCTGCCGTCCTGCCTTCCTGCGCCAACTTCCTTCTCTTCCGCCTTTCCGGCGCTCCTTCCGGCCTGGCTTCCCTGCTGCTGAAAAAACACGGCATTGCCGTAAGGGACTGCTCCAATTATCCGGGCCTGGAAACAGGCGGCTGGTTCCGCGCCGGAGTCCGGACTCCGGAAGAACATGAACTTCTGGAACGGGCGCTTCGCGTGGAACTGGACAAACATTCTCCCGCCATCCTGCGCAGGCCCCCCAAGCCGGCGCTGATGATCCAGGGCACTTGTTCCGATGCGGGCAAAAGCGTGCTGACGGCGGCCCTCTGCCGCATCTTCCATCAGGACGGCTTCAGCGTGGCCCCCTTCAAGGCGCAGAACATGGCCCTCAACTCCGGCGTGACCGCGCTAGGGGAGGAAATGGGCCGCGCCCAGATGGTCCAGGCCCAGGCCTGCCGGATCGATCCGGATGCCCGGATGAACCCTATCCTGCTCAAACCCCACTCCAACACGGGTTCCCAGGTCATCGTGATGGGAAAGGCGGTAGGGCACATGGAAGCCGGGGAATACTTCACGGCCAAGCGCCGGTTCTGGCCGGACGTCCGCGCCGCCTACGACTCCCTATCGGACGAATACGACCTGGTCTGCCTGGAAGGGGCCGGAAGTCCGGGGGAAATCAACCTGAAATCCGCGGACGTGGTCAACATGAACATGGCCCGCTACGCCCGCGCCAAAGTCCTGCTCACCGGGGACATTGACCGGGGCGGCGTGTACGCCTCCTTCCTGGGCACGTGGATGACCTTCTCCCCGTGGGAAAGGGAACTGCTGGCGGGATTCGTGGTCAACAAATTCCGGGGGGATTCCGCCCTGCTTGCCCCGGCGCACCGTTACATGCAGGAACACACGGGCAAGCCCGTGCTGGGCGTCGTCCCCATGATACGGAACATCAACATTCCGGAAGAGGACCGCGCGGCCCTTCCCTTTGAATACGATGAAAGCTCCAAACACGCGGACTCCCTGGACGTAGCCGTCGTGATGCCCGCGCACGTCTCCAACTTCACGGACTTCGCCCCGCTGGCGGCGGAACCGGACGTGCGGCTGCGGCAGGTAAGGACCGGGGACGAGTGGGGCCAGCCGGACCTGGTCATCCTGCCCGGAACCAAAAGCGTGGTGGCGGACCTGGAAGGCATGCGCCGGGCCGGACTGGACAGCCTGGTACGGGAGCACGCCGGAAAGGGAAAATGGATACTGGGCGTCTGCGGCGGCCTGCAAATGCTGGGAAGGGAAATTCTGGACCCGCATCATCAGGAATCGGCGGAGGAACGCACTCCCGGCCTGGGACTGCTGGAACTGGCCACTACTTTCTCCCCCGTCAAGACCCTGCTCAATGTACGCCGCGCCCGGACACCCCTGGCACCGGACGCCTCCGGCTATGAAATCCACCACGGCATCACCGGCCATGAAGCCCCGTGCGAACCCCTCATGTTCCGGGAAGACGGTTCTCCATGCGGTTACGGAAAAGGCCGCGTCTGGGCCACGTACCTGCACGGCTTTCTGGACGGCGACGAATTCCGGCGGGCATTCATCAACAAGGTCCGGGTGGATTCCGGCCTGCCGCCCAAACCTTCCCTGCACGTATCCCATGATATTGACGGCGCTCTTGACCGTCTGGCGGACATCGTCCGGAAACATCTGGACGTGAACGCCATCTACCGCCTCCTGCAACTGAAACGCTGAACCATGATCCCGTGCCTCCTGCTGCTGCCCGCGGCCCTGCTGCTGGACATCCTCTTCGGAGATCCGCCCAACCGGCGGCATCCCGTCTGCGTCATCGGCTGGTGCGCGCGCCGTCTGGAACCTGCGGCGCGGCGTTTGTGGGGAGGAAGCTTCAAAGCCGGCATGCTGGCGGCCCTGGGTGTCTGCGCTACTGCGGAATGCGGACTATTCCTGCTCTTTCTTCCCTTCTTCACGCTTTCCTCCCTGACGGCATCTCCCTGGCTGCCGTGGATTCCCGCCGTCCTGGCCGTTTACATCTGCATGGCCCCGCGCGGACTGGCGGAACATGCGGCGCGGGTGGCCTCCGCCCTGCTCAGGGAAAACGGAGAAGAAGCGCGGCAAGCCGTCTCCATGATCGTGGGGCGCGACACGGAACGGCTGGACTCCCGCGGCGTGGCGCGGGCCGCCATCGAAAGCGTGGCGGAAAATTTGACGGACGGTGTCTTTTCCACCTTGTTCTGGGCCGCCGCAGGGTGTTTGATAGGGGGCGCTCCCGGCGCGGCCGCCGCCGCGCTCGTCCATCGCGTCTTCAACATCCTGGATGCCATGTGGGGAAAGAAAAACGAACGATACAGACACTTCGGCACCTTCGCCGCCCGCACGGACGACGCCCTCAACTTCATTCCCGCCCGTCTCATCCTGCCCTGCATTTCCCTGGCGGCCCTGTTCCTTCCGGGCGCCTCCTCCCGCCACGCGCTCACCGTCGGCTGGACCTTCCGCCACGCCCACGCCAGCCCCAACTCCGCCTGGAGCGAGGCGGCCTTCGCCGGGGCGCTCGGACTCCGCATCGGCGGCCCCGTCTCCTACAAGGGCATGCCCGCGGACTATCCCTGGATAGGCTCCGGACGGAAAGAAGCCACTCCCGGCGACCTGGGCCGCGCCATACGGCTCATGTGGCTCACTACGGCCATGGGCACGCTCCTCTTCTCCCTCATCCTTGCCCTTCCCCACTTGCAACCATCATGAACAAACTGCACATACCCCCGCTGGACGAACAGGCCGCCAAGGCCGCCCTGGAACATCAGAAAATCCTGGCCAAGCCGCCGCTTGCTCTGGGAAAGCTGGAACCGGTAGCCATCCAGATAGCCGCCATGACCGGCAACCACGCTCCGCGCCTGAAAGACAAGGCGGTGGTTCTCTTCGCCTCCGACCACCACATTGCCGACCACGGCCTCAGCCTGACCTCCACGGACGTAACGTACATCCAGACGCGCAACTTCCTTCAGGGAGGGGGGACCATCAATGCCTTTACGCGCAATGCCGGAGCACGCCTGACCGTGGTGGACGTGGGCGTGAACTACGACTTCGGCGACCTGCCGGGCCTCGTCAAAAGAAAAGTCATGCACGGCGCCAATGACTTCAGCAAAGGTCCGGCCATGACCCGGGAGCAGGCTCTGGAATGCCTGCAAGTGGGTATTAACATCGCGCGGGAGGAAAAAGCCAGGGGGCTGGACATCGTGGCCGCCGGGGAAATGGGCATCGGCAACACGACGCCGTCCTCCGCCATTGTGGCCGTTCTCACGGGAACCCCGGTGGAAACGGTGACCGGGCGCGGCTCCGGCGTCAAAGGAGAAGTCATCCGCAAAAAAATAGAACTCATTGAACGAGGAATCGCCCTGAACAGGCCGGACCCCGCCGATGCCATCGACGTGCTCGCCAAGGTGGGCGGACCGGAAATAGGGGCCATGGCGGGGCTGATGCTGGGGGCGGCATCCCTGCGCGTTCCCATCGTCATCGACGGTTTCATCGCCGGGGCCGCGGCGGCCATTGCCCAGGGAATCTGCCCGGAGGCGGCCCGGTACTTCCTCGGCTCCCACAACTCCGCGGAACCGGGGCACAAACTCATCATGGACCACATCGGCGTCACCATGTACATGGACCTGGGCCTCTGCCTGGGAGAAGGCACGGGCGCGGCCCTCTTCTTCCCCATGCTGGACGCCGCCACGCGGGTTCTTTCAGAAATGAAGACCCTGCCGGAACTGGACATCACCGTGCCCCGCTAATACTGTAACTCCCCAGATGACCGTCATCACCGCCATCCGCTCCGCCTTCGGCTTCCTGACCCGCCTGCCCGTGGGGCCGTGGCCCCTGCAAAACGACCTGAACGGAATTTCCGCATGGCTTCCGCTGGTCGGCATTGTGGTGGGCGGGCTGGTCGGAGGACTCACCTTCATTTCTTCCCTTCTCTTCCCTCCCCTCCTCTGCGGGGTCATCGGCTGCGCCTGCTGGGTGGCCGTCACAGGGGGATTGCATCTGGACGGCGTGGCGGACTGCGGGGACGGCCTCCCGGTGGAAGTCACGCGGGAACGCAGGCTGGAAATCATGAAAGACTCCCGGCTGGGAACCTTCGGCGGCACGGCCCTCTTCTTCAATCTGGCCTTCAAGGCGGCCGCCCTGACCGTGCTGGCGGCCTCCGGTTCATGGCTTCTCCTGCTCACGGCCTGCATCCTGGCCGGACTCCTGGCCCGCAGCCAGATCTTCATCGCCATGCGCTTTCCCGGTGCGCGACCCGGCGGCATGGGGGAAGCCTTCAGGCAGGGCACGCGCCCCGTCCACGCCCTGATTGCCGCCGCCGTCACCCTGGGTGCCTGCGTCCTGGCAGGCTGGTCCGGCCTGTATGCCCTGGGGGCCGCCCTGGCCGCATCCCTGGCCCTGCTCCTGTATGCCCGGCGCAGGCTGGGCGGCGTCACCGGGGACGTATTCGGCTGCACCGTGGAATGCACGGAATGGATTGTACTGCTTACCTTCTGCACCGCCCTATGACCCCGCATAAATGCCGCGTTCCCGGCCTTAACATCGGCTGCACCTCCTTCATCATCCCGGACTACTACGTTCCCGCCGTCAGGGAATGCGTCCGTTATGCGGACGACATCGCCCTGCTCCTGCTGGAGGCGGGCAGCAAGGGGGAAAGCCTCATCACCCCCGCGGAAATCAGGGAACTGGGCCGCATCGCCAGGGACGCTGGAATAACGTGGAACATCCACCTGCCGACGGACGGGGGATTCGCCACGCCCGAATCCTCCCGCCGATACACGGAAAACATCATCCGCACCATTGAACTCACCCGGGAACTGGAACCCCATACCTGGGTCATGCACGTGGTCACAGACCACATCCCCGGACCGGACATGCGTCCGCACCTGACGGAGGAGGAAACGGAAAGAATCCTCCGCTCCCTGGAGCAAATCACGCCCTATCTGCCCGCCCCGGAATACTTGGCCCTGGAAAACCTGGAACGCCATCCGACGGACTATCTGGACGGGCTGGTCGCCGCCACGGAACATTCCCGCTGCTTCGACATCGGCCATGTCTGGAAGGAAGGGCTGAAACCGGAGGAACTCCTTCCCCTCTGGCTGCCAGACATCCGCATGTGCCATCTGCACGGACTGGAAAAAAGGGACCATAAATCCCTGCACCACATGCCCGCCCCTGTGCTGGACGCCCTGCTCCACCCCATGTGGGACATCAGCTTCACCCCTCTTATCACGCTGGAAGTATTCAGTCTGGATGACTTCCTGAACTCCCACCAGACCATGCTGGAATCCTATCAACGCCATGTCTCCAAACACTGACACCTCCCGCCCCCGCATGACGCTCGTCGTAGGGGGCACCAGAAGCGGCAAAAGCCAGTACTCTGAAAAAATCGCCTCCGGATTCGGGGAAAAAATCCTGTACATTGCCACGGCGGAAGTCTGGTCCGGCTCCGGCTCCCTGGAATACCGCGTCCGCAAGCACCGTGAACGCCGCCCGCAGGAATGGCCCACGCTGGAATGCCCGCGCAACGTGGCCGCCACCGTGCAGGCATCCGGTCTGCTGGAACAGGTGGACGGCGTCATTCTGGAATGCGTCACCCTGCTTGCCTCCAACATCCTGTACAACCAGGAGAACCCTGCGGAATACCTTCCGTTTCAGGATGCCCTGGTCCGGGAAATAGAAGAATTGAAGGAACTCATCTCCCGGTCTCCCGTGCCGTGGGTGCTCGTCTCTTCGGAAACCGGCATGGGCATCGTCCAGCCGGACCCGGAAACGCGCCACTACTGCGACGGCCTGGGCATCGCCAACCAGCTTCTGGCAAAAAGCGCGGATGAAGTCTACTTCATGGTGGCGGGGCTCCCCGTCACCGTGAAAAAGTGACGGATGCTCAACTCTTCAGCGCAATATACCTCAATACTCCCGGACAAATCCTGCCCAGCAGGAAATACACGCCGCTGAGAGTAAGAAAAACCGCGGGAACAGCCAGCCCCCATATCCAATAATTCCCCTCCGGCAATCCAAGCCAAATCAGGAATTGATACATCAGGATATGGGCGGCATACACAAAAAAGATGGAAGGCCCAAGGCGCGCGCAAAAAGACGAAATCCTGGGCAAATACCGCGTCGCCAGCAAGGAACACGAAGCCATCCACAGCACGCCCATGCAGAAGAACAACGCGGACTCATGAACCCTGTTGTACACTTCCCATGCAAAAACGGCCGGAAAAACAATCAGGACATACACCCACACCTTCCCAACCATATCCTTTAACTCTTTAAGGGAATAGCGGCTTAAAAGCATGCCCAGGGCAAATGCGCCCAATCCTCTGGGATGAATGACATTGCAAGCCATGTCCCTGTGATAAAACCACAGGCTGTCAGAATACTCCGTACTGAACAAAATCAGGGAAGCCATGCAGAGAACGGCCAGACAGCCCTTCGGAATCCGGAACAATATGCCCGAAATCAGCACAAAAACCATCAGATCCCTCAGGAACCATAAAACTCCTCCCAGCGGAACGCGCCCGATTCCCATATTTGCCACCCACCCCGCCAGGGTGGAAGGAAATCCGAAAACAACCATGGAAACAAAAATCCAAAACACATAGGCGCATAAAATCAAAGCTGCCTTTTTCCAGTTCAGCCAGGGTACCGGTGAAGAGGCGGCGGCATACTTTCGGGCCAGGAAATAACCCGCCGCCATAAAAAAGAAAAATACGCCCGCACGGGTCATGCAGGCCATGGGGAAGTAATGCATGGGTGCATGCTGAATCATAATGAAAAGCATGGACAGAACCCGCATGACATCCACCCAGGCATCTCTGGGCTTTATTCCATTACCTGCACCGGATAAATACGGTGCGGAAGCAGGAGAGAAGATTGAATAACTCATTATCTTTTATTCCATTGACAAAACAATAAAACGCCAAAATTGGATAAGTGATTTTACCACGGCGATGTTTCATGACAAGAGAAACCGACCCTCCGGACGCCGTACAACTTCCCATTGACAGCCGCGGCACGGTATGTTAGGCATGCCCTGCCTCCGTAAATACGGGAGGCACTTCCGGGAAGCTCGCGGCACGAGCAGGAAATAAATGGGGAATCCGGTGTGAATCCGGAGCGGTACCGCCACTGTATGTTGTCCGGAATACAACCGGGCAATGAGCCAGATCGCCAGCCTCGAAGTATTTATGAACCGTCGGCGAGTATTCCGGCATTCAGACCATACACATGCATTCATTAAAAACGCTCCGCTTGAACGGAGCAGACCATGATGGCCCGGCCCCCTTGGCGGCCGGGATTTCCCCCGCTCTTGCGGACTTTCCCTCCTGCGGCACGCACGCCGCACCGGACTCCTGCCACGCCAGGCATAAAATGCAGGCCGTGGCCATGACTCTGGCCTGCCTTGGCATGCTGGCCCCGGTCCACGCACAGGACGCCGGGAGGGAAAACCTGGAAGGAACCCGTGACGCCACAGTGGAAAGAACCGCATCAGACCCGGCTCTGGGAACGGTCTCCGCCACCATCAATGTGACCGGTTCCAGCAACGTACGCGGAATTTGGGGCAAATCCGATCCCCTCAGCATAGACACGATTGCGGAAGAAGCCGTTTTCAACGTTTCCTCCACCAGAAACAATGCCTTTGGCATTGATACGTCATCGGGAGCTAGCCTGGACATCGGCACCATCGCCGGCAAGTTCAACGTCTCCGCAGCCAATACCAATGCCACGGGCATCAGAAGCTACGGCAAGATGATCAACATCGGAACCATGGCGGAATCCTCCGTCATGACCATTACGGCCAACTTCTCGTCCAACGGCATCTATGCCTACCAGGGTGGACTGGATATCGGCACCTTTGCGGGGCAAATTTCCGTCACCCTGGGTACCGGGAACTTTGCGAGGGGACTGTATTCCTACGGAAACACCATGGACTACCAGGGACCGCGCTACAAGGATGTCGAAATCGGCACCATCTCGGCTACCGGCAGCATCTCCGCAGTGACAACTTCCGGATATGGAGCCAGAGGCATCCAGTCCAATTACGGACGAGTGAATATTTCCCAAATCGACGGACAAATCACCGCTAATTCCGGATCCACTGATGCCGGCGGGACATTCTCCGCTCTCGGCATTGAGGCCAGGGAAAACATCACGCTGGGCAACATCAGCGCTGCGGGAGCCATTACCGCCGCCTCCGGCGGCATGGATGCTTATGGAATCTACGCGGGAGAGGAATCAGGCAACCAAACCCATTCCAACATCACCATCGGCAACGTAGCCGGAACCATTCGGGCCGAGGCCATGGCCGGTACGGCCGCCGGGGCTTCCGCCACAGGCTCCCTGGCCGTGGGCGATATCGGCGGCGCCATTTCCGCCGCCTCCACGGGAAACGCGGCGGCCCACGGCCTGCTGGCTGAATTCTCCCTCACCACAGGTACCATCAACGGAACCGTCAGCGCGACAACCTCCGGCGGCACGGCCGCAGCCCTGATGGGCGGCGCCGGTATCACAACAACCATCGGATCCACCGGTATGGTTGAAGCCGCGGCAACGGGAGACGGCGGAACGGCCTATGCCCTGTACAGCGGCTCCTATACGGGCTCCGGCTTCTCTACGGAAAACACCGCGGACAACATCACCGTCCACGCAGGCGCCTCTATCACCGGCATCTGGGAACTGGGCGGTTCCGGCAAGGAAGGCTCCGTGGATACCATCACGCTGCTCTCCGGCACGGGAAGCGATCCCGGACTGTTCGACTACACGGTGCGGACGACCGTCAACACCAACAAGTCGGATACCGCCACCCACCACTCCTCCGTTACGCTCAACGTAGGCAGTGCAGACAATGAGGCAAACTGGACCATCTCCACGGAAAAAGCCGCCGGACTGGTCAATCAATTCAATGTGGCCTACGGCTCCATTGCCACCCTGACCGGGAACTCCCAGATTCTCCGTGACGGCGCCCTTGTCAACAATCTGGGCACCCTGTCCGGAACAGGCACGCTTACCATTGCGGAAGACATGACGCTGATCAGCGGAACCCTGGTGCAGAATGCAGCGGGAACCGCCCTGGAAGTGGGAACCAACGGTCTGGACATCAATCTGGACCTGGCCGAAAACGCTACGGTGGGAACCACGGTACTCAACACCACGGATACCGCCTGGGTCGTCACGCTGGACCAGATCAGGCAGGGCATCAAGGACATGTACACCCCCAAGGTTGGCGGCTTTGACCTGGACAACTACCACATGACCTACCGCCTCCAGGGCCAGGTATTCCTGGGTGAAGGCGCTCCCGTCATCGTGAAGCCCGGAGAAAGCATCCATATAGGGGAAGGATCCAAAGTCATCATCGGACAGGACCTGCCCGAACATGGCATCGTTCTGGAAGGCGGTGAAGCGGATCTGAGCCAGTCGGACGCCGTCATTTCTTCCAGCTCCGTCAGCGGCACTTCCGGCCAGCTCACGCTGTCGGAAGAACAAACCCTGAACTGGGAAAACTCCGGCACGGCCGGTTATCATGCCTCCGCCGCAAACGGAGGAGCCTTCGGGAATCTCAACGTCACCGCCCGGGACGGCACGATTGTCGCCGGCGGCTCCTACAAGGCGGAAAACGTCGCCATCACGAACAACGCCACCCTCATTCTGGACGGCAGGGATGCCAGCCTGGGCGTGGAAGGCGGAACCGTCACCCTGGGGGAATCATTCGCCCGTCCGGACGTTCCCGGACACCTGGTGCTGAACGGCTCCACCGTCCTGTCCGCCGTGGAAACCAACAGCGGTTCTTCCATATCCGGCTCCGGCACCTTCAAGGGACTCGTCAAATACTACGGCAGTGAACTGGTTCTGGGCAGAGAATCCTCCGCCGGCTGCCACAACTATGAAGGAGGCCTCAACGCCTGGGGAGGAGTGCAGGAATTCACGTTCTTCGTCAACGGAACGACTCCGGCAGACGCCGCCCATACCGGTGCGGACACCTATTCCCAACTGAACGTCTCTTCCACTTATTATGTGGACGGAGCCCACGTCAACGTGGTCATCGGGGACAATCTGCTCTTCAACTTGGAACAGAGCTTCTCCCTGTCCCTGGTCAACCTGGATCCCGGCACCGTTATTGATCCGGACGGAGACCTGTGGGACCTGACCGGCATCGCCCCCACGCTGAAAGGACGCACCGACCTGGTTACGGACACCGGCTTCACCGTATCCGCCGACGGACTGCACCTGATCTTCAACGGGAAAATCAATCTGGACGCCGTGAAAGCCCTGCGCGGGCAGGAAGCCTCCCGCATCGCCAACACGCTGTGGTCCTCCGTCCGGGTGGTGGACAGCTTCGCCCATACGGCGGCCTCCCAACTTGACTTCCGCGGTCCGGGCAGGCGCAACGTCTGGTTCTCCGGCCTGGGGGACTTTATGAACGTATCCTCATCCGCAGGAATCTCCGGCTTTGACTACAAGGGTGGCGGCTATGCCCTGGGCATGGACTACTCCTGCGTAAAAGGCTGGACTACCGGGGCGGCCTTCGGCCAGACCTTCGGCTCCTTCCACTCTGCGGACAAGCAGTTCAAGGCGGACCAGGACGGGCTGATGCTCGCGCTCTACCAGCGCTACCACCGCGACCTGCGCGAGGGAAACAGCTTGGACATCGACGGCTACTTCACCTATGGCCGCATGGACAACGACGCGGACGGCACGCTGGGAGACAGCCCCACTACAGCCTCCTGGAACGATGACGTTTACGGCTTCGGCCTGAAAGGGACCTGGAACATCCGGCTCAGTAACACGGATATCTTGAAGCCCTTCGCAGGAATCGAATTCCTGCACGGTTCCCAAGGCTCCTTCGGGGAACGTTCCGGTTCCGGCGCCGCCTGGTACCGAGACGGTTCCGTACAAAACTGGAGCATTCCCGTCGGCTTCACCTGGCAAAAACAAATCGCAGTTGGCAAAGGACAAATTATTATGCCTCAAGCGACTGTCGCGTACGCGGGAGACGTCTCCCGACGGAACGCATCCGTGAAAACGGATGCGTTCGGCAGCGCGTTCCGGGTGGATGGCATCCATCCCGGACGCCACGCCCTCATCATCAACGCCGGGCTGAACTGGGCCATCTCCGGCGCCTGGAGCGCCGGGGCCTTCTACCACCTGGAATGCCGGGAAAACATGACCAACCAGAGCGTCACCGCCACCGTGCGCTACTCGTTCTGATTATTTGAAAAGACACACGGAGGGAATCCACGGCGGATTCCCTCCGTTTTTCCGGAACGGCCCCACATTCATTCCACAGTAAATTCTTGACTCTCCCCGGCGGTTGATGCTTAATCCCCGCACTGCACATGCCGACGTGGCGGAATGGTAGACGCGCTCGACTCAAAATCGAGTTCCAAAAGAGTGTGGGTTCGAGTCCCACCGTCGGTACCAAAATCATCTAAAATACCTGTCTCCTGCGAGGCGGGTTTTTATTTTTTAAACTTCTCATAAATCATTTGTGCAAATCCGAGCAAGAGAACGAACTCATAAAACTCATGATGCACCTGGCAAAATGAGCATACTATTGATACCATTCTCTCCTTTGCCATCCATCCACAAAAACCAAATAGTCCCTGGACGGGAATGCCACCCGGAGGATGAAAACTGGCATGCGCGTATCCCTCCGCGTCACCGTAGAGGGAAGGCAAGTTAAAACTTGCCCTCTCTCCGCAGAAAGAGAATCATATCTGAATCCCTGCCTTATTCGTAAGGTATAAACTCTTCCGTTGAAGTTGATTGGATCAATCTGGTTTCCAATGACTTGAAAGCGTAATAAGCCCCATTGGGCTGACTATTGCCCGGGGCCACAATATGCCGGAGTGCGCCAAGATAAATCATCCCTGCGCCACAATCCCAATAGATGTTATTCCTACCCATATAGCCAAATGTATCTCTCACTGCGTGCAAATCAGCAATCCTCAATAATCTTTGCCCATCATAGCCATTGCTGCCTATCCATAATCCGGCAGGATTGGCCGCAGACAAATTTGCCTGCTGATAGGATATGAACATATTGCAGGACGGATTGGTATTGAAGGAAGGAATGACAGATACAGTAGTATGGAGCATATATCGGGCGCTTTCCTTGTCGTAAATCAACTCACGCACCCTCACCGGATACCCTTCGGGAGAAAGTGTTGAATCTTTAATCATATAAAACGTTACGTCAAAAATACGGGCAAAAGGAAAACCCGTCCCGTTTTTGGGACTGACGGTGAAAGTGTCGATATCCGCTGCTGTAGATACCACACATTCGGATAGAGATAAGGAACCGACATAAAATGTTAACTTACGTGGCGTTCGTTCTCCGTTGGTACCAAGCATGACAGGAAGCAAAAATCCCCGCCAGCCCGAATAATTGTTAACTCCAACAAACGGAGATAAATAATTAACCTCAACCGTCCCTGGAACTGGAGCGAGAGGCGAAGCCGAATTAAACAACTGCCAGCACATGCCCGGAACGGGCTGTTGCACAGATACGTTGTCCCCATAAGTTTTGAAAGACGACAAGTAGGATTGAGGACTGAACGCCTCGGAAACGACAGACAGACCGGAAGCCAGCAACCTGTTGATGCCGCTGGTGGAGGTAATGGGGGAAACGTCGAGGGGAATGTCGATGCCCCCACGGGCCGTGAGATTACCCGCAAAATCCATATTGCCGGAAGCGTTCACAAGAGCATCCTGCTTGGCATTCCACATTTTACGTTCTTCGTCTGTGATATAAATGGATGTATGCCCGACATACGTATTAGAAGCTGCCATAGCTGATTTGGAATCAACTGCGTAAGTATTTGCCTTGGCGGCCCGCGCGGTATCTTCTTCCGTGGGGTAAACAGCCTTGTTCCCGGCATGCTCATCAAGACCATCCTGAGTTGCACTCAAATTTCCCTCGATATTCATTGAAGCCTGGCCATTCCACGCGGTACATTCTTCTGCTGTAACATGGGGGCTGCCATTCTCCATAGGCCCATTCAGTTCATTCTGAGATGCCGCGAGACTTCTGTCGGTAGAAGTAATTTTATTCATGATTATTCTTTGATTATTGTCTATGAATGAGTCGAATACTTCATTGCCTTACCGTTCACAACCCAGGGGCAGTTTTCATTCATCGGAGAAAATGGCAATGAAGGACACCATTTCATTAAAAGTTTCTGCCTCTTTTTAGGAAATATCATCCTGCATAAAACGTCAGCACGAATGATGTACCTTCATTTATTTATTCCAATCAGACACGTAAGGTTTCCCCAGATGCGGCAATCATCCAATCACTTCACAATTCCGGCAATAGCTTCATGCAGAATCTTCCCGGAGATTATCCATCAGGAGGAACAGCGGTGCTTCCCTGTGGAAATACTGAAAGAACCGAATAGAACAAACATAAGCTCAATCAGGACAGATGGCAGATGCCAGTTGTGGCCGGACAACCCCATACTTGCATAAAACATCGTATCGGAACAACTCGGCCCTTCATCTCAAGCCGTCCCATCGGAGCCTTACCAGGTATGGACGTGCAGTGCTCCTTTAATCCTCATCCAGGAATATTCAACTTGAAAGGCGGACCGTGCAAATCCTTTAGAAAGCCATGTTCGGAAATCGTTCAAAACGGGACTGTCTCCGCATATAAAAACGCAAATCACGGACAAATAGTTATAATATGCTTGTAATAAGAATATAAAAAACATGTTCCTTCATTCCCGACTGTTTCAGGAGGCATTATAAATCGTTCAACAAAAACACTATATGGAAGTGCCCGGACATCCTCCTCCGAATAAAAAAGACCAGACTTCACAATAATCTGAATATTTAACAG
Source organism: Akkermansia sp. KLE1798 (assembly GCF_001580195.1). NCBI lineage: Bacteria > Pseudomonadati > Verrucomicrobiota > Verrucomicrobiia > Verrucomicrobiales > Akkermansiaceae > Akkermansia > Akkermansia sp. KLE1798. The sequence goes on from NZ_KQ971088.1 coordinate 104,880, forward strand.
AGATAGAATGTCTTATCAATATGCGGACGGCGCAGCCGAACCTTTCCGGCCGGAAAGGCTCAACAAATGGCTCGAATTCCCGTGTTTCAAGACGTACTAGAAGAATATATGAATCCAGCACCAGCCCTTTCACTGGCAGAAAATGTGGCCAATAAAATCAAGCAAATGATTCTCAGCGGAAGCCTGGTCAACGTATTGCCCGGCGAGCGGGAACTGGGCAACAGATTATCCGTGGGTCGGGAGACGGTCAGAAAGGCATTGACCATTCTGGAGAAGGAAAACTGGATTGCCCCGGCACGGATCAAGGTGCCAAGACGTATTCTGAAAGCCGCCGCAGACAACATGGGGCCGGACGCCTCCTCCTTCCCCATCCAGGAAAAGAAAGCCACCATTGGCTTTCTGACGTCTCAGCCAATCAAAAGACTGGCGCAAAGCGTCCTGGTGGAAGTGTATACCATCCTGAAAATTCTGGAGGAGGACGGAATCAGCGTGCGCATCTTTGAAGCCCCCTGGCTTCTGGGCAACAATCCGGACAAACGGCTTGCCAAGCTGGTGGGCAAATCGGAATGCGTCTGCTGGATTCTTCACCGTTCCTCGGAGCAATCCCAGCTTTGGTTCAAGACACACGGCATTCCCTGCATTGTCCGCGGCACTTCCTATCAAAGCAGCAACCTGCCCTATCTGGACCGCCACTGGGCCGCGACCACCCATCATGCGGCACGGCATTTGTGGAACAAGGGGCACAGAACCGTAGGGTTATGCCTCCCTCCGGATCCTTTGAAAGGCCACCACCTGATGCAGAAAGGCTTCTTCGGTTTTTCGGAACAGGGCTGGAATCCCGTTCTGATTCCCACTCCATTTGAAACCCCTGCTTTCTTCGAACACCTGACCAGGGCTTTCACGGAACACCCGGACATGTCCGCCCTGGTGGCTACGCGCGGCAACCAAATCATTCCCATCCTTTCCTACGTCGAGGCCCGCCAGTTGAGCATCCCCGGCCAGCTCAGCCTGGTAAGCCTGACGTATGAGCCTTTCATGGAACGGCTGTTTCCCGCCATTACCTATTACGAGGAAAATTCCACCAAAACGGTCCACAAGCTCATCCGGATGCTCCGTTCCCTGATCTCCGGCAAGCACCTCAAAAGCATCTCCGTCATTCCGGAACTCCATCCGGGGCAGTCCGTCATCCAGCGTCCCGTCCCGGCATCCTCGTGACCGTCTTGCGTTGCTTTCGTTCCCGCAAAAAGCCGGGCAATTCAACGGACGTCCCCGGCGGCTATTGAAAAGAGAGAAAAGGCATCCGTCTTCCTTCCGCATACGGCGGCAAATTCCCCGTATCCATCATGCTCCGCTTTCCGGGATCGGGGCATGATACAGCGCACAGAACGCTCTTATCCGTTTCCCTGCGACATCCTCCCTTGGCGAATGCTTTACCCCGCTCTGAAAAATGAACGGAAAAATCCCGGCGCCCGCCATATCCCGCATTTTCCGGCATTCCGGGGAAAAACCACGGAGGCTGATAATGTTTGACATCCCTCCGGGGTGCGGATAGGGTCAAACTTGATTTTGTTCCCGGCGCGGAAACACGGCGGCGGAGGCGAAAACAGGCACTTCTCTCATCCAACATTCCTCCATGAACGCATTAAAAGGAGCATGCATCATCGGGCAGTCCGGCGGACCTACCGCCGTTATCAACGCCAGCGCTTTGGGAGCCATTCAGACAGCCCTGCAATGCGAGCATGTTACGCACGTGCTGGGAGCCGCCAACGGCATTGAAGGAGTGCTGAACGAACGCCTGTACAACATGGCCCTGGAGGACCCGGAAGAACTGGAATTGCTTAAATACACCCCCGCATCCGCCCTGGGCTCCTGCCGCTACAAAATGGCTGATCCCTCCGTGGACAATGCGGACTACCGCCGCCTTCTGGAAGTATTCCGCAAGTACGACGTGCGTTATTTTTTCTACAACGGCGGGAACGACTCCATGGACACCTGCAACAAGATTTCCAAATTCATGCAGCAGTCCGGGTATGAATGCCGCGTGATCGGCATCCCCAAGACCATTGACAACGACCTCTACGGCACGGACCACTGTCCGGGCTTCGGCTCCGCCGCCAAATTCATAGCCACTTCCTGCATGGAAGTGCACCAGGACTTGCGCGTGTACGACAAGGGCCGCGTCACCATCGTGGAAATCATGGGCCGCCATGCCGGCTGGCTGGCCGGGTCCGCGGCCCTGGCCACTTATGCCGGAGCCGGCCCCGACCTGGTTTACCTGCCGGAAGTTCCGTTCAACATGGAAGAATTCTGGCAGGACGTAAACGGCATTTACCGGAGCAAGGGAAGCTGCATGGTGGCCGTCTCTGAAGGGGTGCGGCACACGGACGGCCGTTTCATCGCGGAATCAGGGGACAAGGACGTCTTTGGCCACACCCAGCTGGGCGGCCTGGGCGCCATGCTGGCGGAATCCGTCAAACGGCAGACCGGGGCCAAGGTCCGGAGCATTGAACTCTCCCTGCTCCAGCGCTGCGCCTCCCACGTCGCTTCCAAAACGGACATTGACGAAGCCTACATGGCCGGAAAGGCCGCCGTGGAAGCGGCCGTGGCCGGGCAGACGGACAAAATGGTGGCTTTCGAGAGAAGCACGGAAAACGGGCAGTACGTCTGCAAGGCCAAACTCATCGGCCTCACGGACGTAGCCAACGTGGAAAAACTGGTGCCGCGCGAATGGATCAATCCCCGCGGCAACGGAATGGAGCAGCCGTTCATCGACTATGTTCTTCCGCTCATCCAGGGGGAAACGTCCATGCGGAAGGAACACTCCCTTCCGCGCTTCGCGAAGCTCAAAAAAATCCAGGCGGAACCGGTCCGGAACTGACAATCTTCCCTTTCCTCCGGGTTTTTCCGTATAACGGAGGAATCCGGAACACATCCAGCCGTTCCGCACCCCGGAGCGGTCCCTTCCCCGTACCCCTTTTCCCGGAACCGGGCGCGGAGCCAGTTACAAAAGACACAATGCGCAAGCATCATCAGCCTCCATGCCTGACTACCTGTTTCAGCATTTTTATTCCACTCTGGCCATCATCGCGTTCCTGCTCGCCGCGCTGATTCTCCACCACTACAGCAAACGCGGCAGGGAATGGATTCCCGTCCGCGCCGCCCCTTCCGGCTGCCTGGCGTTCATCATCCTGCTGACGGTGCTGACCTTTCTCGTCTCATGCCTTTTCTCCGCCATCCGCACGGGGGAAACCTGGGAAGAAGCGGTTTTCATGCTGGCACGGCTGCTGGCCCTGGCGGGAGCCTTGGCCGTTATCTCCCGGCTGACTGACCACTACATGCACCGTGACGGCATCAAAGACACGCTGAATCCGGGAGAAAGCGCGGCCAGACTGGCCTGCCGGCTCCGGAACAGGGGAATCTGCCTGTTTCTGATCATCGGCGTCATCATTTTCATCATCGACCTCTTCACGATCACCCTCCCGGTGCCGGAACTGCCTCCGGGCTCCGCGTTCCTGATATCCACGCCCATTCCCCTGCCGGAGGAAAACGCCCCGGAAGTCCTCATTTCCTCGCGCGTCACCAACAGGTTCTTTGGAGAAAGCGACTTCGACCTGATCGTGCGGGACGCAAATGGACGCAGGTACGTCTTCCCTTCCATCCTGATCAACCCGGGAGGAGGAAGCGCCATCACCATCTACAGGCTGCGGCCTGCCGGGGGCCGGAATGAAGGCAGTCTTCTCTTCACCAATGAAATCCAGATATGCCTGCTCAATCTGGCCACCATGCAGGTTAAAATGCTGAAAGGCTCTTCCTCCAACTATCCCTCTGCGGAACCGGAGGACCTGCACGGTCTGGACATTGAAAACCGCCTGGAAATCATAGGGTTCTACCGCGGGCACTCCTGCACGCCCGGAGTGGAACACACCAGGGAGACACGGGCCAGACTGCTGAAAAATCTCCAGGAGGTGGAATAATATCCGGAACGCCCCAAAAGGATGATTGACACCTCCTCCCGGCCCCCCTTACTCTGCCGGAAGCCAAATTATTGACAGCCATGATCAAAATCACCGCCAAAAGCATCGTCAAAGCCGGAGCCAGGGACCAATTCATCGCTACCGCCAGGGAACTGGTGGAAAAAAGCCGCGCGGAAGCCGGCAATATATCCTACCACCTGTACGAGGACATGGACGATCCCTATATCCTGACTTTCATTGAAGAATGGAAGGACCAGGTGGCCGTGGACGTCCACGCGGATTCCGAACACTTCCAGCGCATCATCCCCCTGCTCAGCGACATGACGGAAGAAGCCATTGAGATTTCCCTGTACCGGGAAGTCCTGTAAGGGACGGAAACGGGCAAGGCCCCGTATTTCCCCTCTTTTCCGGAAAAAGAAAACGCTCCGTCCCTTTGCAGGAGACGGAGCGCCGGAGCTTCGCATAAGTTTACCGTCAGAACGCGAAGCATCCACACCCGGAGCCCCAGAAATCGGAGTATTTGGGACGGGAGGCATTGGCCATCCCCTCCATCAGCATGAACGCGGAATGCATGCAGCCATGTTCATGGCAATGGCAGGAATGCTGATGTTCCTGCTGGAAGGGTACGCCGGCGCGGGCCGCCTTTTTCGGGTCCAGGGGCGCGCCGTAACCGCCGAATACCGCAATCGGCGACCACTCCGGCAGCACCGGAATGGGTTCCGGGTCCAGATCCTTGAACGGACCCGTGGCGTAAACGATCTTGCCGTCCATGATGGTCAGCACGGACTCAATCTTCTTGATATCTTCCTCCGGAACGGTGAAATAATCCTCGCTTAGAACAACCATGTCCGCAAGCTGCCCGGGGACGATGGCCCCCTTCTTGCCCGTTTCCGAGGAAAACCAGGTACTGCCCTGAGTGTACAGGCGCAGGGCCTCCTCGCGGGAAAGGCAATCTTCCTCCCGGTACATGCGCGCGCCGCCCACGGTCTTCCCGGTGGTCAGCCAGTACAGGGACACCCAGGGATTGTAGCTGGCCACGCGGGTGGCATCGGTCCCGGCTCCCACGGGAATGCCCATTTCCAGCATCCTCCGGACGGGGGGCGTATGTTCCGCCGCTTCCTTCCCGTAGCGGTCCATGAAATATTCGCCCTGGTAGGCCATGCGGCATTGCACGGCAATGCCCCCGCCCAGCGCCTTCACGCGTTCCAGGTTCTTTTCGTCGATGGTCTCGCAGTGGTCGAAGAACCAGTGCAGCCCTTCAAAGGGAATCTCCCGGTTCACCTCCTCATACACGTCCAGAAAGCGGGAAATGCTCTCATTATAGGTGGCGTGGAGGCGGAACGGCCATTTATTGGCGGCCAGCAGGCTGACTACGCCCTTCAATTCGGACTCCATATCTGCGGGAAGGTCCGGCCTGGGTTCCAGAAAGTCTTCAAAATCCGCGGCGGAAAAAACGAGCATTTCGCCCGCGCCGTTGCAGCGGTAATAATCGTCCCCTTCCCCGGGTTCCGTCATCTTGATCCACTTGGCAAAATCTTCCTTCTCTTCCTTGGGCCTCTGGGTGAACAAATTGTAGGCAATGCGCACGGTCATTTCCCCGCGCTTGTGCAATTCTTCAATCACCTCGTAATCCTCAGGATAATTCTGGTAGCCGCCTCCCGCGTCAATGATGCTGGTCAATCCCAGACGGTTGAGTTCCCTCATGAAATGTCGGGTGGAATTGATCTGGTGCTCCACGGGCAGCTTGGGTCCCTTAGCCAGCGTGGCATAAAGAATGGTGGCGTTCGGCCGGGCAATCAGCAGGCCCGTCGGGTTGCCGTCGCTGTCGTGCTGGATTTCTCCGGCGGGAGGATTGGGCGTATCCTTCGTGTACCCGCAGGCCCGCAGGGCGGCCTTGTTAAGCATGGCGCGGCAGTACAGGTGCAGGACGAACACGGGCGTATCCGGAGCCACTTCATTGATTTCCTCCAGCGTGGGCATGCGGCGTTCGGCAAACTGGAACTCGCTCCAGCCGCCTACCACGCGCACCCACTGGCCGGGAGGGGTTCTTCTGGCCTGCTCCTTGAGCATGCGGAGGGCGTCCGCCAGGGAGGGCACGCCGTCCCAGCGCAGTTCCATGTTGTAATTAAGGCCGCCGCGGATGACGTGGAGGTGGGAATCGTTCAGGCCGGGAATAACTGTTCTTTTCCCGGCGTCTATGGCCCGGGTATCCGGTCCCTTGTATTTGGCGATGTCTTCGTCGGAACCGACAGCCAGAATTTTTCCATCCTTCACGGCAACGGCCTCGGCCATGGTGCCGCGTTCATCCAGCGTTGCTATCTTGCCGTTTGAGATCATCAAATCGGCGTAAACTTTTTCATTATTTTTCATTATTTTCATCATGGTTAGGGATTGTCTCCGCAGCCGCTTCCCCCTGTCGGCTGAAAAGCCAGGAAGACAGCATGCGGCTGATCAGCGGCATGAACACCCAGGTCAGCAGAGCCACCACGCAGGCATTGAAGAAGAGAAAGGAAAGCCATGCGGGCAGGCTGTGAATCAGGTCTCCCACAGTAATATTCAAAAGAAAAATGACGACGCACACCCCCAGATAGGTGGCCACTGCCGTCTTGTAACGCGGAGGCGTCTTCATGGGGCTGCCCGGCTGGTTCAGCCAGGCGTCCAGCCCGTTCATCTCCTGCATGTCCGGTTCGCCTTCCGTATGGGCCCCCAGCAACTTCATCCAGCGTTCATACTCAGGGGAGGAAACCAGGGCCTTTCTGGCGGCGGCATTGGCAAAACGGTCCACCACCACATATTCCCCGTTCCCGTCATTCGGCCTCAAGACGCTGATGCCCACATGCCCGGGACAGGCCAGTACAAAATTGACAAAATCCCGCATGGCATGCTCAAACTGGGCTTCATGGCCCGGAAGAATATGCCGGCGCACAACTACAGTCACTTCATCGGAAGGGTCCATGGCCTTCATGCAGTGTTAAGTGTTTCCGGAGCTTCCTCCGGCGGAAAGCCCGCAAATACGGACTTTCCGGCAGGGGAACGCTCCTGGATCAATTAATTATCATGCTTCACCACCTGCGGGGACACCGCAGACTGGGGAGCGTGGTGAATCATCGTGTAAGCGTATTCCACGCCTACGCCATAGGCTCCGCCCTGCTGCTTGAGCAGATTCATCAGGGCATCGTAATGTTCCTTGTTCTTCCAGTCGCGCTGGAATTCCAGAATGGCGGCAATGGTTGTCAGCCGCGTTCCCCCCGCCTGGGTAATGCGGGAAAGAGCGGCCTTCTGGGCATCACGGGAGGTGGCGCCGCAACAGTCTTCCACCACGTAAATATTGTATCCGTCGCCCATCATTTCAATGGCCGGCCAGGTCACGCAAACTTCCGTCCAAAGGCCGGTGAGCAGGATATTCTTGCGTCCGGTCGCCTTGATGGCCTTGCGGAACTCGTCGGAATCCCAGGAATTCATGGACGTGCGTTCGATCACGTGCTGGCCGGGGAACACGTCCAGCAGCTGCGGCCAGACATATCCGGAAAAGCCTTCCGTTTCCACGGCGGTGATGATGGTGGGAATCTGGAACAACTTGGCGGCCTTGGCCAGCAGGGTAACGTTGTTGATCAGGTCCGCCCGGTTGATGTTGGCTACGCCAAAGGTCATCTGGGGCTGATGGTCGATGAATACCACGGCCGTATCTTCCGGGGTGTAAAGCTGATGATAGTGTGACGACATAAATGACATCGTATGATTCTCCTATATCTATATTGATGGTTATATTCGGGATTCAAACGGTCTTTTAAACTCCATCCCTTGCCAGTTGGAGAAAGGATCAGGCACATTTGTTGATTTCATGCCAGAGGGTGACGCAGGAACAAATCCGGAAAAAACGTCAACTCATGATCCGCAAGCGCCTTCCGTCCGTGTCATGCCACGGCGGAAAAAACGCTTCAAAATACCTTGCTGGAATCTCCGCTAAAAAGGGAATTCCCTGATCGTCCCGCCCTCGTGAATAGCGGAAAAACCCTGCCTCCGCCGCTCCGTCCGGCGGCTCTAGCGGGTTTCCCCGTAGTTGATGCCCTGAGCATCCAGAATCTCCACATACCCCTTCAGGCGCTTCAGGAAATCCTGGTAATTCTTGTCTTCCTTCCGGCTCCATCCTGTCTCCGCATAAGCGGCTATGCGCGGGAACACGCGCCGCTCCAGCTTGTCCGCATCCGGAATCCATTCCGTCCACACCTGGCATCCCAGCCCGAGGACCCGGTCATGGTGCTTGGGCTTTAATCCGGGGAAAACGGGCTCAAAGGAATAGGACTTGGACAGGGGCAGCTTCTGCTCGTCCTTGTTGATGTAGGTCATGTGGGAGGTGGAATTGACCACCTGGTGGCCGTCCTCGATCGCCTTGGTGGCGATCTTGTCGGACCCGTACCAGAAATGGATGATCGCCTTTCCGTCCAGACGTCCCAGGGCGGCCCCCTGGCTCCCGTCATGGTGAACGTCGGAACCCAGGATTTCATTCCAGCCGATCGTCCTCACCCCTTTTTTGGCGAGCATCCCGGAAATGCGGTTCGTAAACATGATCTGGAGGTCCGGGAACGTCTTGATGCCCTTCTTCTTCATGAACGCCTCAATATGGGGAACACCCTCCCAGTACTTCTTGTAGCGCACTTCGTCGCCGCCAATGTGGATGATTCCTCCCGGAAAGAGGGAGGCCAGCTCCGTCATCACGTCCCCGATGAACTGGTAGGTGCGCTCGCTGGTGGGGTCAAAGGCAGCTCCGTCGTTGAAGCTGACGGGAATCTCCGGCAGGGGGCGAGCGGAAAGCTTCAGTTCCGGGTAGGAGACGATGGCCGCGGCGGAATGGCCGGGCACGTCTATCTCCGGCACAATGGTGATATTGCGCTCCGCCGCATAGCGCACAATGCGCCTGATCTGCTCCTGCGTATAAAATCCTTCATGGGGCTTGCCGGCATACTTGCCGCTCCCCCAGGTCTCCACTTCCGTATCCTTCCTTTTGCTGCCCACGGACGTCAGTTTAGGGTACTTTTTAATCTGGATGCGCCATCCCGCATCATCGGACAAATGCCAGTGCAGAACGTTCATCTTCAGCAGCCCCATCTGGTCGATCAGCTTCTTGACCTCCTCCTCTCCGAAAAAATGCCGCGCCTCGTCCAGCATGAAGGCCCGCCATGAAAACCGGGGGTAATCCAGCATGGAAAACGGCTTGTCCGCCACCTTCCAGACCGTGGCGGACTTGTCCGCGCGGTTGTCGAAAAAGGCCGGCGGAAGCATCTGCGCCAGGCTCTGCCCGGCGTAATAGACGCCTTTGGGGGAAGCGGCGCGGATGGAAATCAGGCCGGGCTTCACTTCCAGCCTGTAGGCTTCCGGACCGTATTGCTTCAGGGAGGCGTCCTTTTCAATGCGTATGGCATTCGTCCCCTCCCCTCCGTTCAGGGAAAGCCCTGTTCCCTGCGCTAAAAACTGCTGGAGAAAACGGACCTGCTTCTGGAATCCGGGGTCCTTTTCCCGGCAGGCGATGCGGCTTCCGGCATCCAGAACGATGCCTCCCTCCGGTCCCTTTTCCCCATATTTCACGGAAACCGGCCGGGGAATGATCTGCTCCTGTCCCTGGGCGGCCATGCAGGCCGCGCCGGAAAGCATCAGCACGAAAAAGGGGCGGAAAAAGCGCATCATGGCGGCCATGATACACATTTTCCCCTCCATGTCTTTCTCTTTTCCTCCGTCCAGGCACAAAAACCCTTTCCGGACAGTTCTCCATGACACGCCGGGACAGGCAAACAGCAGCGGTGCCGCCATCCCTCCCTTGCCTTTCCCCTCCGGGCGGCGTACGATGGGCACCATGAAAAAAGACGACGCCCCCAGCTTGTTCGCCGCCTTTGCGGACCGTCCCCTGGCGGACCGCCTGAGGCCGTCCGCACTGGCTGAAATCGTGGGGCAGGACCATCTTCTGGGGGAAGACGGCCCCATACGGCGCATGGCGGACTCCGGCAAACTGACCAGCTTCGTCCTGTGGGGGCCGCCCGGCTGCGGAAAAACCACGCTGGCGCGCATTCTGGCCACGCGCACGTCCATGCACTTCGTGGCGCTCTCCGCCGTCTTCTCCGGCATGGCGGACCTGCGTAAAGCCTTTGACGAGGCGGCCAAACGCCGGGAATACGGGGAAGGCACCCTCCTGTTCGTGGATGAAATACACCGCTTCAACCGCGCCCAGCAGGACGGCTTCCTCCCCTATGTGGAAAACGGCACCGTCACGCTGGTGGGCGCTACCACGGAAAACCCCTCCTTTGAACTCAACAGCGCCCTGCTCTCGCGCTGCAAGGTCTTCGTCATGCACGCGCTGGACGCCGCCGCCCTGGACAGCATCATTGAACGGGCGGAATCCCTCCTTCAGCGGAAGCTGCCGCTCACTCCGGAAGCCCGCGCCACCCTGGTGGACCTGGCGGACGGCGACGGCCGCTACCTCATCAACCTGATGGAAAGCGTCTTTGACCTGTGCAAACCGGAGGACGTCCTGGACACGGAAGCCCTGCTGAAAATCGTCCAGCAGCGCGCCCCGGTGTACGACAAGGACAGGGAGGGCCACTATAACCTGATCAGCGCCCTGCACAAATCCCTGCGCGGCTCGGACACGGACGCGGCCCTGTACTGGGCCGCCCGCATGCTCCAGGGCGGGGAGGACCCTCTCTACCTGCTGCGCCGCCTGACCCGCTTTGCGATGGAAGACATCAGCCTGGCGGACCCCGCCGCGCTCCAGATGGCCATCGCCGCGTGGGACACGTACGAACGGCTGGGCTCTCCGGAAGGGGAGCTGGCCATTGCGGAGCTGGTCATCTACCTGGGGTGCGCCCCCAAGTCCAACAGCGCCTACACCGCGTGGGGAGCCGCCCAAAAAGCCGCCAGGGAGCACGGTTCCCTGATGCCGCCCGCGCACATCCTGAACGCCCCCACCAGGCTGATGAAGGAACTGGGCTACGGCAAGGACTATGCCTACGACCACGATGCGCCGGACGCCTTCTCCGGACAGAACTACTTCCCGGACAAGATGCCCCGCCGCCAGTTCTACAAGCCGCCGGAACGGGGATTTGAACGGGAAATCAACAAGCGGCTGGCCTACTGGGACAAACTCCGCCGCCAGAGGAAAAATCAAAAGCCGGACTCCGCCGACGCCGGGGAAGCGTGAAACTCCCCGCATCCCGTACTGCGGTAATCCGTCACCTGCCGCCGGCAGGCCGCACGGACACTTCCGCCACTCCCTGCCCCGGAGCCGTCTGAATGCGGATATACCTGGCCCTGGAACCGGGCGGACAGTTCACGGCTGCGCCCGTTCCTGCCGGGTGGGGCTCCGCCTGAAGAACCTTCCAGTTTTTGCCGTCCAGGCTGGCCTGAACGGCGGGAATGTTGCCCTTCCAGTCTCCGGCGCCCTTCACTTCGATCCGGGAAAGCGGGAATTCGAACTCCATGTCCAGCCGCCACCACGGCGCCTTGTCGGCAGAGGACGGCATCCAGAAGGAGGAATCGTCCCCGTCGGAAGCTTTCATGGCGTCCTGAGCGTTGGAAGACGCGGCACAGGGGCGAAACGCGGCCAGATTCGGTTCTTCCCCGCCCTTTTCTTTCCCTCCGCGGGCCTGAAGCCGGGCATCCCTGTCCTGCACGGTAAAGCGTTTGTAAGGCCGTTCCCTCGTTTCCGCACTCTTTCCGGACACGTAGGCCGGAGCATTCCTGGAAACAATCCGGATAGCATCCCCCCTCAACCCGGGGGAAGAGGCGCGGATCACCGTTTCCCCCGCGTAATAGGACCTGAATTCAATGGCCGCACAGCCGTCAACGATATCGATATCCGTTCCGGGCTCAAACGTGATGCTCTTCCCGGTGGGAAACTCTCCGGGGCCGGACTCCACCGCCAGCGTCACGGGAACGGAATTGGAAAGCTGCCGCCCGGAGGCATCCGCCACCTTCACCATGACATGCACGTCGTCCGTGCCGTCCGCCGGGCTGATCACCTTCTTGTCCGCGGACAGCTTCAACTGCGCCGGCGTTCCCTTTTCCGGCCATTCGGGCGGGGGCACATTCCTGAACTCGTTCCTGTACCAGTACCAGGCGCGCTTGGGAATGCGGAAATAATCCACAATCCCCATGCGTCCGCCGGACGCCCAGATGCTGCCGTGGTCAAAGCCGCACCAGACGGCTTCCCCGATGCGCCAGGGGTGCGTGATTCCGGCCTCCTTGTCCTTCTGCATGTCTCCCCACCCGGGAGAACAGGCGCCGGGCCTCCGGCAGCTCACGGAACCGTACTCCGTCACCATGCTGGGCCGTCCCGGGGTCTTTTGGCGGGCGCCGTCCCCATTGAAGGCGGCCAGATCGCCCAGCCCGTCAAACCCGCTCCGCTGGCCGCCTCCGGCGCACACCGGGCGGGAGGGGTCCAGTTCCTTTACCAGAGCGATCAGCCTGGAACACAGGGCCCTGGATTCTTCCGTGTGCCTGGTGAAAAACGGCTCGTTGCTGATGCTCCAGATCACGACGGAAGGATGGTTCCTGAACTCCAGAACCATTTCCCTCACCTGGCGCACACAGCTCTCCTCAAAGGCGTCGCGGTTCTTTTCATCGGAGGGATAGGCATCGCAGTTCCAGTACCTGTCCTGCTCCTTGAACCCTCCCATGCCCCAGAAAATGCCTTCGTTCAGCATGCACATGCCCTCCCGGTCGCAGGCGTCCAGAAAGGCACGGGAATGGGGATAATGGGAACCGCGGATGAAATTGAACCCGGCCTCCTTCATCAGCAGAACGTCCCTGCGGGCCCCGGCATCCGTCACGGCGTCCCCCCACCCCGCATGATCCTGGTGCACGTTGGCCCCCTGCAGGTAAACGGGCTTCCCGTTGATGAGCATCCCCCGGTCCGCCGTAAGCTCCAGAGTGCGGAACCCGAGCGGATTCTCGGCACGGTCCAGGACGTTTCCCCGGTCGTCCGCCAATTCCGTCACCACGCGGTATAAATTGGGAGAAGACGGACTCCACAACTTCGGATTCACCAGGGGAGGAAGGTCCACCGACACCTGCACCGCCTCCCCGGAGGAAAGTTCCACTCCTTTTTCTCCGTTCAGCACGGTGCGGCCGCTCTTCCCTTCCCGCACGGTATGGCGCACCGTCACCTTCCTCACCCTCCCGGAATCGTTCTTCACATCCGTCAGGATGCGCACCCTTCCCCGCCCGGCGCCCGCCTCCGGAGTCTGCACCCAGACGCCGTGCAGGGGAATGTGCACGGGAGAAGCCGCATGCAGCCAGACGTTCCGGTACAGCCCCCCGGAAAAGGTGTGTTCCCCGGCTCTCGGGGCAATGCGGGGACTCCAGGTGTTGTCCACCCTTACCGCGATTTCATTCCGCCCGGCTTTCAGGAACGGAGTCAAATCCGTCCTGAATGACGTATAACCGCCTTCATGCCGCCCGGCGGCCCGGCCGTTAACCATCACCTCCGCCACCTGAAAGGCGGCTCCGCAATCCAGAAAAACCTTGTTCTCTTTCCATTCCTCCGGCATCACCAGCGTCTTGCGGTAGGTTCCGCGGCCCGTGTAAAAGGCGTCGGACATGAAATAGGGCAGGCTGAACGTATGGGGCAGATGCACCGTCCGCCACTCCTCCTTCCCCGGTTCATCCTCCAGACGGAACTCCCAGCCGCGGTTCCAGACCATTCTCCTGCCGACAAGCGGAACCTCTTCCGCAGAGGCGGCAAATGCTCCCGCCACGCCCGCCTGCAGGCACAGGGCGGCCACTCCCAGCATGAATGCAACAGTCTTCAGCATGGAAAGGCTACCCTGCCGCGCTTCCTTTTCTTTCAAACAAAAAACATTTCCGCCTCCAGGATATTCTTTACAAAGGAACTCCGGAAAGAAATGGAAACCGTTGATGGATAGACACCGCTTTTCAGCAAATTTCAGCCAATCCGGTATTCGCCTTTCATGAAATTCCCTGGCGGCGGGGATGCCTCCTCCGGCAGGGGCCATCAAGCCGCCCTGCCGGGAGAAACGCCCGCCTGCATCCCTCCGGGTCCGTCCCGGATGACGAAGCCATACCCTGGAACGGCAAGCCGCGCACCCCTTCCGGGATGCGCGGCAGGAAAACGCCTTTATCCAGAATCACGGCGCGCCGGGTACACCGGGCAACCCGTCACTGGGTAATGATATTCAGTTCGGCCACGGTGGCGCTCTGTTCCCCGCTTCTGACGGGAGACTTGGCATCCAGCTTGAAGTAGCGCGCCTCCACGGGCTTCCCGAAGTCAATGCGCTGTACGGCCGGATCCTTGCGGATATAATGGTAGGTGAACTGCCCCTTCTTGACTTCCTTCCAGTTCTTCCCGTCGTCGGAAATGGAGAAGGCGTACTGGCTGATGAGCCCCTTGTCCTTGTCCATTCTGGGCATGTAGATAAAGCCGGTGAACTTCATCCTGGTACCCATGTCCACGGCGATGGAGTGGGGGAAGCCCGGCAGGCCGTTGGTGTAGGAAGTGTGCCAGTAGGTGTCCGGCTTTCCGTCAATGGCGAAGTGGGCGAACCCGGTATCCGGCTCTTCCGAGGAAGCGCTGAGTATCTTCCATTCGGCCTGCCCCTTGATGAGGGGGAACTGCCGTTCGTCGGGAGACGTGGGAGCCGCACCGCCGGGTTTTCCGGCTGCGGCCCATGCCCTGACATTGCCCTCCGGAAGCTTGAAAGGCTTTTCATAAACCTTTTCCGGCCCCTTGTTGACGGAATACTTCATTTCCACGCCGGGCGTGGAGGAAGACAGGCTCACCATGCCGTCCCCGTCACGCTCGATCACGGGGGAATGGGGCACCAGCAGGCCGGAGCGGGCCAGGCTCAGCAGGCCGGACGTGGGAGCCAGCACAAAGCCCAGAGGCGTCGCCTCGCTCAATGTCTGGTACTTCACCAGCGGGCGCGGACCGCAGGAAGAGCCGCCCAGCCCCATCTGGAAGGCATCCAGATTCACGATCACCTTGTTCTTTTCCGGCAGCTTGTCCAGGCTCTTCGCATTGTTCAGTTCCCTGGGAGTATAGCGCAGAATGGAAACTTCCAGAGGAGCTCCAGGAGAGGCGGACCCCACCCACAGGGCCGGGGCGGACTTGGCCTTCGACAGGGCCACCCAGTCCGTTTCCATGCGGTTGCCCATGTCCTGCGGGCGGGAATAGGCAAAGAACATGGCGTCCACGGAAGTGCGGAACAGGTCCTTCCAGCAGCTGGTGCGGCGGTCCCTGTAATTGTCCCACGGCCCCAGTCCCAGATATTCCACCTGGTCGTACGCCGCGGGCATGCCGAAGGTGAAGCCCAGCCTGAGCAGTTCCTCCCCCTTGGCGGAAGGATAAATTCTGGCGGAGGCATTGATGATGCCGTTGCCGAAAACGGTCCAGGCGATCTGTCCGGACAGGGAGAGCTCGGAGCCCTTCGTCTTGAACTCCGCCGTCACGCGGGCCACGCCGGGGGAAATGACGGAAGCCTGGACATCGGAGCATTCCACCTTCATGTTCTGCATCTTCATCTTCCCCTCCACCTTGCTTCTGATCCAGGAATCGTTGTCCACGGGGGAGCGGTACGCCTGGAGCGTCACCGGGTAATCCGGCAGGATCAGGTCCTGGCTGCCGTACCGGAGTGCGGAAAGCATGCCGTCCTTGAAAGTGGCGGTAAAGCCCTTCCCCTGCACCACCACGGGATTCCCCTTCCTGACGGAAACGGCGGGGAGGGAAGCCGGAGCCTTGACGGCGGGAGCCTTGTCCGCCGGAGCCGGGAACCATTCATAGGCTTCACATTCGTCCACCACGTGTTCCAGCTGCTTGGCCGACAGTTCCTTCACGTCTTCCGGCAGCTTGAACCGGGCGTCCGCCAGAACCATCAGAGAACCGGACTTCATGGCGGCCGACGGCAGGCCGACCGTCACGGACTTGCCGGGAGCCACTTCCGGCAGGGGCATGCGCTCCACGGCATGGCCGCCGCCGGGTGTCAGGGAGACCAGGTAAAGCGTATAGCCCTTCAGCGGCTTGTGGAAATACTTGTTGCGCACGGCCAGCTTGCCGTCCCGGCGGTCAAAGGCCATGTACTGGTACACTTTCTTGACCTCCTTCGTCTTGGCCGTGGTGTTCCGGTTGCCCAGAATAATGCCGTTGTCGCAGAAATTGGCCTGGTTGGGCCTGTCTCCGAACATGCCGCCGTACGCCTGGGTCACGCCCTTGAACGGAGCGGGCTTGTAAATGCCGCTTCCTGCGGGATTGGCGCGGAGGGACTGGTCCACAAAGTCCCAGATGGCTCCGCCCACCATGCGGGGGGAGGACTCGAAAGCCTCCATGTACTCCTTGAAATTGCCCAGGGCGTTCCCCATGGAATGGGCGTATTCGCACACGAAGAAGGGGCGGGAGGTTTTCTCTTTCCCCCAGTTTTCCACCCGGTCCACGGGCGGGTACATGGCGGAATCCATGTCCACGGCCTTGTGGCCGTGCGGGAATTCGCAGTAATGCAGGGGGCGCGTGTCGTCGTAGGCCCTGATGGCCTCGGAGGCCGCTACAAAGTTGGGACCGTTGCCGGATTCGTTGCCCAGGGACCAGAAGACGATGGAGGGATGGTTCTTGGAGCGGTGCACCATGCTCATGTTGCGTTCCACGTGCGCCTTCTTCCAGGAGGGTTTTCTGGAAATGTCCATGCCGCTGTTGCGGATGCCGTGGGCCTCGCAGTTGGCTTCATCCATCACGTACAGGCCGTAGCGGTCGCACAGGTCGTAGAAATAGGGATGGTTGGGATAGTGGGAACAGCGCACAGTGTTGATGTTGTGCGCCTTAATGATCTGCACATCCTTCTCCATCACCTCCCGCGGAATGGCGCGGCCATAGTCCGGATGGGATTCATGGCGGTTGACCCCCTTGAACTTGACGGCCTTGCCGTTGACCAGCACGGCTCCGTCGTCAGCGATTTCCACGGTGCGGAACCCGATGTTGACGGAACGGGAATCCTTGCCGTTCAGGGAATAGGTCACCTTGTACAGGTTGGGCGTTTCCGCCGTCCACGGCTTCACGCCGGGATACTCCTTTTTCAGGGAAACCTGCACTTCCCCTCCGGCGGGAATGGCGGGCACCGTGAGCGTGCCGGAATCCAGCCTGCCCTTGTTGTCCGTCTTCACGCTGCCGGAACCGCTTTTGCCTTCCCAGTTCAGATTGGTGGAAACCCCGTCGATGGAATATTCCAGCTTCATCCCGGCGGGAATGTCCTTTTTCCCGGAATTGCGGATGGTGAAGGTTCCGTCCAGGGCGCCCGTGGTGTAATTCTTCTTGTCCAGCCCCGCTTTCAGGAACAGGTCGCGCACGTGCGCCTGCGGCTGGGCGAACAGGGTCACGTCCCGGAAAATGCCGGAAAGGCGGAGGAAATCCTGGTCCTCCAGATAGGAGCCGTCGCTCCAGCGGTACACTTCCACAGCGATGGTGTTCCTGCCGGGCTTCACATACGGCGTCAGGTCAAATTCCCCGCCCGTATAGGAATCCTGGGAATATCCCACCTTCCGGCCGTTCACCCAGACATAAAAGGCGGATTCCACCCCGTCAAACCGGATCATCACCTGCTCGCCCTTCCACGTGGCGGGCAGATTGAAATCCCGACGGTAGGAGCCCACGGAATTGCGCTCCTTGTACGCCGGCCAGTTCTTGGGCGGCTCTCCCATCACCTTGGGCGGATTCGGCTTGAAGGGATAGGGAACGTTCGTGTAAATGGCGGTTCCATACCCGGAAAGCTGCCAGTTGGAAGGCACCTTGATCGTGTCCCAGGAGGAGACGGAATAGGAAGGCTTGTAAAAATCGGCAGGGCGCTCGTCCGGCTTCATGGAAAACTTGAATTTCCAGTCGCCGTTCAAACTCATTGTCTTGTCTGCCGCCGGGAGAACGGCGGCGCGGGGCGCCTCCTTGTTGATTCCCGTTACCTCTTCATTTTCCCAGTCCGGAGCCTCCCCCAGCAGGGGAAGGGCCGGAGCCAGGCACAGCATGGAGAACAAAAAAGCTCGTGCCGATTTCATATGGATGCAGTGTTGCAAGCTGAATGCTTATTTATATTTTTTGATGGACGGGTCCTGATAGCGTTCCGAGCCTTTTTCCCCCTCCTTGCCGGGTTTCAGCGTCCACTTGCAGGAATCCGTGTAAGTCTTGCCGCCAATCGTGGCCGTGGCCGTAATGGTGTTGACGCCCGGCTTGAGAGCCACCTCGGGCCAGACGGCGCGCCTGAGTTCATCCGGTTTGGCGCTGCCCACGGCCTTGCCGTTGACGCTCAATTTCACGGAGGAGGCGTTGCTGTACACCTTCACGGGCACTGTTTTTTCCGTACGCTCCGCAAACCTGCGGGACGTGATGTAAACCGTGGGTTTGGGGCTCCAGTTGGCCCTGTAGAAGAAGTAGGCGTCCTTGGGCGTCTTGCGGTCGTAAGTCACCAGCCCCTTGTCGTTGATGCCGGGATTTTCCCCCTCAAAACGTCCGGCGGACCCGAAGTCGAACATGTTCCAGACAAAGGAGCCCCATACTTCCGGGCGTTCCTTGATGCACTTGTAGTTGATTTCATGCGCATGGGTCTGCCATTCCTCCGGATGCCAGAACCCCGTGGGAGAGGGGCGCTTGGGAGGATTCTCGTGCATGCCCGTGCTGGCGCCGTGGCCGTACTCGCTGATGGCGACGCCCTTGGAGGCATGGTCGCGGATGAATCCGTTCAGGTTCCCCTTCATGGTTTCCGGGCCGCCTCCGTACCAGCCGGGGTAGGAATTAAAGGCGATGTGGTCCGGAATATTGTTCAGCTTTTTGCGGCCGGGCTGGTTGCTGGCTCCCACCGTCATGCGGGTGGGGTCCGTTTCCTTCACGAATTTGTTCAGTTCGATCAACTCCGCCTCCATGTCCACCCCCTTGGTGGAAGCCTCCGCCTGGTGGCCGATTTCATTGAAAATGCCCCACATGCAGATGGAAGGGTGGTTCCAGTGCTGGTAAATCATCTCCCTTGCCTGAAGGCGGTTGTTTTCCCGGAATTCGGGGGTATCCCGCACCAGGTTGACGTTGGAAACCTCAGACCAGACGACCAGCCCCGTCTTGTCGCACAAGTCATAAATGTTCGTGGAAGCGGGATAATGCGCGGTTCTCAGGCCGTCCGCCCCCATGTCCGCAATCATCTTGATGTCCTGGGCTTCATCTTCCGGAGACAGGGCCCAGCCCTTGCCCTTACGGTCCTGGTGGCGGCTGACGCCCTTGATCTGCATGGTTTTGCCGTTCAGGACGAAGCCTTGCTGCGGGTCAATGGAAACGGTTCTGAGCCCCAGCGGCTGCACCATTTCATCCGTCTGGCCGTCCGCCGTCCGGATGGAAACCTTCACCTGGTACAGATACGGGTTTTTGGTGGCGTTCCACGGCACGGGATTGGAAATGGTCAGCACCACGGGAACCTCCAGGCTCTTCTTTTCCTCCGCGGAGGCCTTCACCGTCTTCCCGGCCACTTTCTTTCCCTGCTTGTCCAGAATTTCCACGGCAACGGCCACATCGCCCTTGGCTTCGGCGGCATTCAGCAGCGTTTTCACTTCCACCTCCGCCCTGGACTTGTCCAGGGACCGGGTGGTGATGAACACTCCCGGAGAAGCGTAAAAGAGCGGGTCTATGCAGACCTGGTCCGTCTCAATCAGCTCGATGGGGCGGTATAGGCCGCCGAACATGGAAAAATCCCCTCGCTGGGGCGCGATGTGGTCCCGCTGCGTATTGTCCACCATAACGGAAACGGTATTGCCCCCCTTTTTCAGCAGGGGCGTGATTTCATGGCAGAACGCGGTAAACGCCCCTTCATGCCTGCCGGCAGGCTTTCCGTTGACGGAAACCTCGGAAACGATGCTTGCCCCCTCTCCGCGGATAAAATACCTCTTGCCCGGCTTGGGAGTCACGGGCAGCGTGCGGGTGTAAACGGCGGCGCCGCGCTTGTAAACTCCGCTGTCCACGGATTTGGCATCCCCGCGCTTCCCTTTCACGCCATCCGCCGCATCCGACGCATTCCAGGTATGCGGCACGGTAACTTTTTCAGAAGGGCCTCCGTCAAAACGGTAATCCCAGGAACCGGTCAGGGGATACACTTCACGCGCATCCGCCATTGCCAGGAGAGAACCCAGAGCGCAGCACAGCCCCGCGCATGGCACAGTGAGAGAATGAATTCGGATAACCATGGTATGGATAATGAGTCTACTGCATACGTTCCCTGCCGTCAATATCTTTCATGATACCGGGCCGGCATTCCGCCAGGGGAAGCTTTTTACCGGAATAAGCGTTCCGGCGGCTTTACGCACGGAATTAAGGAAGGCCGCCGGCTTCCAACATTTTTCCCACTGCTTCTCTGGAACCTTGATTTTTCCGATCGGATCAAAGAAATCGGAAGTAACAACATAACCTTGATGGTTATGCGTTTTCCGATAGAAAACATAATTTTTCTTTACTATAAGAAATGCCTTTTTCGTTAAACCCGTGTTTGTGACAACACGTGAACCAATATGAGAAAAACACCGAAAACGAATAAATTGCGATATGTTGGAGCCGCGCTCCTGGAGGGTGAATCCGTCACTCTGATTCAGGCAGCCAGGCTGGTACTGGAAATCAAGGAGGCCCTGGGTGACGAAATTTGCACCATCAACAGATGCCGGGAAGTCGTTTCCCTGGGGCTGAACGCCATCAAGAACAAACATCATACGGTCAGCTTCGGGACAGCGGCGGTGGAATGCCTGCGCTCCAAAAGCCACCGCAGGCCCCGCACGCTGACGGACATCAGGAGCATCATCCAGAAGCTCAAGAAAAGCAATCCGGAGCTGGAACAGACACCCCTGCGGAACATCAGCGTGGAGGACTGCCAGAGCATCCTGATGAATACCTTCACCACCTCCCGCCAGAGGCACAAGGCAAGACTGATCCTGAGCGGCATCTTTTCCTTCTCCGTCAAACGCGGCTGGTGCGACGAAAACCCGATCCTGAGGGTGGACACGCCGTTCCTGAAGGAGCAGGAAATTCCCGCTCTGACGCTGAAGGAAGTGACACTCCTGCTCAAGACATGCATGGACGAATTCAACGGAACCTGCGTTGCCGGCGCGGCCCTGATGATTTTTGCGGGCATCCGTCCGCAGGAAGTGGAGCGCCTGCTCTGGGAAAACATCGCCATCCGGGACGGCTGCGTGATCCTGAATTCCAAACATACCAAGACGGGCGGCGCGCGCCACGTCACCATTCTGCCCGTGCTGGCCAAATGGCTCAAATTCTGCCGCGACAGGACAAAGCCGGGCCCGCTCACGCCCATCTGCCCGAAGGGATGGACGATCAAATGGCGCAAAATCCGCAGAAGAGCCGGATGGGGCAGCAGAAAAAGATCATGGGTGCCGGACTGCCTGCGGCATACCTACGCCAGCTATCACGCCAAGCATTTCAAGGACTACAACCTGCTGCAAATGGAAATGGGGCACCGCTCCTCCTCCCTGCTCCGCACCCGGTACCTGAACATGAAGGGAATTTCCGTCCAGACGGCCAACCGCTTCTGGGCCCTGACTCCGGCAAAGGTGATCGAGGAAATGGAGGCCCCTGCGGAAATGCCCCAGTAACCGTTGTTCCGGCAGGGTTCGGAAGAGTACGCCGCGCCGGAGCGGGGCTTTTCCCTACAGTTCGTAATAGGTATAGCCATTCAGCCCGGAACGGAATACTTCCAGGGCGCGGCGGCGTTCGGACGGCGTGATTTTTCCGGAAGCTACGGCCTGTTCCGCAAAAATGCGGAACTTGTTGACGAGTTCCTTGGGGTCATATTCCACGTAGGAAAGCACGTCCGCCACCGTATCTCCCTCCACCTCATGCGTGTACACGGGGCGGCCGCCTTCCAGGTGCACGCCGACGACGTTCGTGTCCCCCAGCAGGTTGTGCAGGTCCCCCAGGGTCTCCTGATAGGCTCCCACCAGGAACACGCCGATGTAGTAGTCTTCCTCGCCGGGCTTGATGGCGTGCAGGGGAAGGGCCGTGGCTACGTCTTCGCGGTCGATGAAATGGTCGATCTTCCCGTCGCAGTCGCACGTGATGTCCGCCAGCACGGCCTTGTTCGTGGGCCGCTCGTTCAGGCGGTGAAGAGGCATGACCGGGAAAAGCTGGCGGATGGCCCAGGAATCCGGCAGGGACTGGAACAGGGAAAAATTGCCGTAATAGAAGTCCACCATGGAGCAGGAAAGCTCCCGGAGGTCTTCCGGAATGGTTTCCATCTCCGCCAGCATCCGGGAAATGCGGCTGAGGATGTGCCAGTAATACGCCTCTCCCAGCCCGCGTTCCCGCAGGGTGGCGTTTCCGTAAAAGAACTGGGCCCGGAGCTGGTCCCGGTAATAACAGGCGTCATTGTAGCATTCCTGCATGTTTTTCCGGGCCAGGGTCCTGTCCGTGTCCGCAAAGGCCTTGAGCAGTTCGGGCGCGTTTTCCGGCAGTTCCGGGGGCGGTTCCTCCCCCGGGGCGCTGGTTACGTCCAGCACGTTGAACACCAGCACGGAATAATAGGCCACCACCGCGCGGCCGGATTCCGTCACTAGCGTGGGGTGCGGAACCTCGTATTTGGTGCACATGTCCCCCACCACTTCCACCACGTCGCGGGCAAACTCCGCAATGGAATAGTTGCAGGAGGAATGGAAGTTGGTCTTGGAGCCGTCGTAATCCACGGCCAGGCCGCCGCCCATGTCCAGCGTGCCCAGCGGAGCCCCTTCCCTGACCAGGTCCACGTAAATACGGGCGGCTTCCGTCAGCCCCTCGCGCACCACGGAAATATTCGGAATCTGGGAACCCTGGTGGTAATGGAGCAGTTTCAGGCAGTCCAGGGCCTCCATTTGCTTGAGCTTGTCCACCACGTCCAGCACCTGGGCCGCGTTCAGGCCGAAGACGGATTTGTCCCCGGCGGATTCATGCCACAGGCCGGATCCCTTGGCCGCCAACTTCACGCGGAGGCCCAGATTGGGGCGGATGTCCATCTTTTTGGCGCGGGCGAAGATGGCATCCAGTTCTGAAGGCATCTCCAGCACGATGAAAATATTCAGCCCCATCTTCTGGGCCGTCAGGGCCAGGTCGATGAACTCGTCGTCCTTGTACCCGTTGCAGATCAGGTAGGCGTTCGGGTTATGCATGTGCGCCATGGCCGCAATCAGTTCCGGCTTGGAGCCGGCCTCCAGCCCATAGTCGTACTTGGTGCCGTATTCCGCGATCTCCTCCACCACCTGGCGCTGCTGGTTCACCTTGATGGGGTAAACGCCCTGGTAATGGCCCTGGTAATCCGCCTCCTTGATCGCCTTGCGGAAACTTTCGTTCAGTTCCGCAATGCGGCTGCGCAGCAGGTCGCGGAAGCGGAACAGGACGGGAACGGTCGTGCCGCGCTCGTTCAGCCCTTCCAGCAGGTCGCACAGGCTGATGTCCTTCTTGCCGCCGTCTTCATCATTCAGGCGGACGGTCACCTCCCCTTTCTTGCTGATCCGGAAATAGCCGTTACCCCAGTCGTTGATGCCGTACAAATCCGCGGAATCATGATGGCTCCACCCCCGGACTTTCTGTTTAATGCCTTCTTTAGCTGCTGCCATGTCAATAGGTCTGGTCAAATGTTTCAGCCCAGGCGGGCTTCAAAATCCTCGTAGGAAAAACGGCGCACCGTCTCCACGGAGCCGTCGTGCTTCTGCACGGCTATGTCCGGATGGCGCACGCCGTTGAAAAAGGTGGTCTTCACCATCGTGTAATGGGCCATGTCGTCAAACACAAGCTCGTCTCCCGGAGAAAGGGGCTCCGCAAAGGAATAATCCCCCAGGCGGTCCCCGGCCAGGCACGTCGGCGCCCCCAGGCGGTAGGCGAAGGGCCCTTCACCCGGCTCCCCGGCCACGGCATAGCTTTCCCCTTCCATCACGACGGCGGGCTGCTGCCCGGACCGCAGGGAGGGGTTTTTCAAAATCTGGAACACATCCGGCCTGTAGGGCATTTCCAGCGTGTCCGGCATGTGGGCGGACGCGGAAACGTCCAGAATGGCGTGTTCCACCCCATCGGAGGAAAAAACGTCCAGCACCCGGCAGCGCAGCACGCCGGAATGGATGGCGACCGCCTCCCCCGGCTCCAGCCATACGTCCACGCCGTAGCGGGAGCGGATGCCGCGCACCAGGTCCGCCAGCAGTTCCCGGTTGTAGCCGGGCTTGGTGATCCAGTGGCCGCCGCCCATGTTCAGCCAGGTGATCTCCGGCCGGGACAGGATGGAGCCGAAATACTGTTCCACGGCTTCCAACGTATCCGCCAGGTCCTCCGCGCTCTGCTCGCACAGGGTATGGAAGTGAAGCCCGGAAATTCCGGACAGGTCCGCGCCCCGCATCAACTCCGGCGTCACACCCAGACGGGAGCCGGGCGCGCAGGGATCGTAAAGGGGCGTATGGCCCGTGGAAAATTTGGGATTGATGCGCAGGCCGCACTTCAGTTCCCCGGACAGGAAGCGGGGACGCGCCGTCACCTCCTCCCGGAAGCGGTTCCACTGGGTCAGGCTGTTGAAATCAAGGTGGTCGGAAATCTCCGCCAGTTCCGCAATCTCCTCCGGGGCGTACGCGGGGGAATAAGTCAGCACATGCTTGCCGAACCTGCGCCGGGCCAGAAGGGCCTCCCACAGTCCGGACGCGCAGCAGCCGTCCAGCAGGGGGCGCAGGCCCTCAAAACAGGGCCAGGTGGAAAAACCCTTCAGAGCCAGCACGACCCGGCACCCCGCGGCATCCGCTACTTCCCTGAGGATGCGGGCGTTGCGTTCCAATGCTGGCTGGCTGACGATAAAGGCGGACATGAAGCAACGACAACCTAAGCGATCTGCAACTATTTGCGAGAAAAATTTTAGTAATTTCCCATCATACCTCCAATTTAAGATATACCAAAGACTTCCGGCCCCGGCGCCCCGTTTCTCCAGCAAGCGGAACCGTAAAAAAACGCCATAAAACGGCACAACCCGCATTCTTTTCCTTGAAATGGGGTGGATTTTCCTCTTTTATAACACAACCATTGCGATTGCCATGACTAACATTCATCCCTTCACCACAGCAGCAGCCTGCATCCTGACCGCAGGGACAGCGCTCTTCACCAGCTCTTGCCAACCTACCTCTCCCGAGAGCTACGCCCGCCAGTTCGCCACCGCGCAGAACGTATCCGTGCACGGGTACAACGGCCGCGAAACGCTGACCAGCAGAGTATATGCGGACTGGGGCGGCATGCCGGCCAACGCGCGCCGGGCCATGACGGAATACATCAAGGGAGCGGAATGGAAAAAGGCCGACTATATCCGGCCGCAGTACTTCGTCCAGGTGGACCGTTCCTTCTGGGTCATCTGCATGGACAACGACGGCAACCTCGCAGGCATCATTCCCTTCCGCAACGGCAAGGACGCGCGCAAGATTTCCGTCAACAACCACTTCAACATGCTGGTCAACACCACGGACAAGGCTCCGGCCCTGGGCTACGCCATCCTGAAGAACCTGGCCTATGCCGACGGACTGCGCGTCAGCACCCGCAAGGCTGACGGCCTGACCACCCCCATCCCGGCGCCTCCCGCCGTCAAAGTAGTCGTTCCGCCCAAGGAAGCCGCCCCGGCAGCTCCTGCCGGCAAACCTGCCGCCGCTCCGCCGGCCGCTAATGCCGATGTCAATACGGATGTGGAAGATGCCGACAACGCGGCTGAAACGCCCGCCGACGACGCCACGGCAACCGACACGGAAGATACTACCGCCACGGATACTCCGGCTGCGGACAATGCCGCCGAAGGAGACGCCCCCGCTGCGGACGCTCCCGCCGACGACTTTTAAGACAGCCGTCCCGCCGGGAAATCATCCCTGAACAGGCACTTTGCATCAACAGCCCCGCCCGGTTTTCCGGAGCGGGGCTGTTTCCTATCCTCCGGACGGGGATAAAAACACCGCACGGAGACGAAACACCGAAGAGAAACCGGCAGTGGAAACCAGAGGGAAACCTGTTCTACTCTGGGCAGAAAATCTCCACGGCTCCACGGAACCATGGAGCTGCGCAAGAAAAACAGCTTGCGAGGACAGCGGCGGAACACTGCACTTCCACACAGGAAATACGGAAGCGGAAGCACAGCAACCCGGGAAAACTACCGCTTCATCCGCATGAACAACGGCATGTCCTCCGACTCCGCTGCCGGAGACCGGAAAACATGCCGCCTAGCGTCTAAAGCGGATATGGCACTCTCCGCGCAACAACGCCGGAGAAACCTCCATGCCTGGACTACTTCACATGGTCAGGCCACGGCACCGGGGTGCCCTCGGCCACTCCCAGGGAATTCCCTTTCTTGTAAGTGGGCATCAGGGCCTTCCTCTCCCGGAGCAGCTTGCCCATCATGGAAGCCATTTCCTTCACTTTCTTAGGTTCCGTGGAAGCCAGGTTGTTCTTTTCGCTGATATCCTTCCTCAGATTGTACAATTCAAAACTCTGGTCCGCATGGCGGTAAATCAACTTCCAGTCTCCACGGCGCAGTGCGGTGGAAGCGCCGTACTGCCGCGCGGAGTTGCTGCCTTCCCCCCAGTTGTTGGGCTGGTGGAACAGAAGGGGCCGGTCGGCGGGGAACTGCGCGCCTTTCAGCAGGGGCACCAGACTGAGGCCGTCCAGCTTCTGCGGCGTTTTCAAATTCCTGCACCCCGCCATATCCAGCAGAGTCGGCAGAAAATCGTCAATGATGACCGGCACGGAGCACCGGGAACCTCCCCTGGTGACACCCGGCCAGGAAACGATCATCGGCTCGCGGATGCCGCCCTCCATGCAGCCTCCCTTGCCGAAGGCAAGCGGATAATTGGAATCCACATTGCCAAGCCTTCCGGAGAGGGCCAGCCCCCCGTTGTCAGACATGAACACCAGCACCGTATTTTTATCCAGGTTGTTGTCCTTCAGGTACTTCATAACATCCCCCAGGCTCTTGTCCATCCCTTCGATCAGGCCGGAGTAATGTTTTTCCTTCTGGGACCATGCGTGGCCGTCATGCGGATCCTTGTAGGCATCCGCAAACCTCTTGTCATAGGCGCGTTCATCCAGCGGGGAATGAAGGGCATACTGGGCCAGGTACAGGTAAAAGGGCTTGCCCGCTTCCCTGGGATTGTTCCTGATGGCGTCCAGCCTCTTGATGGCCTCCTGGGTCAGCGCCTCCGTCAGGAACACGTCGTCCTGGTAATAATTATTTTCATCCAGCCCGCGCACATGGTTGAAGCCCGTTCCGTAATGCTTGGCGCCGCGGTAATCCGCCGGATGCCCGATTTCCGTGCCGGCGATATTGTAGTCAAACCCCATGTTCAGCGGGTTGGAGCCCGGCGTTCCCTGCGTACCGAAATGGGCCTTTCCGCAGTGCACGGTCACGTAGCCGCACTTTTTCAGCAACTGGGGCAGCGTGGCCGCCGTGGCGAAGGGGCGGGTCATGTTGTAGTGCATGTCCTCCCCGGAAATGGGGCGCTTCGTCACTCCCTTGGCGGGAGTTCCGACCGGCTGAAGGCCGTTGAGGGCCCAGTCCGGAGGCTGGAGGTTCTTGTTATTCTGGTCTGTCGTCTGGTTTTGCTGCCTGACCCAGTTGGTCACCCGGTGGCGGCTCGGATTCATGCCGGACATCAGGCTCACGCGCGACGGCGTGCAGAGGGGGTGTGCATAGGCATCCGTAAACGTCATGCCCTGGGCGGCCAGCTTCTCCATGTTCGGCGTCCGGTAGCGCTTGTTCAGGAATGTTTTGATCGGCTGGCCCTTTTCATCCGTCCAGAACGGCAGGGACGTATCCTGCCACCCCATGTCATCCACCAGGAAGACGATGATATTGGGCTTTTTTCCGGAAACGGCACGGGAGGAATCCTGGGCGGACGCCCCCGCAAGCAGGGAGACGGCGCCGCAGGCGGCGGAGAGGAGGCAGGCTGTGAACTTCATGGTTTTCTAGTTAATAACGTCAGGAAAAACCTTTCAATGTCAAAATACGCCTCATGCGTCCCTGATCTTTCTTTTTTTCCGAAAAAAGGGATTCATCCACCTGAAAGGTCCGGAAACGCCTGACGCCGCCGGGGTTTAGGCTTGATCGCCCCCCGACCGGAGTATACATTTCTCCGCATCATGTCCGAGCGCAAGAAACCATATCCTTTTGACGTCTTTGAGCCCAAATGGCAGCAGATCTGGGACGAACGGAAGACCTTCAAGACAGGCAACCCCGGAGACGAGGGATTTGACGCTTCCCGGCCCAAGTGCTACGTGCTGGACATGTTCCCCTACCCCAGCGGCGCGGGCCTCCATGTGGGCCATCCGGAAGGGTACACCGCCACGGACATTGTGGCGCGCTTCAAGCGCATGAACGGCTTCAACGTGCTTCACCCCATGGGCTGGGATTCCTTCGGCCTTCCTGCGGAGCAATACGCCATCAAGACCGGGCAGCATCCGGCCATCACCACCTTCCGGAACATTGACAACTTCCGCCGCCAGCTCAAGATGCTGGGCTTTTCCTATGACTGGGACCGGGAAATCGCCACGACGGACCACGAATACGTGCGCTGGACCCAGTGGATCTTTCTCCGTCTTTACAACTCCTACTACAACAGGGAACTGAAAAAGGCGCGCCCCGTCTCCGAACTGGAGGCCCAGGGCCTCACCCGCGAGGAAATCGACCAGCGACGCCTGGCCTACGTAGCGGAAGTGGCCGTAAACTGGTCCCCGGACCTGGGCACCGTGCTTGCCAATGAGGAAGTGGAGGAATGGAAAGCCAAGGGCCACCACGTGGAACGCCGCCCGCTGCGCCAGTGGATGCTGCGCATCACGGACTATGCCGAACGCCTGATTGACGAACTGGAGCCCCTGGACTGGCCGGAATCCATCAAGCTGCTCCAGCGCAACTGGATAGGCAAGTCGGAAGGGGCGGAAGTGGACTTTGAGCTGGGCGGGGAAACCATCACCGTTTACACCACGAGGCCGGACACCCTCTTCGGCGCCACCTACATGGTCCTTTCCCCGGAACACCCGCTGGTGGACGCCGTCACCACGCCGGAACGGAAAGAAGCCGTGGAGCAGTACCGCGCCCAGTGCGCCTCCAAGAGCGATCTGGAACGCACGGACCTTTCCAAGGAAAAAACGGGCGTTTTCACCGGCGCGCATGCCGTGAACCCGGTCAACGGAGAGCAGATTCCCGTCTGGATTGCGGACTATGTGCTGATGGGCTACGGAACCGGAGCCATCATGGCCGTTCCCGCCCACGACGAACGCGACTTTGAATTTGCCGGAGTATTCGGCCTTCCGGTCCTCCAGGTGGTGCAGCCACCCGCCGAAGATACCGACTGGCGCGGCTACTGCGGATATGAGGGCACCAGCGTGAACTCCGGCTTCCTGACCGGGCTGCCCACGCCGGAGGCCAAGGAAAAAATGATCCTGTGGCTGGAAGAGCGCGGAAAGGGACGCCGCAAGGTGAACTACAAGCTGCGCGACTGGCTCTTCTCCCGCCAGCGCTACTGGGGGGAACCCTTCCCCATCGTCTGGGAGGACGGCCGCCACCGCGCCATTCCGGAAAACGAACTCCCCCTGCTCCAGCCCGCCCTGGACGACTTCGCCCCCACGGGAGACCCCCGCGGACCGCTGGTCAAGGCCACGGAATGGATCGCCTACACGCCCACGGCGCACCGGGAAACCAACACCATGCCCCAGTGGGCCGGCTCCTGCTGGTACTACCTGCGTTATCTGGACCCGAAAAACAACGAACGCTTTGTCAGCCGCGAAGCGGAACAATACTGGATGGGCTCCGCAGGCACGCCCGGCGGCGTGGACCTGTACGTGGGCGGCACGGAACACGCCGTGCTCCACCTGCTTTACGCCCGCTTCTGGCACAAGGTCCTCTTTGACCTGGGCTACCTCAGCACCAACGAG
Source organism: Akkermansia sp. KLE1798 (assembly GCF_001580195.1). Lineage (NCBI taxonomy): Bacteria > Pseudomonadati > Verrucomicrobiota > Verrucomicrobiia > Verrucomicrobiales > Akkermansiaceae > Akkermansia > Akkermansia sp. KLE1798. The sequence continues at coordinate 134,775 of NZ_KQ971088.1, forward strand.
CCGTTCCAGAAACTCGTCAACCAGGGCCTGATCCTGGGCGAAGACGGGCAGAAAATGTCCAAGTCCCGCGGCAACGTCGTCAACCCGGACGACATCGTGCGCGAATACGGAGCGGACGCCCTGCGCCTGTATGAAATGTTCATGGGCCCGCTGAAAGACGTAAAACCCTGGGCCACCAAGGGTGTGGAAGGCATCTCCCGCTTCCTGGCCCGCGTCTGGCGCGTGGCCTTCCAGGAAAATCAGGAAGGGGAATGGGAAATCAATCCCAAGCTCGTCTCCGGAGCGCCGGAAGCCTCCGTGCTGCCCGTCCGCAAGGAACTGCACAAGACAATCAAAAAGGTGACGGACGACATTGAAAGCATGTCCTTCAACACCGCCATCGCCAAAATGATGGAATGCACCAACGCCATGACTTCCGCAGACGGGGTAGACGTGCAGGACTACGTGGCGTTCCTGACGCTGCTCAACCCCTTTGCCCCGCATATCACGGAAGAAATCCATGCACGCCTGCAGGAAGGTTTCCCCGCCCTGCCGGAAACGCAGCTCTGCCAGAAAAACTGGCCCGCCTGCGACGAAGCCCTGCTGGTGGAAAACACGGTGCCGATGGTCATCCAGGTCAACGGCAAGCTGCGGGACAAACTGGAAGTGCCCAGGGACATCTCCCGGGAGGAACTGGAAAAGCTGGCCCTGGCATCTTCCAAGGTAAAAGTCTTCCTGGACGGCGTGACGGTGAGGAAAGTCATCGTCGTGCCAGGGCGCCTCGTCAACATCGTAGCCAACTGACCTTTACAGGAAAGGACTCCCCGACCATGACCATGATCGCCCCGTCACTGCTGGCCGCCGACTTCACCAGAATAGGGGAAGAAGCGCGGCGCGCGTTTAAAGCAGGAGCCGACTGGCTGCACCTGGACATCATGGACGGCCACTTTGTGGACAACATCTCCTTTGGTCCGGAAATCTGCGCCGCCGTCAGAAAGGCGGTGGGACCGGACCGCTTTCTGGACGCCCACCTGATGATCGAACGGCCGGACCACTATTTTGACCGTTTCGTCAAAGCGGGCGTCAACCTCATCTGCTTTCATGTGGAACTGGGGGATGAATACTACATCCGCGACACCCTCAGGCGCATCCGCAAGGCGGGTGTGAAAAACGGGCTGGCCGTCAACCCGGCCACGCCCTTTGAAGCCGTGCTTCCGTTCCTGAGAGAAATAGACCTGCTGCTGGTCATGTCCGTAGTGCCCGGATTCGGCGGCCAGTCCTTCATGCCCTCCGTTCTGGACAAGGTGGTGAAAGCCGCGGAATGGAGAACGGAACACCGCTCCTCCTTCCTGATCCAGATGGACGGCGGCATCGGCAAAAACAATGCCGACCAGTGCGCGCTGGCGGGAGCGGACGTTCTGGTGGCGGGATCCTCCACCTTCAAGGCCGCGGATATGGCCCAGGCTATTGCGGAAATGAAATAACTGCCGGAGAACCCGGCACGTTTCCTTCCTTCCCCCTCATTTTTCCTCTCTCCCCTTTCGTGACGGTCTATTAATAAAAAACGGCATCCCTCCACGAGGAATGCCGGACTTGGCAAAACAAGCTGCGAACAGCCGTCAGGCTCTGCGCCTGCGCATCAGCAGAGCCGCCAGCCCCAGCATCCCCAGAGAAGCGGTTGCTGGTTCCGGAACGGGCGCCACGGTCACTTCCGCCTTGAAGGACGGTGCCCAGTCTCCCGACTGGATGCTTGTAAACCCTGCGTTCGTATAAACATCTCCAATGGCCACTCCGTCGGCTTCCTTCCCAATCCTCAGCCGGGCAGTGACAAAATTCACACCATCCCAGACGGTGTCGTCCGTAATCTGCACCGTGGTGAAAGCCACGTAATAAGTCACTCCGCTATTGAGCTCAAGATTATCGAAAGAGGCATTCTGCCATGAAGCGGCTCCATCCCCCGCGCCCTCCCCTGCCATGTCGATCGTCGTGGTGGACTGGCCTACAAACGTAGTGCCGTTCTTCGTGGTGGCGGAGGAAAAAATCGTAACGTACAAGCCGTTATTGGCATCCGTCCTGTTGGTGGCCTTGGCGATATCCAGGGACTGGAGGTACACCGTTGAATTCTGGGCAATGCCGGACCCGGAGGAAACAAGCATATGGTCCAGATCAAAGGAAAAACCGTAATAGGCGCCATATCCCCCGGAAGTCAGGGTGGAAGGATCATCCTTGGTCGTCGTGCTCAGAATGGTGGCGGCCTGTGCCGTTGCCAGGGACGCCAGTATGCCGAGAATGCATAAACATTTCATAACCTTTATCTATAGGGGGGGTTAAATACGGAAAAATACCGCAACAAGAAGAAAATAACGGATTCCTAATCCGTTAACAACGTGAATTGTTAACGATGAATGCCTTGTTTTTTATAAAACATTGAAAATGATCACTCTAATTTGGGTCTGGTCTTTTTTTACCATCTCTCTTTGTCCATGATCTTCTTGAAGTTACACGGGCGGCAAACGGTAAAGTAAATATACGGATTAGGAATCCGGGAATGCCGTTTCACTCCCTTTCTCAGGATATCTGCCATTAAACAGACTTACCCATCATATCGCCCTGACGAGCAAACATCTCCATACCTTCTCCTGTTTTTTCCAGCAGATCGGAAGCCAGTCTGATTCTACCCGGTTCAAAAAAGCACATCACCGTGGAGCCGCCAAACGCAAAATATCCCTTTTCCGCCCCCCTGGCGGCAAACTCTTCCGGAACATAAGTCTCTTCAATAAGACCCACCCCGGTGGCGCCCACTTCCAGCATGGCCACCTGGCCCCAGGACTCCGACTGGACGAGCGTCAGATTCCGCTTATTCGTCCACAACCATGACAGGCTCCGGCTCAGGCAATACGGAGACACGCTGGCCAGAGGGCCGCCCATTCTCCTCCACCTGCCGGGAATTCCGGAAACGGGAAAATGGAAGCGGTGATAATCCGTAGGGCACAGGCGGGAAAGAACAACGGCGCCTTCCGCATACCGCTCCGCCAGGGAGGCATCCCCAAGCAGCGCGGGAAGATCAAAACGCTGGCCTTTCACAAAAACGCCGCTGATCCGGTCCGCACGCTCCCAGCCCATGTGGCGGGCGTCCGCCGGAAAAACAGCCGTCTCCTCCCCGCCGGACAGCGGACGCGCTCCGGGCTTCAGGCGGCGGTAGAAAAAATCGTTGAAATGCTTGAACTCTCCCAGCCCCTTGAGGGACTCCTCCATGTTGATGCCGTACTCCTCCACAAAGGCAGGAATGCCTTTGGCGCTGGAAGGCCGGTTCTTCCACCACCCCATCAGGGCGGAAAACACGCCGCGCTTGATCAGAGCGTGCAGAGCCGCCCGGCCCGTAGAAGTGCCGTAAATCCATTGCAGGTACTTCTCCCCCAGCACCTGTTCCCGTTCTTCCCTGCCCGTGTAGCGGTTGTAATAGCGTATGCCCTCCATGAAACGCCTAGAGTGTCGTCCGCTCGCTTATTTGTCCAGCCGAAAGAGGCACGCCGCTTCCTATTTCCCCTGCGCGCGCTCCGGATTCTCCTCCGTACCGGAATCCTTTCCTTCCGCCGCGCGGTCGTACCATTCCCGTGCAAGATTCAAATCCTGAGGAACTCCATTGCCGTGTTCATAACAGGCGGCCAGCAGGTACTGGGCGTCCCTCTCGTCCGCCTCCGCAGCCTTACGCAGCCAGTGCATGAACAAATCCTCATTCTTCTCCACCAGGCCACCTTCCCGGTATTCCAGGGACAGGTCAAACATGGCCTCCGGCTTGCCCTGCTCCGCTGCAAGCTGCAGCCAGTTCAGGGCCTGCGTATCGCTCTTCTCCACACCCAGGCCTTCATGAAAACAATCATACAGGTCAAAGGCGGCATCCGCATCCCCCGCATCCGCCTTCTGCTTCAACCCGGGCAACGCCCTGTGAAACCACTCCTCCGCCCGGTCCGGATCCTTCTCCACGCCGTCCCCCTCCTGGTAAATGCGCCCCAGACGGAACTGGGCGGAGGGATTTCCGGCTTCCGCCTGCCGGACAATCTTACGTTTCCACTCATCCATAAACTTCTTCAGCCTGCCGCTCCTCCATTTCAGCGCCACCAGAAAAACGACCGCTACCAACACCATCAGCAGAATAGGCGCCCATTCCAAAAAATCATTCAACCAGTCTATGTGCATCTTATCTTTATATTGGATTGCTCCGGCCTCATCCATCACAAACTGTGAACGCGGAAAAATATCCCATGCCGCAGGAAAACAAATTTCACTTCATTTCCAGAATTAACACAAATATTTAAAAATCAACGTTCAACAACAAAACAAAAACGTAGTGAAGAAAATGCCGGGCAGCAGTAAATGAAGACGTCACGCCCCCGCTCCCCGTAACACAGATTAATCACACGATTTCTTATCCCCCACGGCAGCCTGGTACTCATTCCACAGTTTATCCACGTCATATTGTTCACCCAGCACATACTTGATGGCGCCATCAAATGACCAGGGGATGACTTCAAGCGTGCTCCGGTTGAATTTGCGGAGAAATTCAGGATCTTTATTGTCGCGCAACCACACAAAAAAATACCCCGCATAGCGGTAGCCATCCATATAATTGCCCCCTTTGGGGCGGTCAGCCTCACCGTGGAAGCCTCCGTTGGCTATGCGCACGGCGTCAGCCATGCCTTCGATAAATGCCCAAAAGACCCTGTTCTTTTCATAGGAGCCTATTCCCTGCGGTTTCAGTTGATAGGCATGGGTTAGCTCATGGAGCAAAATACCGCGGGTTTCAAAGTACACTTTTGACTTATCATTGTTTTTAAATGATTTCTCAATATGCCGCGTGCTGTAGAAAATGGATATTTCTCCATTGTCTCCACTTTTGGCAGAGATGCCATCAGTATCCTTCAGCGTATAATACAAATGGTGAACAGGAGTGATATGGTCTGAAGGACCATGATACAAGGTATGGAGCACGTCACAGGCCTGCCGGCGGATATAAGCTTCTGCATCCGGAATCAACTGGTGATAAATGCGTGATCCTTCACTTTGAGGAGCTTTGTCATTAAACAAAATACGGCCCATGGAATAATCCTTCCAGACAACGAGCGCTTCCTCCGTTGCGGAACCAGAAGAATCCATCTTCTTCTCATGCTCCGCAGCTTTTAGCGCACATGAGAACATTCCCATGCACAGGAATAATCCTGCAGCCAAATAATATTCTTTCATCCCGTTTTCATTACTACTTCCCCAATTCCGGTTTCTATCAGTCGGAGAGAAATTTCATCCATGGGTTCGCGGAGAAGCCATGGAATAGCTGGGAACAAAATCCCGTTTTTTATTTTCAAAAAAATGGGGAGGCATGCTCCATTATCCGCGCATTGGAATAAAAGTTGCGGCCGCACCGGGATGAAAAAGGGGCCGTCCTGAAAGACGGCCCCATGGAGGATGAAAGCTCAGCAGCGATATCCACGGACCTTACAGGGCCGTCGGGATTTCCTTGCCGAGTTCGGACGCCTTTTTGGCAGTGCCGTCTCCGGCGATGCGTTCCAGGATCACGTCCTTGTAGCTCATGCCGCCCAGAATCATCGGCAGAACATGCACGTCATGGGGAACCATCACGTCCAGAACGTATGCCTCCGGGGATTCAATCATGCGGGTGATTGCTGCGGGAAGTTCCTCAATGCGGAGCACACGCTCGCATTTGACGCCGAACCCGGCGCAGATGAGCGGATAATTCGGGTAGATGATCTCTTCCGTCTTGTGGGTGGGGTCGTAGTCGTCGTGCGGGTCCGCCAGGAAGGTCTGCGCGCGGTTGGAGTCGTACTTCAGATCTTCCCACTGCACCACCATGCCCAGATGCTGGTTGTTCAGGATGATGCATTTGACGGGCATGCGCTCCACGTGGATGGTCGCCAGCTCCTGAATGTTCATGAGCATGGAGCCGTCTCCGTCTATGTTGACCACCAGCTTGTCCGGATAGGCCAGGCAGGCGCCCATGGCGGCGGGGAGGCCGTAGCCCATGGTGCCCAGGCCGCCGGACGTAGCCAGGCGGCGGGGCTTGTCAAATTTGAAGAACTGGGCGGCGAACATCTGGTGCTGGCCCACGCCGGTGCAGATGATGGGGTCCTTGTCCGCCGTCTGGCGGTAGAGTTCCTCAATCACGGACTGCGGAGCGATGTAGCCCTTGCGGTCTTCATAGGAGAAGGGGTACTGTTCCTTCCAGCCTTCGATCGTCTTGAACCATTCCGGCGTACGGGTGAAGCCGGAGGATTTGCGTTCCCACCCCTTCCCTGCCAGGGCCGCGTTGAGAACGCCGAGGGCGTCCTTCACATTGGCGCGGATGGGATGGGCGACTTTTTTGTTTTTGTTGATCTCGCACGCGTCAATGTCAATGTGGACGATAGTGGAGTCCGGACAGAACATGCTGACGGCTCCCGTCACGCGGTCGTCAAAGCGTGCGGCCAGGGCGATGACCAGGTCCGCTTCATTCACGGCATTGTTGGCAAACACGGCTCCGTGCATGCCCAGCCAGCGGAGGGAGAGCGGGTGAGTTTCCGGCATGGCCCCGATGCCCATCAGGGTGGTGGCCACGGGAATCTGGGTGCGTTCCGCGAATTCCAGCAGGTCCGCGGAGGCTTCCGCGGTGATGATGCCGCCGCCGGCATAGATGACGGGACGGCTGGCGTTTTCAATAAGGGGGATGAGGGCTTCCAGCTCTTCCGCGGGAACGGGCAGCACCGGGTTGTAGCCGGGGAGGTCCATTTCCATGTCGAAGTCCGGAGTGAAGACGGCTTCCTGCACGTCCTTGGGCATGTCAATCACCACAGGGCCGGGACGGCCCGTGGAAGCGATGTAAAAGGCTTCCTTCATGATGCGGGGCAGTTCTTCCGGTTCCGTGACCAGGTAACTGTGCTTCACGATGGGGGCGGTCATGCCGAACACGTCCGTTTCCTGGAAGGCTCCGCGGCCGATCAGGGAGCGCATGACCTGCGCGGTGATGGCCACCAGGGGCGTGGAGTCCAGATAGGCGTCCGCAATGGAGGTGATCATGTTGGTGGCGCCGGGGCCGGAAGTGGAGATACAGACGCCCACCTTGCCCGTAACACGGCCGTAGCCTTCCGCTCCAAACGCTCCGCCCTGTTCGTGGCGGGGGAGGATGGTCCGGATTTTGGGCTGATGGCTCAGGGCCTGGTGAATCGGCATGCTGGCGCCGCCGGGATAGGCAAAGACGACGTCTACACCTTCACGCACGAGGCATTCCACGAGCACTTCGGCTCCTGTCATGCGGGTTTTCGTCGGGGCGGATGATGTTTTGTCGTTTGTACTCATGTGCAAATAATATTTTATTTGTTGCGTAGGAAAAGAGGTTCTAGCGCATTCCGCGCGCAATGTGAAGCCTTTTCATCGAAAAGTCAGAGGCGCGCCGCCTGCGGGAATACGCCGGGAAAAGACGCCGCAGCACAGGCGCGGCGGACAATATCAGGAGAGGGACGGCCTGCGCACCCGCACGCAGTCCATGCCTGCGGCGGCAGCCGCGGCAATGCCCGGAACGGCGTCTTCAAACACCACGCAACGGGAGGGGGCGGCCCCCAGCCGTTCCGCGGCCAGCAGGAACATGTCCGGAGCCGGTTTGCCGTGTTCCACGTCCTCAGGGGTTAAAATCACGTCGAACAGTCCCGTCAGCCCGGCGGCGGCCAGGGTGCGGCGCGCGCCGGGAATGGCGCTGCCCGTGGCAATGGCCTTGGGGGCATCCCCCAGGGAGTGCACGAATTCCAGCACTTCCCCGATGGGCTGCATGCCTTCCTCCTCCAGCATTTCCAGATAGATGCGGCGCTTGTCCGCCGCGGTGGATTCCGCATCCATCACCAGCCCGTAGCGTTCATTCAGGAAGTACACCACGTCATTGGCGGATTTTCCGCCGCAGGAGTAGAATTCATCCTCCCGGAAGACGGATTCGGGAGCGCCTGCGCGGGCCAGGGCCTTGCGCCATGCCTTGTAGTGGAGGGGCATGCTGTCCACAAGAGTGCCGTCCAGGTCAAAAATATATCCTTCATATTTTTTCTCAGGCAAATCCACGCGCTTGTTCATGACGGCGCTTATGATGCCACACCTCCGTTTTCCGGTAAAGCCCGCAGTCTGACCGCATGCGGCCGGAATGGCTTAAAAAATACATCCGGAGCTTGACATTTTATCCTGTTATTCTAATGTTTCTGCCACCTCGAAACGAAAACCGAACCTTTTTTCGAACATGGCCAATACCAAATCCGCACTCAAGCGCATCCGTCAGACCGCAACCCGCACCGCCCGCAACCGCGCCACGACTTCCAAGCTGAAAACTCTCCGCAAGAAGATTTCCACCGCTGTTGAAACGGCTGACAAGGAAGCCGCCGCCGCCGCTTACAACACGTTTTCCTCCGCAGTTGACAAGGCCGCCAAGGTAGGCACCATCCCCGCCAACCGCGCCGCCAACTACAAGAGCAAGGCCGCCAAGGCCATCGCAAAAATCGCCTAAGTCTTCACTTCGGTTTTCTGTCGATCTTATGGCAAGCCGCTCTGTTCAACTGAGCGGCTTGTTTTTATTATGACTCCCATGCAGCAATCCCGCCTGGATAAAGCCAAACTGATCATCGACCGCCCCGCGGATTTCAAGGTCTGCGAAGCCTGCGGCTCCATCGTGTCCGAAACCACTGCGGCATGCCCCAACTGCAACGCGTACCGCTTTGACGCCAATCCGGATTACGTTGTGGAACAGGCCGTGCTGCTCGCCTCCCGCGAGCAGCGTTCCGTCACGCCGGAAGATCTGGAAAAGTAGGACTTTCGCCGCCCGGCCTTCCTTCCGGGCTCCATTCCGCGTCAGCAGTTTTTTCAGGAGCCTCCCTTTCCGGGGCAGGCTCCTTTTTCATCTCTCCATGCAGGGACGGCAGGCCGTTTTTATTTGCGGAGGTCCGCAATGCGCAGGATAGTCGCCTCAATCAGGTTGGCCGGACACGAGGCTCCCGCCGTAATGCCCACTTTCAGGGATTTGCCCAGATTCTGCACTACGGGTTCCGTGGTCATTCTCCGGACTTCCCGCGTTTCCGTATCAAAGGCGTCCACATACTGGATGGATTTGATACTTTCAGCGGATTCAATGAAGTAGGTGGGGACGTGTTTCCTGGCGATGTCTACCAGATGCGTGGTATTGGAGCTGTTGTAGCCGCCCACCACAAACATCACGTCCAGGGGGTTTTTCAAGAGATCGTACAGCGCGTCCTGACGGTCCTGGGTAGCGCCGCAAATGGTATCGAACACATAGAAGTTGTCGTCGTCACCGTCGCGCTGGACGATGGCGTCCCTGATCATTTTCTGGAGCGTCTGGGTTTCCGTCTTGAGCATGGTCGTCTGGTTGGCGATGCCCACTTCCTCCAGATCGCGGTCCGGGTCAAATCCGGGGGAACAGCAGCCTTCAAACCGTTTCATGAAGGCCTCCCGGCTGCCTTTGCCGAGGATGTAGTCGCACACGGCGGCGGCATCCTCCAGGTCATAAACCACCAGGTATTTTCCCCTGCCCTTTTCACCCAGGGCGCGGGAAGCCGTCGCGCTGGTTTCCTCATGGGTGGCTTTGCCGTGAATGATGGAGGTGATGCCCATGGAGGCGTAGTTTTTCACCCTTTTCCACACTTTCATGACGTCCCCGCAGGTCGTATCCACGATCTGGACTCCCTTTTCCTCCAGCGCGTCCATGAAGGAGGTGGGAACGCCGAAGGCGGGAACGATCACCACGTCGTCCGCGACAATTTGATCATAGGAGGCGTCCAGATGCTTCCAGGGAAGTTTTTTAATGCCCTTCCCCTCCAGCTGGCGGTTTACCTCCGGGTTGTGGATGATGTCGCCGATCAGGTAGATCTGCCGGTCCGGGAAAACCTTGCGCGCCGCATAGGCGATGTCGATGGCGCGGCGGACGCCGTTGCAGAATCCGAATTCCCTGGCCAGGAAGAATTCCGTATGGCCCAGGTTGTACACATTGCCCGCGGCGCGGATGTGGGAAATCAGTTCGCTCTGGTAATGCTGCTGGATTTCCTTCTCCACCAGTTCCATCACCTCGGCGCGTCTCACGTTCACTCTGGCTTTGCGGGTTGAGTCCTGATTCATGCTCACAGCTTCCACACTTTCCTTCTTTCGTCAAGACAATCACAGCTTGCCAAGCCGGGCTTTTCACGGTATGCACAAGCCCATGCTGCTGGCCCTAGCCCCGATGAAAGACGTTACGGACCTGGCTTTTATCAAGACGTTGAACGACTTGAATTCCCTGCCGGATTATTTCATTACGGAGTATTTCAGAACGGTGGCCCATCACAAAAAGATGGATCCGTACATCATGCGCTCCATAGACGAAAACCCGACCGGGCGCCCCATTTACGGCCAGCTGGTGGGCCAGGAGCCGGAGTACCTGGTCCGGGATGCCCTGAACCTGATGAACCACGCCTGCGCCGGGGTGGACCTGAACATGGGCTGCCCCGCCCCCATCGTGTGCAGGAGGGGTGCCGGAGGCGGCATGCTGCGCTCCCTCCGGGCCATGGATTCCGCCCTGGGAGCGCTCCGGGATTCCCTGCCCGCCGGAGCCTTTTCCGTCAAATGCCGCCTGGGCTACGAGACCCCGGACGAGTTTGAACGCATTCTCCCCGTCATCGCCCGACACGCACCGGACCGGGTATGCATTCATGCCCGCACCGTGCGGGAGGGCTACCGCTCCCCCGTGCATCCGGAGTGGGTCAAATGGGCGGCGGAAACTCTGAAATGCCCGGTCATTGCCAACGGGAACATCGTGGACACGCAGACGGCGGAGGCGTGGGTGAGGCTGGCGGCTCCGGCCGGCCTGATGGCTGGCAGGGCCGCCCTGCGCAATCCGTGGATTTTTTCCCAGCTGCGCTCCCACTTCCGGGGAGAAGCCGCAACCGCCCCCACGTACCGGAACCTCCTCCGCTACATCCGCAGCCTGTACGAACGCACGCTGGAAATGCAGGACCATTACGTGGAGGAAAAACACATCCACCGGATGAAAAAGTATCTGGTCTATACCGCCCGGGGCCTCCCGGAAGAGTTTGACCACCACATGAAACGGGCCAAAACCTCGCGCGATTTCATGCACATCTGCGAGGAGATTCTGGATAACGATACCCCCTTCCCGCCCACCCCTCCGGAAGATACCCACCTGTTCGCCCATTTCAACGCCCTTCTTACCCAAGAGAAGGCTTGTCTCCCCGCCGGAATTCAGCTATGAATGGCGACGTTCATGAATCCGCTGCCGCATGTCTTTCTGCTGGGCGTGACTGCCGCCCTTTGCTCCGCTCATGATTCCGTCACCCAGGGCATGGAGTTTTTACGCGCCTACATGCCGGAACAGGACAAGCCGGTGATTACGGAAGAGCGGCTGAAGAGAGAGGTCAGGCTGGCCCTGGACGTCCGCAGCCGCTTCCCTTGGGCGGGCAAGGTTCCCTGGGAAGTTTATGAGAACGACGTGCTGCCTTACGCCGTGGTCAACGAACCGCGCGACGAATGGAGGGAGCAGTTCCGCAACCTTTTCGCTCCGCTCGTCTCCTCCTGCAAGACGGGGCGGGAAGCCGCCCTCACTGTAGCCGCCTGCATCCAGAAAACGCTGAATGTCAAATATTCCACGGAGAGGAGAGTTCCCCACCAGGGTGTGAAGGAGTCTCTGGAGTCTGGCAAGGTTTCCTGCACCGGGCAGAGCATTTTGCTCATTTGCGCCCTGCGCTCCATCGGCATTCCGGCCCGCATGGCGGGCGTGGTCACCTGGAACCACGTCCGGGGCAACCACAACTGGGTGGAAGCCTGGTGCGACGGAGAATGGCGGATGCTGGAATACAATGAAAAGGACTTCAATACGCCCTGGGTCATGTCCGCCATCAGCATGCTGGACCCCCGGAAGCCGGAGAACGCCATTTACGCCACATCCTGGAAGAAGAAGGCGGAAGGAATGTTTTTCCCCCTGGTCTGGGAGGCCCGCTACGACAGGAAAAGGAACGCGCTGGAGTTTCCCCCTGAAAGCCGGATTGTCCCTGCCGTCAACATCACCAAACGCTACATGAAGCTGGCTTCCTCCTGGGCGGCTTCCCAGCCGGAATACGTTCCCGGCAGCAAGCTGATGCTGGACATCACGGAGGATGAGGGAGGCAAGCGCCGGAGACTGCCCCTCCATGTCTCCCTCAAAACGGAAGAAGGAGAAGTTCTGGCGGAAGGCGTCACACCCGGTCCGTCCGACGACATGCGGAAGTTTCTGGAAATTACGCTGCCGGAGAAAGTGAGCCGGGGCATGCTGGAATTCCTCCTTCCTGACGGGACCGTGCGCAGGGAAGCTATCACGCATACGGAGGCTCCGGTGCAGATTCTGAATCTTTCCGCAAGTCTCCGATGAAGATTCCCCTGTTCTTCAACAACACGGCGCGCAGCGCCAGGGCGGGACGCTTCCGCCGGTGGCTGGAGAGATATGGCTCCGTTTTCGACGTCATGGAGCCGGAAAGCAGCGAGGACATGCTGAACCGCCTGGCTGCCCAGGCGCGTTCCGGGGCGCCCGCCGTAGCCGTGGCGGGCGGCGACGGCACGCTGAGGCTGGCGGCCCGCGCCCTCTGCAATACGGATACGGCCCTGGCCCTTTTCCCTGCGGGAACGGCCAACGTTTTTTCCCGTGAAATGGGATTCCGACAGAATTTCGACCACGCCCTGCACGTGCTGAAAACGGGCCGGACCAGGGAGGTCGATTTGTTTGCCTTCAACGGCCAGCCTTTTCTTCAAATGGCGGGCATCGGGGCGGACGGACGTTCCGTGGAGCTGACGACATGGGAGATGAAGAAGAAGTGGAAGGCCTTCGCTTACGTAATCGCAGGAGCCAGGGCTTTCACGGAACGGCAGCCGCTCCTGACCCTGACGACGGATGACGGCAGGGTGCTGGAGGGGCGCTCCATCATCTTCGGCAACGGCCGCAGGTACGGAGGCCCCATGAAGCTGTTTGCGGAGGCAAGCAATGAGGACGGCCTTCTGGATGCCGTGGTTTTCAAGCATGCCGCTTCTTCCATCCTCAGGGAGAGCCTGCTGGCGACCGTTCACGGAGGGTTTCATTCCCTGCGATACGGCGGTTTTGAATATGTCCGGATGACGGGAGGGCATGTTGCCGCCATCGGCCACGCGGCTTGTGAACTGGATGGAGATTACGCGGGAAACGCCCCCGTGCAAATCACGCGCGCCGGGAAGCTCAAGGTGTTCGCTCCGTGAAGGTCCCGCCGGGAGAAAAAACGCCCCGGCCCCTTTGCCCGTATCGGGAAAATGCGTTTACACCGCCCTACCAGAACAGGAGGCGCGAGAACGTATCCAGAATATGGGAATAGTGAAGAACATGGTTTTCCGGCAAGCCGAAGAATATCAGAATGAGGACAATATCCAGCACGGCCGCGATGGCAACCCATTTGATGAAGGCAGGCAGCAGGGAGGAAGAATCATGCAGCATGATCCATTCCTGCATCACGAATGAATAGTCCGCTCCGGAATCAAAAAGGCGGAATTCCTCAGACAGTTCCTCAAAGGTCATCTCGCGGGGGCAAATGTAATTCTGGGTCTCTATTCCCACCCCGCAGCAATGCAGCCCGCTTCCCGCCAGAGAAGCTTCCATATAGGCGCCCTCCCCGTTGAGCAGGGAAATACGGGAGTCATGGGCGGCCATACGGTATTGGTTCAGCATTTCCTCCAGGCTGCTGCATGCCTCTCCGTTATATGAATAACGATGGGGGACTGTCACGTTTGGACTTTAATCAACCGGAAAGCGGCATGCAAGATTTTTTTGTCCTGAATACAGGAACCCCGGCCCTTTCATCCCGTTTGGCCTGAAAAAGGCCGTGCCGACAAGCGGCACGGCCCCAAGGGAAAATAAAATCAGGGAGCGTTACATGCCCATGATCTGGTAGCCTCCGTCCACGTAAATCACCTGGCCGGTGATGGCGGCGGCGCCGTCGCTGGCCAGGAATACGCCGGTAGCGCCCAGTTCCTCGCCCGTGCAGGAACGGCCCAGGGGGGCGTGTTCCTCATAAACCTTGAACATGGTGGAAAAACCGGAAACGCCGCGGGCCGCAAGCGTCTGCATGGGACCGGCGCTGATGCAGTTGACACGGATGCCGCGGGAGCGGCCCAGGTCGTACGCCAGGTACCGGGTGCAGGCTTCCAGGGCGGCCTTGGAAACCCCCATCAGGTTGTAGTTGGGCACCACCTTTTCAGCACCCAGGTAGGACATGGCCAGGATGCTGCCATTGTCGGACATCATCGGCTCCACGGCACGGGAAAGCGCCACCAGGGAGTAGGCGGAAATATCCAGAGAAATCTTGAAGGCGTCCCGACCCGTTTCCAGGAAACTGCCGCCGCCAAGGGCTTCCTTGGGAGCAAAGGCTACGGAATGCAGCATGCAATCCACCTTGTCCGTGTGCTTGCGGACGTTTTCAAAGAAAGCATTGATGGATTCGTCACTGCTCACGTCCAAATCGTAAACGGGAGCGTCTTCACCGAAGTTTTCACGAATCAATTTGATCACGCCGTCCTTGAGGCGTTCGCCCTGGTAGTTGAAGATGAGCTTTGCGCCCGCTTCATGCCATGCCTTGGCAATCGCGAAAGCGATACTGCGCTTGTTCGCCACGCCGACTACGACACCAACTTTGCCTTCGAGTATTTTACTTGACATAATGGTAAGTGAATACTGCCCTACTTTCCCGCTTTTGACAAGAAAAACGGGCGTCACCGGAAACGGGCTACGCTCCCGTCTGCTGGCGGCAGGCCTTGACCGTGTTGGCCATCAGCATGGCGATGGTCATCGGCCCCACGCCTCCGGGAACGGGCGTGATGGCGCGGCATCTGGGCGCCACCTCGTCATAGGCCACATCCCCCACGATGCGGTAGCCGCGCTTGGCGGACGCGTCTTCCACGCGGTTGATACCCACGTCGATCACGACGGCGCCGTCTTTCACGAATTCCGCCGTTACAAAGGAGGGGCGGCCGATAGCCGCAACGATGATATCCGCGGAACGGCAGAGTTCCGGCAGGTTTTTCGTGCGGGAATGGGCTACGGTCACCGTGGCGTTGGACTGCTTGGACATGAGCAGATGGGCCATCGGCTTGCCCACGATCATGCTGCGGCCGATCACCACGGCATTGGCGCCCGCGGTTTCAATGCCTGCCGCTTTCAGCAGTCTGATGCAGCCCAGCGGCGTACAGGGCACAAAGCCGGATTCGTCTTCCATCACCAGCTTGGCGACGTTTTCCGGATGGAAACCGTCCACGTCCTTGGCGGGGTCTATTTCCAGCACGACGGCAGCCTCGTCAATATGGGGAGGGGGCGGGCTCTGCACCAGAATGCCGTGGATGGAGGCATCCGCATTCAGTTCCCTGATGACCTCAAGCAGTTCCTCCTGGGAGGCATCCGCGGGGAGAACGATTTTCCGGGAATGCATGCCCAGTTCTCCGCATTTCTTCACCTTGGAATTGACATATACCTGGGAAGCGGGGTCATCCCCTACCAGGACCACGGCCAGGCCCGGCGTAATCCCGGCCGCCTTGAGCCGGTCAATGTCTCCCTTAACCTCTTCCAGAACCTGGGAGGCCACTAGCTTTCCGTCGATGATTTGCATAATTTTGATTGGGTAAGTGGAGGAAAGTCCGGGACACCTTCCTGCATCATGCCGGCCAGCAGCCGGCCATATTCCGCAACTTGTTCATCCGTGATGCCCGGAGGGATGAACAGCCTTTTTTTCCAGAGAATGTTCACGTTGGAACCCGGCTTCGGGATGGCGTAATGATCCCATGCCTTGTTCAGACGCCAGCAGCTTTCATATTCTATGCAGACGGGAATAATGGGCAAGCCCGTTTGGGAGGCCAGCCTGATGATGCCCGGCTGCACCTGGTACATGGGCCCCCGCGGACCGTCCGGAGTGAAGCAGAAACAGACGTTTCCCTCCCGGATTTTCCGAAGCATTTCCATATAGGCTACAGCACCCCTGCGCCCGGAGGAACCTCTGACGGCTTCCAGGCCGAAGTATTTGCAGACGGCCTCCACCAGGGCCCCATCCTTGCTGGCGCTCGTGAGCACGCACATGTTGAGCGGCTTCTGGGCCAGGGACCAGGCGTATCCCGGCACGACGGTGCGGTTGTGCCAGAGAGCCACCAGGAAGGGCGTCGTGTACACGTCGTCGTGCTCCTCCTTGATGGAGCGGATATTCAGACTCATGCACAAGGGCTGCAGGAGCGACCACAGGCCCAGCCCGGCCATCTGCGTCCACCAGCGGGTCCGCTTTTCAGTCGTTTTCCGTAAATTGGGAAGGGGGGGAAGCATGAAACGGCACCAGTATTACATGAATCCGTCCACGGTAATGCGGCCGGGAGACGGAACAGGAGAAGCCGGAGAAGAACCATTTGTCCCGCCGGACGGATAGGCGGGAGGCAGAATGCCGGATTCCGCGGCGGATTTCAATTCCTGAAGCATGCCGCCGGAATTATCCGTGGGTGAAGCCGACGTCCCGGAAACCTTCACGGGGATAACAAAGTCATGTCCGTCCTGCGTGACTCCTTTCGGAATGCGGCGGCCATTCGCCATGTAGGAGGGCAGCTTGAATACAAGCTCCCCGGATATATTGGAACCGCTGCAATGCAAGTTGCCCGTAACGCCCAGGAAGCTTTGCTCAAACAGGGATATATCCTTCAGGGAAACGGACTGGTCCGTACCGTCGCTTTCCAAAACAAAGGAACCGGACGAGAAGACGGGGGAGGAATACGGCAGGCCGGTTTCCATTCTGCGTTCCGTCATGGCCTTCAAAAGCTGGAACACGGGAAGGCGCATCATGGAAGCCTTGATGACGGAACCGCTGGTGCCCTGCAGGGACGGCCTTTTCCGTTCCGGTCCTATGGGGAGGGAGAAGGTCACGCTCAATTCTCGCTTTTCCTCCACGGGCTGCTCGCCCATGCGCACCCTGATGAGGGAAGAGAAGCATTCCCCAACGAGCTGGGACAGGTCAAAGTTTCTGCCGGTCAGCGTCCAGTGACGGTGGCGGAAATCGTTGTCCAGGCGCATGCTGCCCGTAATCATGAAGGGGCTCAGGTCCGTAGGCTTGTTGAACATGACCCCCTTGTCCACAAAACCGGAGAAGGTGAGCTGCTTGATGCCGAAACTGTCCAGAATGACGGAGCCCGCATCCATGGCCAGCAGGGGCCACCCCTTGATTTTCAATTTTTGCTGGGAAAGGTCCAGGACGTATTCCGTGGATGCTCCGCCAGCCCTGGAAGTACGGATGTAGGCTTCCGCCGTCAGATAAAAGGGCCCTTCGTTTTTCTCCAGGGTGAAGGGCTCCCGTTCATGGGCATAACCCACTTCCAGACGCGGAGCCGTATAGCGCTGAAAAGCGAACGGCAGTTCCTTCCCCGTCCGGGGCAGCGAGAATTTGGTGTATCCCGGACGCAGGCCGATGGTGGCTTGTGACACGTTCAGGCTTTCCCCCTTCACCCTGCCCAGGAAAAGGGAAATCGCGGAGACTTCCCCGGAGACCCCGTTCAGCGTGATGAAGGAAAGGCAGGAGTCTTCCGGGAAGGTGATCCTGATGCGGGAGGCTTTCAGGGAACGGCCGTCCATGGCCATTCCGGAAACTTTCACATCCCCCCCCCACGCAGCGGACAGTTCCTCCTGCATGCGGTTGGAAAATTCCACCGTATTGAATGAAGTGAGCCGGTACATGTACGTTCCCACCAGCCCTCCGACGACAAGCAGAATCAGAATGCAGAGGCCGATCAGGAAACGCTTGTTTTTCAAGGCGGCCTTTTTGTCGTTCTGGTGGTCATCACCATAAGAGCGGCGGCGCTTTTCCACACGGATGACCTTGGAGCCGTCCGGGCGCACCACCACTTCCCTTCTCCGCTCCACGCCTTGGGAATCGGAGTCATGCAGCTGGCGCATGATGTTCCCCGCACCCTGGGGGAATTCAGGATCAGAATCGCTGTTTTTCACAGGCTTGATTTTTTTAAAGGTTACTCAACGGCACTGAGAGCGGGAAGACCGGCACCGCCTTCCGGGGTTTCCGGAGCGGGAGTATTCGGCGTGTACAGTTCCTTGCCTCCCGGATCCACCACTTCCGCCTTCACCATGATGATGATGGCCTTGCGCTGTTCCTTGGAACCCTGGGAACGGAACAGGCGCCCTACCCAGGGGATATCCCCCAAAATGGGAATTTTGTCCTCATATTGGACGGAGGTAGCTTTTTTCAAGGCACCGATCACCAGGGTATTGCCCGTGATGACGCGGACGGAAGAGGTCATGCTGCGCTTGGAAAATACGGGCTGGAGAATGAAGTTGTCCGACGCTTTGGCCATGGTTACTTCATCCTTCCCTTTTTCCTGGGATACCAGAGGCAGGAAAATGGGAGTACCATAGTTGATGAACCCGTCAAAATCCACGAGTTCCGGAGCAACCGTAAGATCCACCATGGACTTGTCCTCACTGATGCCGGTCACCTCCACATTGAATATGGTACCCAGTTGCCTGGTTTCAAATGCCGTAGGATGAGCGGGCGTCATCGGCATGATGGGAATGCGTTCGCCTACGTCGTCATCGTCGCCCCAATAGTCGTCATTGTTGTAGTCCCTGCCGGTGCTGTTGGGAATTTCGGGCGGATCATATTCCGTGGGGTAAATCAGTTCCCTGCCGCTGAAGAAGGTTGCCTTTTCTCCGGGGCGTACTACCACGGAAGGATGCTGCATGATGTCCGTGCCTTTTTTCTGGCTCAGGCCCCGCATGATCATGGTGACGTCCGCCTGGCTCCACATGCCGCGCATGGTCAGGATGCTCGGCGCTCCGCCGGGGGTGTAAACGGCGTCCGAACTTCTGGCGGAAGTGCCGCGTTCGATCATCCCGTCAATGCTGTCTTCCGTAAATACCTGGTTGCCTGACCTCAGGCCGCCCACTACTCCTGCGGGAGATGCGGCCCCGGCCACTCTGGCAGCACTGTCCAGTACGGTATTGTTATAATCGTTCTTATTCGTCCCTGCCCCGCCCATGAACCATTTGTTGGGGTCAAGGTTGAGGTTCACGATCCAGTTGAATCCCAGTTCTTCCAAATCCGCCTGGTTGACTTCCAGAAACGTGGCGCTTACAATTACTTGCAGGGGCTGGGCCGCCGACTTGGCAGCCACCAGTTCTTCCAGGAAGTTCAGGTCCCTGGGAGTTCCATGGAAAAAGAGTGTGGAGTTGCCCGCGTTGTATTTCACAGAGCTGCCGGCCGGCAATTTCAACCCCATGGCAGCCAGCATCTTCTGCGGGTCCACCCGCTTCAGCGTCATTCCGGAGGAACCGGAATCACCGGAAGCGAACGGGTCCAGATCGTCCGAACCTGATGAGGAATCCGTCCCGGAGAAGAAACCGGGAGGAACGGGAATGGTCTTGGAGACCATGTAGGACGTTCCGGCGGATGGAGTGACGAGTTCCGCGCCATAGGCGTTCGTGCGGAAAATCAGCCCGGAGGCGCGGGCTACGTACTGCAGGGCTTCGCGCAACGGAATGTTTTGAAGATTCAGGGTGATCTTCTTGGCGGCGATATCCTTGGCAGTAACGCTGTCCGGAGGACCGGGGTCCAGGGAAATGTTAATCCCCCTCTCGGCCTCGGTCTGGGCCATTTCATCATGCACCCGGGACTGGTTGCGGAGGTAGTCCACGGCTTCCTCCACCGTGGCCTGTTCCAGCTGCACCCTGGGCAGACGGATCATGCCCAGCTTCCGGTCCACGCTCACCACGGGATTTTCCAGGGGCTGGGAAAAGGATTCCGGCTCCTCGGGAACTTCCGTAACGGAAGGACGGCGTTCCCAGAGGCTGCTTACCTCCGCCAGGGCGTTCCCGCGGGTTTCGTCCCGCGCAGAGGAAAAATAGCTGGTGCGCGCACGGTTCACCTGTTCCATGCCGCGCCGCGCCGCCGTATTGTAGGGGTCAATGAGAAGGACGGAGTTAAATTCCTTCAGAGCTTCGTCGTACTGTCCCAGCTCATAATACCCGAATGCCAGGCGAAGAAGGCCGTTGACCTTTTCCACGTCCACGGCATGCTGCGGCGTCAGGGCGGGGTTCGTCCGGATCGGGTCCTTGAGCAGTTCCAGAGTACGCTTGGCCAAGGCATGGTTCGGAGTCGTTTTCAGCGCGGATTCCAGTAGTTCCGAGGCTTCGTCATAACGTCCCACCTTGATGTATTCCTGGCTCACGGCCACGCTGGCATCCGCAATACTGGTTTCCAGAAAGCGCCGCCGGGTCTCCATATTGGGAGCCTT
Organism: Akkermansia sp. KLE1798; assembly: GCF_001580195.1. Classification (NCBI taxonomy): domain Bacteria; kingdom Pseudomonadati; phylum Verrucomicrobiota; class Verrucomicrobiia; order Verrucomicrobiales; family Akkermansiaceae; genus Akkermansia; species Akkermansia sp. KLE1798. The sequence goes on from NZ_KQ971088.1 coordinate 155,091, forward strand.
GGGCAAGGTATTCAGGCTTTTACGGTAAAGTTCCAGAGCCTCCTGGTACTTGCCCTCGGAATATTGCTGACGCGCCTGATTCAGAAGCAGCATGGAAGCCTGCGCCTGTTCTTCCATCCGGGCAGCAGCGCGGCGGGCGGCGCCTGCGCCGTCCTGCGCCAGGGCAGGACAGGCTCCGGCAACGGCAAGCGCCAGAGCAATCTGCTGAATGGTAGACATGGAGTAAGGAAAACGTCTAGTCATAGGAATTTTCGGGACTATAACGAATTAAATTCCGTCCGTCATTATAAAAACGCCCAGAGGAGCAAAAAATATCGAATGTGAAGAAGAGGGCTCCGCGCCCCGGCTCCTTCTATGCTCCGGACAGTTCCAAAACCCCTACTTCTCCCGGTTTCAGAGGATAGGGAAGTCCCCTCTCCATCAGTTCGCTCCTGTCAAAAAACCTGTCTTTCCCATCTTTCTTCATCAGGTTTCTGGCGCGCACTTTCGCCGTCTGGATGCCGCACCAGTTGAACGCATGCTGGGGAATGGAGATGCGGAGGTTATAAAAATTGATAGTCGGAGAAAGATTTCCCACCACCAGCACCGTGGAATGGGCATGGGCATGGTACCTGAGCATGGCATACACCCAGTGTCCGGAAGTGTCTTCCGCCGGTTCCCTGCCGAAGGTGGTGTTTTTCATATTGGCCCAGTTCAGGCCATAAAAATCCCCGCGGTCCAGTGCGGGATGCTGGAGGAGGGGCAGCAGCCGCGCGTGGAAGTCCCTCAATTCCGCGGAATCCTCGTCCAGCAGGGAGGCGTCAAACCTGCCGCCGGCCACCCACGGCTGCAACTGCGGCAGGCAGGTATAGTCAAAGATGCTGGTCCGGCCGTTATGGCCGCCAAAGCCGCCCGGAGCTTCCGCGCGTTCCCCCACCTCCTGCCCGTTGTACACCAGCACGGGGCCCTTGCCGGAGGCATACACGAGCGTCATGATGGCCGGCAGAATAGTGCGCCCCGTCCCGCCCCACGCTATCGGCGAGCAGACACGCTTTTCATCGTGGTTTTCCACATAACGGACGCCGTGGGTCAAATACTGGGGCTCACTCCGGAAGAGGCGGTCAAAATCGTTGGCCCAGTTCCCCCGCGTATAGACATGTTCCGCCAGATGGTAGCAATCGGCGTCATAGACGGCATTGAATCCGGATTCCAGCAGGGCGGTACAGGGATCGCCCGGAGTGGTTTTCAGATGGTCATTGTACGCCTCCGCCATGAAAAACACGTCGGGCAGACGCACGCGGGAGCGGGCAATCGCCCATTTCCAGAACGCCATGGGAATCATCTGAGCCATGTCGCACCGGAACCCGCCGATTCCCAGCCCCTGCCAGAATGAAAGGATATCGTCCATGATCCTCCATGTCTTGGGGACCTTCTGCTTGGGACTTGTCCAGTCCGGCAGCAGGCGCAGGGCCGGGAGCCCCGCCAGAAAGTTATAGCCGTAATTGAGCTTTACCGTTTCATACCAGTCGCACCGGTCCGGCTCCCACGTCACCGCATTGTTCCCCGTCACCCTGCCGAAGGTCATTTCCCCTTCGAACAAGCCGTCCGGGAGGCGCAGGGGGGGACCGTCGCCGGGGCTGTTGGAGGTGAGGTAGAAATATCCCTGCTCCGGTGAAAAAAAGGTATGGTGGTCGTCTCCTTCTCCAAAGTCGTCATGGCCGTCCCAGTCCGCCAGATAGGCGCGGGAGACATGGTTGGGGACAAAGTCCATGAGAGGCACCAGTCCCACGGTCCGGCACCGCCTGACCAGGGCCTTGAATTCCTCCATCCTCAATTCCGGAACGGACCCCAGGTCAGGGTCCACGTCAAAGTAATCCAGAACCGCATAAGGACTGCCGGCCAGCCCTTTCACGATGGATTCCGGCTGCGCGGGCAGCCCGGGGTGGGCCGTCTGGGTGGCATGCCTCAGCACGCCCGTCAGCCAGATGTGGGTAAAGCCCATCCTGGCAATTTCCCGCAGAGCCTTGTCCGTCACCCCGTTAAATGTGCCGCAGCCGTTTTCCTCCCGACTTCCCCAGTCCACTCCGTGTATTTCCATGTTGGAGAAGTGGCGGACAAACAGTTGATAGATGACCGGACGCATGAATTGAAATGACTTGATGCAGCCCTTCCCCGGAAAAGAAGAGGACAGGCGATGCCCTCTTCCTTCCGCAGGAAGGGAGTCCGTTTATAATGCTAGTTTTTCCAGGTACTCTGCAAGTGTATTCTGATCCACCGGGGCAATTTGGCCCAGCCGCAGCAAGGCCTCCCTCCTGTTCCGCAGCGTGCCTTCCAGTTGAAGTTCCTGGATATGGGAAAGCCATTTTTTGAAATCCGGTCCCGGAGAAAATCCCAGAGCCATCAGGTCGCGCCCGGTCACCAGGGGAGGCGGCACCAGGGGTTCCTGCCGGTAGGATTCCCTGGCGTCCCGGACGAATTGCCAATTATCCATCAATCCATTGGAGGAAAGGCAATCCAGCCGGTGCAGCTCCAGTTCGTCCCGGAAGAAGGGGGAATTCATGAACATTCTCAGGGTGGATTTCTTCATCTGCCGGACATGCATGAAGCGCATGTGGCGCTCCACCATGTCCGCCACGGCATCCACCACGGCATTGGAGTATTTCAGCCTCCGCAAAATGACACGGGCCAGCGCAGCGCCTTCCTTGTCATGACCGGAAAAGCGGATTCTTCCCGTTTCATCCACCTCCCGGCAGGCGGGTTTGCCGATGTCATGCAGCAGCACGGCCAGGGCCAGTTCCAGGGAAACGGGGCCTCCGTCCGTCCCCAGCGCTTCCAGCATCATCAGGGTATGCGTGTACACATCCCCTTCCGGGTGCCACTGGGGGGGCTGCCCACAATCCACCATTGCATACACTTCCGGGATGATGTGTTTCATGAGGCCTGTTTCCACCAGCATTTCCACCCCTGCCCTCCTGCGCGGAGCCAGCAGTATCCTGTCCAGCTCCTCCCGGATGCGCTCCGGGGCTATCCGGGCCAGCAGGCCGGAGTTCCTGCAAACGGACGCGTACGTTTCCGCTTCCATGGCCACTTCCCGGGTGACGGCAAAGCGGACCGCCCGCATCAGGCGCAGGGAATCTTCCTCAAAGCGGCAGTCCGGATTCCCGATCGCCCGCAGAATTCCCGCCTCAATGTCCGCCACGCCATCCACATAATCCACGATGCCGCCGGGAGGGTCGGAAAAAGGTTCTTCAAACAGGCCGTTCATCGTGAAGTCACGGCGCCGGGCGTCTTCACGCGCATCCGTAAAATAGACAGTATCCGGGCGGCGGCCGTCGCTGTAATTTCCGTCCCTTCTGAACGTGGCCACCTCAAAGCAGAAGCCCTTGTGAAGAACCAGCACTACGCCGAAGGCGGCACCCACCTCCCATGAACCGGGAAAAAGGCGCAAGACTTCGTCAGGCCGGGCGGAAGTGGCAATGTCTATATCCTTCACGGGATATCCCATCAGCCGGTCCCGGACGCATCCCCCGGCAAAATACACCAGGTGTCCGGCCCGGGCCAATGACCGCGCCACGGCTTCCGCCGCCGCTCTCATCGGGGTTCTTTCCATGAAACGGCTATTCCGGAATGGGACGCAGAGGGGGAGCGGATACGGGAGGCGCCGCCGGAGCCGCCGGACGGACGGGCTGCCGTGAAGCCGGGAGCGGACGGGACGCGGGAACACGCGTATCCGGTGAATTGATTCTTTCCGGGATCACGACGGCAGGTGCGGCCGGAGGAGCCTGGGGGGCTTTTTCATCCGCCTTCTCTCCGAATTTGTTCATGGCGGCATAAAGATTGGCGTCAAACAGCATATCCGGGGTGCCCCGCATCAGAATCTTCCCCTTGGGGTCCAGCAGATATACCCGGGGAGTATGAGCCACACGGTAATCCTTGAATGCAACCGCCTGGGCGTCCACCAGGGAGGGAATGTCCAAATTCAAATTCAGCAAGGCCTTTTTCACACCTTCTTCGGAAACCGGAGCTATGGGCATCACCGTCATCCCCGGAAATTCCTTGCGCAGGGAGGCCGCCTTTTCCAAAAACTTGACGGACATGGCATCCCGGGGGTCCCAGAAAACCAGCAGAACGGGCTTGTCTCCGGAGGGAATTTCCACCCAGGTTCCGGTAGCGGAGGAAGGCAATTTGATTTTAGGCCCCGTCTGGCCGATGTTGAGATTGAGGATTTCATACAGTTCCTCCTTGACCAGGTCCTGGACGGGAACGGGGCCGAATTTGGCATCGTAACACTTGATGATGGCGTCCTTCAGAAGCCTGCCCCTGGCGGCGACAAGGCGGGAGTCATCCTGCTGCATCCCGGAACTTTCCTTCATGACCATCGCCAGCCCCAGGGAAGCCAGCCCCTGATCTTCCGGGAACTGGTTCAGATCCTTGATCTTTTCCAGGATGGTGCGGCAGCGCAAATCGCGCGAATTGCTCAGCGCGTGGGCCGCCTGTCCCGCTCCCTTTTCCATCACCATATTGTTTTCCAGGGCATTCAGGCAGTTCAAGACGATTTTCCTGGCAGCATCTCCGTTGGGAAATGCTTTCTCAAGGGCCTGCGGATGGTCCAGGAACCAGACAATGGCCGGAAGGGCATAAGGCTTGGAGAGATCGCGGCCCACCTGCCTCCACAAGTCCCTGGCTGCGGACACGGCGTCCGGCTGGCTTTTCAGCAGTTCCGCCCTTTTCGCGTCCGTCTCAGCTATCTTGAACGCGGATTCCCAGTCCGCCTGCCTGCTGTTCCAGACGGACAGGACATTCTTCATGCCTATCTCGTCCGCAGAAGCCCATCCGAGCAAACCGCATGTACCGGCGATCACGCAAAGCACTCTCTTCATACCGCGCCACTATGCCCTGACAGATACTCCGCGTCAATCAAACGTAACGACAATTCATGATGAAACCGTTCAGGCAAAAACGCACCTGCCATTTCCTCCAATCCGTAACATCTCCGGCACATCCCCATGCCCTGTTCCGTTTCCAGGGACAGTATCCACCGCATTCCCTCCCGGATTATATTCCTGCCGTTCCCCCTTTTTCCTTACAGGAGCCATCAACGGGCGGCAACTCATGCATTCCTGTGAAATGCTCCGCCGGAAATATGTTTTTCCACCTGAACAGCAGAAAAGAAGCATCTTTTTCCCTCACAGGAAAAGATTTTTGTCACACCACGGCAGTCTTTGACAACCTCCGGACGATCGCAAATATTGATTTATTCCGGAAGGAACAGCGGCAGCCTATTTATCATAGGCAGCAAATGTCCCCGTGCAGATTTTTTCCACAACGTCATGGCCAGGCTGAATACCTGACGGCTATGTTGACCCAACTTCATGAGAATCCTGCCTTAAAAACGAACAAACCCCGGCGAATCACTTCGCCGGGGCTGCTGTTCAACTAACTACCTATGAAGACGGAGAGATCCTTGGTGGATGAAGTGCTCTCTCTTTCACTGCATCCGGATCGTAACCGTTATGGGTGAGACAGCCGGGAAGCGAATATGTTCAAACATTTCTCTTTTTTGTATGACACAAGCTTGAAACAATAACTCTGAACGGAAAAACGGCTGCGGAAAAAAATCCGCAGCCGTTTTTCCTAATTCATTGTGAAATCAATGCTGTTCAAAAAAGAAAAGGGGGTCCGTTCTCTCCGTTGCCGAATGATTCTTTTCTTTCAAAATAACTGGGAAAAAAATGATTCAACACTATCCCGCCTTTCCTGAAAAAACAAGGGAGGGCCGTTCCCCTTCCTCAAATATCCCGCTTACGCCGCCACGAAATTCCTTTCATCATTCGTCAGCGCGCGCACCTGGACCGCCATGAATCTCATTTCATTGAGCATGTTCAGATACAGCAGGGAGGAACGCGTGCGCGTCTGGTTGCGCTGGGTTCTCTTGATCTGACGCTTGGTGGCCTTGGCCACAAGCTGGAGCAGTTGCTCCTGCGCCACCATCGTGTAGTCGAACTGGGTGTAAGTTCCCGTCTGGAGCATTTTGCAGTATTCGTCCAGCAGTTTCATCAGGGCCGTGTGGACTTCCCTCAAGTCGCCCACCTGGTCAATGGTGAAGGGCGTATGGTTGTTGTCCACATAGGTAAAGATGGATTCGGAGAACTGGGCCAGGCTCTGCGTGGCTTCATTCAAATGTTCCAGCGCCTGGACAAAGTGATAGCCCATGTCCAGGGAACGGGACTGCATCTTGTAAAGGATGGGAAGAATGTCGTACTTGTGGTGCTCGCTGCTGGTGAGGGCCAGGCGTTCCGCTGCTTCCGACAGTTCCTTGAGCGCCTTGCGGTCTCCCTGGAAGAAGTTTTCCACGGTGTCGTTGTATATTTCCCGGAGCTTGAGCGTGCTGTCCACGATCTGGTGGCTGCACACGTCCAGAATGTTTTCTTCCGTGATCTGGTCGAACCGTTCGGTGGAAAGCTTGTTTTCCCGCTTGCGGTGCATGACGGTGGATTTCACCAGAATGACGGCCACCAGCGCCAGCAGGCCGAAGATGGCATATACCTGGCCGTAATGCAGCACCGTAGCCATGATGGCGGCCAGCGTGAAGGCAGCCAGGCCCGTCATGAACCAGCCGGAAATGACCGTAAGCACGCCGGTAACCCGGTAAACGGCGCTTTCCCTTCCCCATGCCTTGTCCGCCAGGGAGGAACCCATGGCTACCATGAACGTCACATACGTGGTGGAGAGCGGAAGCTGCTTGCCGGTGGCCCAGGCGATCAGCAGGGAAGCTACGGTCAGGTTCACGGTGGCGCGGATCAGGTCAAACGCGACGCGGTCCTTGGGATTCAGGGGCTGGGGAGCGGGGTCCCACTGGTGGTTCATGCGCACCAGCATGCGGGCGGGAATAAGTTTTTTCACACCACGCCCCAGGGCAATGGCGCTGCGCACGATGGCGCGGGCCGGAGGCACGGAACCGAAGCGCTCAATGCCGCCCTCCCCCTGCCGGGAGAGTTCCACGCCGGTGGCGATGACCGTCTTGGCCTTTTTGGAGAACCATAGCGCAAAGATCATCATGCAGCCCGCCGCAAAGAGAATGTAATGGTTCACGGGACCGCCCTTGCCGGGCATCAGGCATTCCATGGCTGTGATGGAGGCCGTGCTTCCGCCGTCCGCCACCACGCCCCGGGCGTACTGGAAGGAGTCCAGGCCGCCCATGAAAACGCCGATGAAGTTGACCAAGTCATTGCCCGCAAACGCCAGGGCCAGGGAAAAGGTTCCCGCCAGGACGGTCAGGCGCAGGATATTGGTCATGAACAGGTGCTGAAGCAGGAACATGAGCAGGGAGAAGCCCGCGAAGGCGACCAGGACCGCCAGCCCCAGATTCTGGTCAATGTAGGCAATCATGCCGCGGTCAAGCAGGGTGGATTCCTTCAATCCCTTGAATACCGCAAAGTAGGCGATGGCCGTCATGGCAATGCCGCACCAGAAGCAGCCGAACCATTTGAAGCGGGACTGGTATTTGAACGTGAACGCCAGGCGGGAAATCCACATGACGATGGTACCCACCGTGAAGGCGATGGCTACGGAGAGAAGAATGCCGGTGACGATTTCAAACGCCTTGTCCGTGTTGATGAAGTCCCACACCGTTTCCGTCATATGGAGCTTGGAAATTTTGAAAAGGGCCGTGGCCACGGCAGCGCCGAGAATGCCGAATACCAGGGAAACCGTGGTGGAGGTGGGCAGGCCGAATGTATTGAAGGTGTCCAGAAGAATCACCTCGCTGATCATCACCCCCAGGAACAACAGCATCACTTCATGGTAGCTGAACATGTTGGGATGGAAGATGCCGTTGCGGGCCACTTCCATCATGCCCCCGGAAAAACACGCGCCCACCAGGACGCCGATGGAGGCCACGGCAAGAATCGCCCGGACGGGGGCGGCCTTGGAACCGATGGCGGAGTTGAGGAAGTTGACGGCGTCATTCGCGACGCCATTGATCAAGTCAAACGCCGCCAGAAGCAGCAGGGCTACGATAATAATCCAGTAAATTGAGTCCATAACTGTCTCTTGTGTATGGTGGGCGGAGGGCATCCGCGAGCTGCACCACCGCCTCTTTACACGGAAAAGGGAGATTTTGCCACTGTTTTGTTACAGAAAATTCACCCTTCCCGGACCGTCAGCGGGAGGGACGCAAAAAGTCCAGTTCGGAAGGGTCCGGCCACTGGTGCCGGGGGTAGCGCCCGGCCAGGTCTTTTTTCATCTGGCCGTACCCGTTGCGCCAGAAACTTTCCAGGGAGCCGGTCACCTGCCACGGTCTCTGGCTGGGGGCCAGCACTTCCACTTTCACGGTCACGGCGCCGCGCGCAATGCGGGGGGATTCCGCCACGCCGAACAATCTCTGCACCGTCAGGCCGATCACCGGCGTGGAATCCTCCTCATACCGGACTTTGGCATGCTGCCCGTTGGGGAGCGTGAGGCTTACCGGGGCGTAGTCGTCCAGCGCCTTCGCCTGCCAGCCGGAAAGCCAGTCCCGGAGCACGGGCATGATCTCCCGCTCCTTGATGTCCTTGTATCCCACGGCGCCTTCACAGACCATGGCGATGGCCACCAGCTTGTCTTCTTCCCCGAACAGGGGCAGTTCCAGCTCCGGCATCCAGCGGCTCAGGCCGTTCAGACGGCGTATCCACTGCTCCACGGCGTGGTCCCACTTTACCAGCTTCAAGGTGCCGTCCACCACTTTTTCCGCCAGAATGGGAGCGGCCAGTTCCGCCGGGGCATCCCCGCGGTCGCGGTCTTCCAGCACCAGGTCTTCATACATCAGGCGCTGGTGCAAGCGCACGCGGCGCAGGCCGGAGTCAAAAACGGACGCCTCCCCGCCGGAAAAACGTTCCGGCCATACGGCGCGCAATTCTTCCGGGGTGATGAGCGTGCAGCGGCCTATGCGGGTTTCCACCGCCTTTCCGGACAGTTCCGCCATTTCCGCGGCCACAAAGTGCAGGCCGCGCAGGGCCACACTGCCTTCGGACAGCCTGCCGCCCACGCCGCCCGCCATACGGCACGTGTTGGCCGCCACTCCGTTCCGGACGCCCACATGGTCCGCAAATCCTTCCATTAATGCCCGGACGACGGAAGAACGCGCCGCCAGGAAATCCGGCTCCAGCACTTCCCGTGAATGCCCGCGGCTGCCGATGGACAGCAACTGCCGGTAAGCCATCCACACTTCCCGCGCACCGCGGGCGGAAATGCCCAGGCGGCCGCACACTCCCGCATCAAAATGGGAATCCAGGGCCTTCCCCACGGCGCGCCATTCCGCCTGAAAGTCCGTATAGTCGCCGGAATCCCGCAGGTCATCGTTCAGGCCGCCCTTCGCTTCCACGCCTTCCCCCTGCATCAGCGCCGCAATGGCGGCCAGTTCCACTACACACCGTTCATCCTGCCCGGCCACAATCAGGCGGGCCAGCCGAGGCGGCAGCGGAAATGCCGTCATCCTCCTGCCCGTCTCCGTCAGGCGTCCCTCCCCGTCCACGGCTCCCAGGGAGGCAAGGAGATGGCGCGCCCGCTGAAGAACCAGAGGGTCCGGCCTGTCCAGCCAGCGGAATTCCTCCGGGTCCGCCACGCCCCAGGAACACAGGTTCAAAACGGCTCCGGACAAGTCCACCCGGAAACACTCCGGAGGGTCGAATTCCACCTTCTTCGCTTGTTCGGCCTCACTCCACAGCCGGAAGCAGCGGCCTTCCGCCACGCGGCCCGCACGGCCCGCACGCTGGGCGGCGGACGCCTTTGAAATCCTGACCAGGTGCAGGGTGTCCATGCCCCGGTACGGGTCCCATCCGGACTGGCGCACCCATCCGGTGTCAATGACGGTTCTCACTCCCTCGATCGTCAGGGAGGTTTCCGCCACATTCGTAGAGACGATGACGCGCGGCCGCCCTCCCTTTTCCACCGCGCGGTTCTGCTGTTCCGGACTCAATGCCCCGTACAAGGGGAAAATGTCCCAGCCCCCCAGCCACGGTTTTCCCTCCAGCAGTTCCACCGTGCGCCGGATTTCGTAAACGCCCGGCATGAACAGGAGAATGTCTCCGCAAGCGGCATCCTTCACCGCCTCACGGACAGCTTCCGCGGCCTGGTCCCAGACGGGCGGAGGCGTCACCCGTCCACGTTCGTCGCTGACCGGCCGGGAAGGACGGTACGTGATTTCCACCGGGTACTGCCGTCCGCAGGCTTCCAGCTCCCGGCAGGATTCCCCCATGTATTCCCTCAGGCCGGACATTTCCAGCGTGGCGGACATCACCACCACGGCCAGGTCCGGCCGCGGGCCTTCCTGAAGGTCCAGCACACGCCCCAGGGACAAGTCCCCGGAAAGGCTCCGTTCATGGAATTCGTCGAAGACCACTGCGCTCACCCCTTCCAGGCAGGGGCGGTCGGTCAGCCAGCGTTCCAGCACGCCGTCCGTCACGTACGCAATACGGGTACGGGAGGATATGTGCCGCTCAAAGCGAACCATGTACCCTACTTCCCGCCCCAGTTCCGAGCCGCGCAGCCTGGCTACGTGCCGGGCCAGCAGGCGGGCCGCCATCCGGCGCGGCTGAACGACGACGATGAGGCCGTTTTCCCCCAGCCCCGCGTCATCCATCATCGGAGGGATTCCGGTGGATTTCCCGGAACCCGTGGGCGCTTTCAGCAGAATGCGGGGGGACGCCCCCTTCAGAGCCTCCAGAAATTCCCCGCGGATTTCCTCAATGGGAAGGGACGTACCAGACATGCGGCTTTACAATTTTTTCTTGTCCGGCTCTTCCGTTCAATACACTACCGTCATCATCAGAAGACACAGGAACGGGACGGTGAAGGACGGACTGTCAATGAGATCGAAGAGGCCGCCTATGCCCGGCAGCAGGGAGCCCGAATCTTTCACGGACAGGCTGCGCTTGACCAGGGAACCCGCCAAATCCCCATAAACGGCCAGAATAAAAATGAGGGTGATACCCAGCACCAGCATCAGGACGGATGCCGGAGAAAGCGACGCCGTGCCGAACATCGGGAACACCAGGCCTATCCCCGCGGCATTCGTCAGCAGCCAGGAGCCGATGATACCCTCCCACGTTTTTTTGGGACTGATATGGGGAATTAATTTTTTAGTGAAGAATTTTCCCCCCAGCAGCAGTCCGCTGACGTAGGCGAAAATATCGGTCATCTTCGTCACCAGGATCACCCACAACACCATCATCACAATGCGCGGAGACTCGGCCCCCACCTCCAGGTAGCCCAGATGGATGGCGGGAATGGCGAAGGCGAACAGCCAGCCGGGATAAATGAAAGACAACAGCGTGGTAGCGACGGAGCGGAGCGCGCGGCTCCCGACGACGGGACGGTTCATCTCCCGGATGAAGGCCACCACGACCAGGATCACCGGAGCCGCCACAACCAGCAGCAGGGGGTCCGGCATCATCCGGAATTCATCCCGCATCGTGAGGCGGAATTTGTTGAAAAAACACGCCACGGACAACAGCACCGGATAAGCCGCCCCGAACAGGAAACTCAAACGGGCCTGCCCCGCTTTGCCGGACCGGATGAGCATGTGGCGCCATTCCCACGCGGTCAGAATGCAGAAGATGCAGACCAGCCCATAATAGCCGGCTTCACGGTTCCAGACCAGGGCGCCGGCCAGCAGGCCCAGAAGGACAAGAGTGCTGAACAAACGCTGGAACAGCACGCGCATCTTGCTTCCGGCAGGGGCATTTTCCCGGGGTGGTGTGGTCATACTCGCGCAAAGTGTACAGAAAACGTCCCTGACCTCAATACTGAATTGGCTCAGCGCAACGGCTTCCTCCGGAAAGCCGCCCTACGGAAGGGGTGCCGGAACAGGAAGACATGGCCTTTTCCCCCGTTATTTTTTTTCATACATGCGAAAGAGTCCCATTTTCCCCATTTTAAAAGGCTTCCGGGAACGCCGGCAAAAATAGCGTCATGTGGACGTTTTATGAGATAGACATTCACACGCAAATCAGTAACACTTACAACCCAGCAATACATCCCTCCGGGAATGGAGGGATTACGCACCATTTTTCCCCCATGAACACGCACTCATTCCGTTGGATCAGACTTACAGCGTTTTCGGCCCTTGCCGCGGCAGCCATCACTTCCTGCGCCTCAGCGGCCACCGATTTCAACCAGGTAGGCAAGCAAATGTCCCTGCTGCTTCAGAACTTCCACTTTTCCCGCAAGGAATTCAGCGACGACCTTTCCAACAAGTTTCTGGAAACCTATCTGCGCAAGGTGGACCCCAGCAAGATTTTCTTCACCCAGCAGGATGTGGACGCCCTGAAGAAGAAGTACGGCAAGGAATTGGACGATTACCTGATGTCCGGCCAGATGATGGACGCGGCCAAGGCCATGCACGCCTTGTACCGCCAGCGCGCCATGCAGCGCATTGCCTATGCGCGCGATCTGCTGAAACAGGGCGGCTTTACGTTCACGCAGGACAAGACCATTGAACGCTCCCGCCGCAAGATCGACTCCTGGCCCAAGGATGAAGCGGAAATGCAGCAGGTCTGGAAAGACATGGTGGAGGAACAGCTCCTGTCCGAGACCCTGCGCCGCGAGACCGTGGCGCGCCTGGCCAAGGAGCAGAACAAGCCCGATCCGCTGGCCAATGAAAAGCCTGTGGAAGAAAAGCTCCTCATGCGCTATGAGCGCATTCAGCGCAATATCCAGGAAACGGACCTGGAAGACGTGGCGGAAACCCTGCTGAGCGCGGTGGCCCTGACTTATGATCCCCACACGGACTACATGGGCGCCCGCCAGGTGGACCGTTTCAAGATTTCCATGAGCCCGGAACTCACCGGCATCGGCGCCCTGCTGGGCGGCGAGGACGACGGTTCCACGAAGATCAACGGAATCGTCGTGGGAGGCCCGGCGGACAAATCCGGAGAACTCAAGCTCAACGACCGCATCGTGGCCATTGACTCCAACAACAGCGGGGAGATGGTAGACATCCTGTTCATGAAGCTGGACAAGGTGGTGGACATGATCCGCGGCTCGGAAAACTCCCAGATCCGCCTGAAGGTGGAACCGGCGGACGCTCCCGGACAGGCCAAAATCATCACGCTGACCCGCTCCAAGGTACCGTTGAAGGACGAACTGGCCAAAGCGGAAATCATTGAATTGAACGGAGCTCCGGACGGCCAGAACCGCATCGGCGTGCTGAGCCTTCCTTCCTTCTATGCGGACATGGACGGCGGCGACCGCCGCTGCGCCGCGGACGTCAAGAAGCTCCTGGAACGGATGAACAGGGAAAAAGTGGACGGCCTCGTGATCGACCTCCGCAACAACGGCGGCGGCTCTCTGGAAGAGGTGCGCCTGATGACCGGATTTTTCACCGGGCGCGGCCCCGTGGTGCAGATCAAGGACACCCGCGGCAACGTGGACGTGAAAACCGCCAACAACCGTGAAAAACTCTTCAAGGGCCCCATTGTGGTGCTGATCAACAAGCTCAGCGCCTCCGCGTCGGAAATTCTCGCCGCCGCCCTTCAGGACTACGGCCGCGCCGTCATCGTGGGGGACACTTCCACCTTCGGCAAAGGAACCGTGCAGCAGCCTGTGGACATCGGGCAGTACCTGCCCTACTTCTCCGCCAGGGACCGGGCCGGCCTGCTGAAAGTCACCACGCAGAAGTTCTACCGGGTGCCGGGCGGCTCCACGCAGTTGAAGGGCGTGGAAAGCGACATCCAGCTTCCCACCGCCACGGCGGCCTTTGAATTGGGAGAGGAAATTCTGGACTACGCCATGCCCTACGACCAGATTCCCCCCTGCCACAATTACAAGAAGGACTCCGCCATCGCCGGCATGCTCCCCGCCCTGAAAGCGGCCAGCGCCGAACGCGTGGAAAAGGACCGCGACCTCCAGATTGCCAAGGAAGACATCGCCATGATGAAGCAGCGCATCAAGGACAACAAGCTCTCCCTGAACAAAAAGGTGCGCGAGCAGGAAAACGCCTCTCTGGAAGAGCGCCGCAAATCCATCAACCAGGAGCGGAAAACCCGCTTTGCGCAGATGGCCAAGGACGACGCCGCGAAGTACAAAATCTACCGCCTGACGCTGGACGACATCAACGCGCCCGAACTGCCCCTGGCCAATCCTGAAAAGGACAATGAACAGTTCATGCACGTGGCGGAAGACCCCACGGCGGAACTGGACGACTCCCCGGAATACCCCTCCGGCCTGGATCCCGAACTCCGGGAAGGTATCAACATCGTCCAGGATATGCTGAAACAGCAAACACCCGCCAAATAAGGGAGAGACTCCCCGCTCTTTAAAAAGCGCCCCGGTTTCCGCCAGAAGCCGGGGCGCTTTTCATTATTCAAACGGCGCTTTCGGAAGCTTTAAAATGGAATGATTCAATTCTTCATCCCGGACTTGCCAGCCGGAAAGAAATGAGGCAGAATATTTCCCCGCCAGCAATATGCACCATCATGAATACGACATTTAAAATTGCCATCGGCTCCGACCACGCGGGAGTCGACCTCAAGGAAACCATAGTAGAGCTCCTCAAGGCATGGGGTCATGAAGTGACCGACATGGGTACGGAAACCAAGAATTCCTGCGATTATTCCGACTACGCCAATGCGGTCGCAAGCAGCATTGCTGACGGCACCAATGAACGCGGCATCCTGATCTGCCGCTCCGGCATCGGCATGAGCATTGCCGCCAACCGCTGGGTAGGCGTGCGCGCCGCCCTCTGCCGCACGGCTCCCGCCGCGGCTCTTTCCCGCCAGCACAACAATTCCAACCTGCTCTGCCTGGCTTCCGCCTACGTGGACAATGAAAGTGTGGAAGACGTGCTGGACGCCTGGCTGCACGCCGACTTTGAAGGAGGCCGCCACGAACGCCGCGTCGTCAAGTCCTCCGGCAGCCCCCTGCAATGGAGCGATCCGGAACTGGCCGCCTTCATTGAAGAAGAGGGGCGCCGCCAGAGCAACAACATTGAACTGATCGCCTCGGAAAACTTTGCCTCCCCCTCCGTGCGGGAAGCCCAGGGCTCCCTGCTGACCAACAAATACGCGGAAGGCTATCCCGGCAAGCGCTGGTACGGCGGCTGCGAAGTGGTGGACAAGGTGGAACAGCTCGCCATTGACCGCGTGCTGAAGCTCTTCGGCGGAGAGCATGCCAACGTGCAGCCCCATTCCGGCTCCCAGGCAAACATGGCCGTTTACTTTTCCGTCCTGAAGCCTGGGGACACCATCCTGACCATGGATCTTTCCCACGGCGGCCACCTTACTCACGGCCACCGCGCCAACTTCTCCGGCAAGCTGTACAACGTCGTGCATTACGGGGTTTCCCAGGAATCAGAGGCCATTGACTATGACGCCTTGGAAAAACTGGCCATGGAAGTGAAGCCCAACATGATCACGGCCGGCGCCAGCGCCTATTCCCGCACGATCGACTTTGAACGCATGGCGAAAATCGCCAGGGCTTGCGGAGCCTACCTTTTTGTTGACATGGCCCACATCGCCGGTCTCGTGGCTGGGGGACAGCATCCCAACCCGGTTCCCCATGCGGACTTTGTGGCCTCCACCACGCACAAGTCCCTGCGCGGCCCCCGCGGCGGCTTCATCATCTGCAAGGAGGAGTATGCCAAAAAGATTGACGCCGCCGTGTTCCCCGGCATGCAGGGCGGCCCGCTCATGCACGTCATTGCCGCCAAGGCCGCCTGCTTTGGCGAAGCCCTGAAACCGGAATTCAAGGACTATGCCGCCCAGGTCGTGAAAAACGCCCAGGCCATGTCCAAAAAAATGACGGAGCTGGGCTTCCGTGTCGTTTCCAACGGTACGGACAACCACGTATTCATGGTGGACCTCCGCAACAAGGGCATCAATGGCGCGGAAGCCCAGGAAGCCCTGGACCGCGTAGGAATTACGGTGAATAAAAACGCCATTCCGTTTGACACCGGCTCTCCCATGAAGCCCTCCGGCATCCGCATCGGCACCCCCGCCGTTACCACGCGCGGCATGAAGGAGCAGGACGTGGAACAGGTGGCGGAATTCATCGCCCGCGCCCTGGCCCTGCACGTGGGCGAACAGGTTTGCCCGAATCCGGAAGGCTTTAGCCAGCTCAAGAAGGAAGTCTCCGCCTTCAACAGAAACTTCCGTCTGCCTCATTAAATAAAACAGGCTTTTTTCAAGGGGCTGCCTCCCGCCAGGGGGCAGCCCCTTTTCTTTTCAAATCCAGCGAAACCCGGCCGATGACCAGACAGGAACGGCGTCTTCCGTCCACGTCAGAGACCACAGCCACGGTTCCGTCAACACAACGGGGATGGGGATAGAAGCGGAACCTTCTCTGACTTCCGCATCCGGAAGAATTGTGAATAACTCTTTCCGGAACGGGCGGCAGTTCCGCAGATAACAACACTTTCACACTCTCCTTCACGGAGGAAATTCATTCGCCTGCTTCTGGTTTAATATGTACCGGATATTCCGTTATGGAAAAAACGGCAAGTCGGGAAAGACGAACCATCTCCATGTTCCCCAGAGAACTCCCTGACCTGTCCATCATCACCGCATCGGGAAGGGCTGGCGCATCCTTCCCCGCTGCTGAACTTATGAAATAACTTCATTCACGTTCCTTCCTTGAAGGACTCAGAAACTTATGGAAGGGGTTCATTTGACTTGTCACGCGATAGCCACGGACGCCTCTTTTGAACAGTCAATATTCTCCGGACCGCACCCCCTTGCAAACCGTGCTGACAAAATATGGATCACGGAGATTTCCCGGCCCCACCCGGCAGAACTGTGAAAGCCCTCCGGACAAATGCCGTACAAGGAGCCAAACTTGCAAATGCCCCGGTGACATTAGAGAAGAGATAGTTGGATCGCTCTTCATCCAGTTCTGTTCTTCCGGTAACAGCTTATTCTCCTGAACTAACACAGAAAATAGATGAAAACCAGTTTGTTCCTTCTGCAAGGCAGAGTAGAAAAGCAATGACGGAAACTCACAATAAATATTCAGTTTTCTTATTATTTACTGTGATTTTCTTCCTTCAATCATACGGTACTTTACATTATTTTGTAGAAAGTCGGATTTAAAATCCGGAGAATAGATAAATTAAGACCAGTCCATATCTAACATATTGTCAATAATACTATTGAAAAGTTGTTTCCATCATCCTTTTCCATCCCGCTGTTCTTTTCATCTTCCCCCTTAACTTTTCTAAGACATTTGCCATCAAAAATTGTCATTGACTCCGGATTTTAAATCCGTTAACTTCTAATAAAAATATATTTTTGTAAACATTTATTATTCATTATCAATAAATTACAAAATCATGCGTCCGCATTTACCTCTCCCTCTCCTGTCGGCTCTTCTGGCCTGTTTAGTTTCTCCGTCATGGGCTAACTATACATTAACCGGTAACGGAGAAACAACGATTTCCTTTGCCGACGACCAGTATGTCATTACGCTCCCAACAGGAGATCCGGTGACTCTGACAGAATCCCCCGAAATCATCTATTTGACAGATATTACGGCTACCGGTACCTACGAAGGCGGCTATGAACGCACATTGAATTTGGAGGGGGGAACTTACTCCGGAATTCAGGTGTATAATGTAGCCGGGAATGCGGGGGAAAGTGTCACGATTGAAAATCCGTGTCATTTTACGCTCAACATCGGCGCCGGAACATCCTTTCTGAACAGCGTTCCCAATCAAAATTTCATGCTATGGAGCAGTAATGACCGGATAATCCCCGGGAATTTTACGGTGAATGTGGATCGAAATGCAGGCACGATTAACGGGTTTTCCATCATAGGGGATGGAAATATGCAGAATGCTTTTCAGACAACCGGAACCTATACGGTCAATATTCACGGCGGAAACTGGAATGGCGTTTCAGTCGGTAATCCAGACAGCAGCTGGTGCATAGGACTGGGGCAGGAATCATTTCTGCATACGGGAGATGTGATTTTTACGATTGATGGCGGCACTTTTGCCCAGATGGTGACTGCTGGATCAACGCGCGGAGCTGGAGCTGCATCAACGGGAGCACAAATTGTCGGCAATGTTTCCTTGAATTTGGACGGAGGAACATTTAACGGCATTATTGCCCTGTTGGGAAGGGGCCATCTTCAATTGGGAAATGGGACTGATGCCTATACGGCCAAGCTAACCATTACCGGGGGGGAATATAATGCTAATGTCTATGGTTTGTCTGACGGGTTGACCGGGGCCAATAGCCCGACTATTGCGGCTAATTCGTCTGCTTCCATTGAAATTACAGGCGGCACGTTTGCAGAGAGCCTTTTTGCCCAGGGACTGGCCACCACCATCTCGGGAGCAACGTTCTCCGGTGATGCCACCAAAAAAATCTTTGCAGGCACCAAGGTAAGTTCAACTACCTGGAACTTGACCGATACCAATATGACGCTGGACCTTGGCGACAGCTCCACAGAGGCCATGATTGCCGGGGGCACCTGGGTGGAGACGGCAAACTGCACGGCCAATATCACCGGTTCAACCAATCTGACGATCAAGTCAGGCACGTACACGGGCCAGATTTGGGGCGGCTCCGTCATCAATGGTACCGGAACTTCAACCGTCAACGCCAATATTGGCACTACCAACGTGACGATCGAAGGGGGAATCTTCCAGGGGGCGCAGATTTCCGCGGGTTCCTATGTGGAACGCGGGAATACCAGTTCCGCATTGACGATAGGGGAAGCCAACC